>CAYWCU010000032.1:0-1905 GCA_964456855.1 uncultured Candidatus Saccharibacteria bacterium | reverse complement strand
TTGTCTCATTTCTCTTCTTTTTAGAAGAGTGCCATATGTTAGTGAACTTGTGCATCAAAATAGCTGAATTAACTCCGTAGCGCCTCCTTGAATTCAAGAAAATCATCATAAGACATATCATTTTCCCCGAGAGGTCTGTCGGGGGCGTAAGCCCCGTGATAATCGGACGATTTTGTGATAAACAAGCCGCGTTTTTTCGCCACTTCTTCCAAAAAATCACTTACTTCCTCCGTTTGCTTGATATGCCGAGCTTCAATACCGAAAAGCCCCGCCTCTGCAAGCGTGTCCAGGATCTCAAAAAAAACATCCAAATCGGGTGAACCGTCCTTCTTTGCCAATTTTTTAAGATAATTCCCCGGATGAGCAAGAACCGCCTTTCCTCCCGTCTTTTGTATTAACCTTACGGCGTCCACTGACGGCATTAGCATTTCACTCATAGCGGGCGCACACGCGACACTGCCGGACGCGGTTTCATCTTGCGTTTGATTGTACGGAACGGCGAATTCAACGAAGCGGTATTTTCTCAAATCACCCTTGGAAACATATGGATAATTCTCCCGCACGATGATACGCCTCAAATCATCAATGCCGGCATCCATTATTCCAGCATCCGAATATTTCCGTAAAATTATCTCCATCTTTTTGTTGTGCATTTTTAAATTACTCGCGAGCGCTTCATCAAGAACTTTTTCTTTTTTCAGGTCAATACCATAGCCCAAAATATGCATGTCCACGATATTTTCATAAGTGGTGCTTATTTCTATTCCGGGCAAAGCGTCAATTTTAAAACGCTCGCAAGCTTCCAAAAACTCCGGTAATCCTCGTAAAGTGTCGTGATCCGTAAGACAAACGGCTTTGAGCCCCTTTTCCCTGGCCTCTCGCGCCAGCTCAGTTGGCGAACAATAACCGTCCGAGTAATATGAGTGGGCGTGCATTTCTACTTCATTTTTCATTTTTATTTTGAGAAAAAGAAATTTTATTCTATATTCTATTGATTTATAAAATGCCTTTTAAATTTTGCTCCGTTTAATCTCATAACAATCCCGCCGAAAGATTTAACAACTGGTGAAATTCAAATTTTGTTTTGCCATATTCTTTTTTTGGGAAGCCTAAATTATTTTCTTGATTTTAAACAATGCTCCACCAAGTAAAACTTATATCAATTTAAAGTCAAAAAATATTCAAAAAACGGCGTTGGGTTTTATCAAAACCCAACGCCGTTTTCATTTCTTCACATTTTGTCATGTTTTCCATATTGTTATTTAAACTCATCCAATTTCCCTTCGGAAAGCGCGCGGGCGAGGCGGGGGGAGGAGAGGACTTTCATTTGCATGGCTAGCGCGCTAAAGAGGTCCCATATTCCGTTCTTCCTGTATGTATTCAAATCAGTCTCCATTCCTTCCCAGTCTTCCTCGCCCAGCTTAAGGTCGTAGTTCGGGTCAAGGATTTTCATTCTCATAGCTAGTGTGCTAAAGGCATCCCCTTGTCCATTATTCCTATACCTATTCAGTTCACTTTCCATTACTCCCCATTCCCCCAGTCCCAGCTTGAGGTCGTAAGTTGGGTCAAGGATTTTCATTCTCATAGCTAGTGTGCTAAAGGCATCCCCTTGCCCTTTTTTCTTGTATTCATTTAATTGGTTTTCCATTCCCTTCCAGTCTTCCGCTCCCAGCCTGAGGTCGTAAGTTGGGTCAAGAATTTTCATGTTCGTGGCTTGCGCGCTAAAGAGATCCCATTGTCCGATTTTTCTGTACTCATTCAATTGGTTTTCCATTCCTTTCCAATCTTCCGCTCCCAGCCTGAGGTCGTAACTCGGGTCAATGGTTTTCATTTTCATGGCTCGCATGCTAAAGGCGCCCCATAGCCCGTTCTTTCTGTAATCATTCAATTGGTTTTCCATTCCTT
>CAYWCU010000031.1:0-2252 GCA_964456855.1 uncultured Candidatus Saccharibacteria bacterium | reverse complement strand
TTTTAAATGATTTAACCGATGGGCTTACGGTGTCATTTTAGATGATTTGATGCGCATGTCTATGTTACAAACAAGGCTATTGAATGGCTTACCGCCATCGTCGGGGGATTGTTGATGGCGGTAAGCCATTCAATAGCCTTGTTTTAAATTTATGCTGCCTCAACTTGGTGTTTACCAGGTTGAGGCATTTTTTGTTTTTGTTAAGTGACAAATAATCTGTCCGAAACTCAATCCTCCGTCTCCGCGGGGGATTTTTTTGTTCATAACCGCGCCTTTGGATTCAAGGTAAGATGACATTATCTTATTATTTGCCATTCCGCCAGCAAAAAAAACGGTCGGGTTTTTGTCGCTCGCGGAGGAGCGGGCGATTTCGTACAGCCCTTGCGCGAGGTAAAGCTGGGCGGTTGTGGCAAGGCGTTTTTTGTCTTTGCTGAGATTTTTAACTATGTATTCAAATAAAGGAGTAGTCAGCAAGCAGTAACCGTCAGCCGACTTTTTGATTTTTGGGCTGAGGTTTTTGTAAGGAGTGGTGGAGTTTTTTTCAAGCAAATCAACGGGCGCGTGCTTGTATTTTCTCTCGTTGTCGGAAAAGCCGAGCAGGACGGAAACGGCGTCCAAAATCCTACCCGTGCTTGATGTTTCTTGGCAGTTGAAACCCTGTTTCATTTGATTATAAAGCAGTTCAAATTGGTTGCGGGTGTAGTATTTTTTAACGAATTTATACGCGCCGTCTTTTTCCAAAAACTTATCTAAAATTGAGATTAACATTCTCGCCGGTTCTTTGACTGTCAAATCTCCTCCAATCATAATCTGATTTTCCAAGTGCCCGACTCTTTCAGCCGACAGCCGATAGCCGACAGCTGACAGTTTAAAAACTTCGCCACCCCAAATTTTTCCGTCCAATCCGTATCCGGTTCCGTCGCAGGCGATGCCAATCGCCAACTTAGGTGCAAGGCACCTAAGCGCGCTTAGGTGCCTTGCACCTAAGTTGGAAAAAATATGGGCGAGGTGGTGTTGGATTTTAACGTGTTTGGCGGAGAATTTTTTGGCGAGTTCCTCTCCCCAAATTGTTGTTTTGTAAAGAGGATGCAGGTCGGTCAAAATCACTTTCGGCTTTATTTTATTCCCCCCCAAAAAACCCAAAACTTCTTTTTTGAATTTTGCGAAGTTTTTTTCTTCAAGCAGATCGCCGAAATCGCTGGACAGAAAAATTTTTCCTTTGCCGTAAACGGAAAAATTGCCCGCCGATTCCGGGCCGAGCGCCAAAATAGAGACGTTTTTTTTGAGATTTATTTTAAAATCAATGGTTTTCATTCGGCAGTTCTTTTATCATTTCCAGGATTTTCAACGCCTCATCTTCCGGCAGTTTGCTTATCGCCAAATCTCCGTGAGCGAGAATATAGTCGCCGATTTTCGGCTCTTTCAGCAGATTCAGGTCAACCGTGTGGGTGTGGTCCGAAGAACTGACAACGGCTTTTTCGCCGTTTATTTCCGTTATTTTCATTGGAGTCGCCAAACACATTACTTTGATTTTATCCCGTTTTCCTATATAATGCAATACAGGA
Organism: uncultured Candidatus Saccharibacteria bacterium; assembly: GCA_964456855.1. Lineage (GTDB taxonomy): Bacteria > Patescibacteriota > Minisyncoccia > UBA9983 > UBA9983 > SZUA-82. The sequence continues at coordinate 687 of CAYWCU010000031.1, read as the reverse complement.
ACGGGAGATTAAGCGGTTTTCTGGCAAAGGAGAGACTGCAGTTTCTCGTCCTAAAGAGTGTTTTATCAATTAATGGCGCTTGCGGGTGGGGGTGAGTGTTTCAGAAAAAAGTTGAATGCGCGACTTTTTTATTGTGACCGCGAGGATTGGAGACCAATTCGCGCTTACTTACTCTATCCATAAGCATAACTAAAATGAAAGAGGTAATAATCTACACGACACCGGGGTGCATTTATTGCGTAATGGCAAAAAATTGGTTCCGCGAAAATAATGTCAATTTTACGGAACATAATGTCGCGGCTAGCGAGGAAAAAAGAGAAGAAATGATTAAAAAAACGGGGCAAATGGCGGTGCCGGTAATAATGGTTGGCGATGATATCATAATTGGTTTTGATAAAAAGAGATTGGCGTCATTGCTTAGCATATAAAAACTCCATCCGGTTTCACAGCGAATGCGAAACTGACGCCATTTTGTCTGTTGGCAGAGAAAGTGGCGCGAAGCCCTCGTAGTTCAATGGATAGAACAAGTCCCTCCTAAGGACTAGATGCAGGTTCGATTCCTGCCGAGGGCACATTGCAGAAGTGTTTTTGAAAATTAATAACTGGCGTTTTCGCCACTTTTATTTTCAAGGGCTGCACAAGTTCACTAACATATGGCACTCTTCTAAAAAGAAGAGAAATGAGACA
>CAYWCU010000030.1:1971-3740 GCA_964456855.1 uncultured Candidatus Saccharibacteria bacterium | reverse complement strand
GACCGATGTATTTTGAGATACATTGTTCGGGGGAAAACGCCGGGAAAATTTACAATAAATCAATGCGATTTGAGGATGATGATTTTCCTTTTGTCGGTTTTCAATCAATTTCTCCAAGTCAAATAACTTATATCGTGATAAATAAAAACATGGAACAAACATATCCCGATTCGTATGAACAGGTTCTGCCACACGAAAGAGAACATGCAAAAAATAAAGCCCTCCTTGCAAAAAAACTTTTTATTGAAAAACCCCTCAAGAATTCCGTTCGGAAAAAAATGGGAATCGGCTTCGGCTCTTTTTTGAGGCGCGCCATCATTAAAAAGTTTTTCGGTTTTGAAACTGGGCTTTACGAAAAACAACTGACAAAAAAGCATTCCAACGCGTCAGATCCGGCAGAAAAGAAGATTTTCATTGAAGCGTATGCCCATATTATCCTGGAAAAGGCGTTAAACTTCGCGAAGGATGAGATATTTGCCACGATTAAAGGAGGGCGGCACATGGATGAATCCACGGTATGGGAAAAATATTTCAGCCCTTCAATGCCTTATGATTATCTTGAGAAAATAAGGAACTACATGCGCAAAAATATTGACCCTAAATGGCAGAGAGAAGCCGAAAAAATATTGGTTGACGAATATCGAAAAATACTTGAAAACGCGGTTGGAGCATTTAACTTTATGCTGGAAAACGGATACCGAACGGAAGAGGTAATCGCAATGCTGTCCGATAAACGCCTGGCGGAGTGGCCCAAGACCGCAAAAAGACTTTTGGAAGAGAAGAGAAAATTGAAATAACGGGAATAACAACAATACTCATTGGTAATTGGCCCCGAATTGAAAATGCTAAAAATACCCCAAAAACTCACAGTAATAAAATACGGCACGGAAACACTGGCGCGAAAAGATGCGTCGGGGAAATTCAGCGTTGATTACAAAACCATCAGAGAACACGGGGGTATTATAAATGACTTCGGCAAGCCCATACTGATGGTAAGCTCCGGGGCGGTCGGCACTGGAAGAACTGTCGCAAACTTTGATTACATTGAAGATAAAGTCGTCAAAAAGAGAGTGCTGGCGGCCGCGGGAAATCCCCGCCTGTCAATAAATTGGGACGAAGCGATAAGAGAAAAAGTTGTCCTCCAGGGATTGATTACGCACAAGGATTTTTTCCATGCGGACTCAAGAAGCTCGCTGGAAAACATTATTTCCGGCATTTATCAAAATCCCGTTTACGCCGTGGTTCAATTCAATGACAATGATTTTATCACCGATGAAGAGATTCACGAAGCCAGAGGCGGAGAATTCGGAGACAACGATGAATTAACAGCGTTGGTGGCGGAATTGTGCGCCGAGGTGTTTGAAAGCGTTGAGGTTATTGTGAACACTTGCTCGGATGGCGTAATTAAAAACCAAAAGAGCATCGCCGAGATGTCCGAAAAAGATATGACCGATGAAAAAATAACCGCTTTGTGCGGAGGCGAAAAAACAAAAACGGGGATGGGAGGGATGGGAAACAAACTGAAAATTTTTCGCGACTTGGCGGTCAAAACCGGAATAACCACTCACGTAATCAACGGGCGGAAGCCGGAACAGTTGAAAAGGGTTTTGGAAGGAATATCGGTCGGAACCAAAATTTTCCGACAGTAATGTTTTTGCTTGAAAGCGGTGTTTTTTGCCTTATTATTTAAATAATGAATATGTTTAAAATTGTCGGGGCGTTAGGAATCATACTGATATCCATGGGAATTCTGACCAAGAAAAGAAAAA
>CAYWCU010000030.1:0-1871 GCA_964456855.1 uncultured Candidatus Saccharibacteria bacterium | reverse complement strand
TGATCTGCAGAAAGACAGACCACGCATATCCTTGTCGCACCATACTCGTTCTCAAATTCAAGAACGCAGTCATGGTCGCAAGTTTCCTTTAGCATTCCTTCGTACTCCCTTTTCTTTTTTTGAAGCATGGAGATTTCCTTGTCAATCTCCATTATCTGATTCCTTCTCGCTTCGTCATACATTTTTTTATCCTCCTTCACCCGCTTAAGGGCGATATTTTAAAAAACAATGATTAGCCGAATCGGCTCTTCTCTACCGGTTATCCTAACTCCTGCAAGCGGTTATTGCAAGTTTTATTTCCCGGTCGCGACTATTGTAATTGACTAAGAAACATCTTCCCCATTTTCCCCGTCAATCGCCTGGGAAGCTTTTTTAATTCCGCGATGATACAAAGGAACAACCCTGATGGCGAGAATTAGCGCAAAAATAACGGCAAACCCGCACATAATTGAAGTTACTCCCACCAGTGTATATTCATATAGCGCGAGCACTATCGCCAGCGGCAGTATAAATGACAAATAACCGATTATCATCCAGTAGAGCGCCTCTTTTTCCTCCTTGTTCTCTTTCAAACGAGTCGCTTGGCGATAAGCCTGCCCTATGCCAAAGAATAAGAAGGAGAAATAATACACGGAGAAAAGCCAATAAAGGACGCTTCCTCCTTTAAAAATGACATAATTCCCTCCGCAGGTCGCTCCGGTTATCACTATGGGGGAAAGTATAATATACAAAATCATCACCCCTCCAAAAGCGTAGAGCCACTTCATAACGCGCGTTGAGCCTCCAATCTTCAAAATAAGATGCAGACCGATTATCGGCAGAAGGCTAATGGCAATTACGCCGATTTTCGCCCACAACACGCTGTCCAGACCTCCGCATATCTGATATTCGGCAAATTGAAAAATCCCAAGTAACAACAGAAGGATCGTGGACAATCTCCCGAAAAATGTGCTTCTGCGCCGAATAAAAACATATGTGGCCAGAACAATTTCAATGATAAAGGTTGCCAGCATCACTTCCGGAGTGAAACAATAAAATGTGTTTTTTTGTGAAAAGCGTTTGAACATTTTAATTTCAACTGTTCTTTTCTTTCTCTTTTCCCTTTTTTTTTAGAAGTCTTTTTGCAGTCTTGGGCCAATCCTGCAAATGTTTGTCCGTCAGCATTGCGATTATCTCTTCCGTTCGGTATCCGCTTTCCAGCATAAGGTTAAAAGTTCTAACCGCGTTTTCAAGTATTTTTCGGTATTCGTCAATCAATATTTTTTGGGCTTCTTTTTCTAACAAACCAGCGTCAATCAATATGGGCAAAATTCTTACCATTCCAAGATAATCATAATGCCTGCCAATACCGAAATAAGCGTCCCAAATTTCCGATTCATACAATATCTCCCCACCTTTGAATTTGGCGAATATCTCATCTTTGACAGCCTCAAGAGCGTCTTCTCTTTTGAGACGCGCAAACTCCCTGAAAAAGATTTCTTTTTCTTGGCGCTCGTTGGTTTTTGTGAGATTATTGAACAGAAGGAGTTCGTAATCTTTTTCAACCCCAAAAATACCATCAAGGATTCGCCTTCCTGGAAAGCCAGGGGTGCTTCGGTCAATTTGTTTGCGAACAGATTCTTTGATTTTCTTTTTGGACGGCATCCTGGGCTCGCAAATATTGTGCCCTGCGTGTTGTCTTTCGTGGGGAATGGTTTGTGTGAAAGCTATCGGATCGCGCTGCTTATAATCGTTATTCATTACCATAAATAATGCCCCCCTATCGGACTTTTTTAAAAAACCGGCTGCGGAACAACCATCTCCTTCCATTGATTCGTTGTAAATTTTCCCGGCGTTTTCCCCCGAACAATGTATCTCAAAATACATCGGTC
>CAYWCU010000029.1:3606-3786 GCA_964456855.1 uncultured Candidatus Saccharibacteria bacterium | reverse complement strand
GTGAAGGAAATGGGTTTATCAGAGCGAAAGTGCCATAAGTGGTGGACTAGTACAAGGGCTTGAAAATAAAAGTGATTTATAATTTAATAAAAGGGCATGGGCCCATGGTATAGTGGCAACACACATCCATGGCATGGATGAGTTCGGGGTTCGATTCCCCGTGGGTCCACAAATTTGAGC
>CAYWCU010000029.1:0-3506 GCA_964456855.1 uncultured Candidatus Saccharibacteria bacterium | reverse complement strand
AAAGCGAAAAGTTGGGGACCCACAGCAAGCAAACTGCTTTGCTTGCGTGGGGAATCGAAAGCCGCAGCGATGTCGCCACAGGCGACCGCGAGGCCGGGGAGGAACCACACAATATTTTTGGAGCACAGCGAACAAAAATATTGATGTGAGTTGACCCCGATTCCCCGTGGGTCCACAAATTTGAGCAAAGCGAAAAGTTGGGGACCCACAGCAAGCAAACTGCTTTGCTTGCGTGGGGAATTACCACAAGGGCACTTCTTATTTTATGAATAAAATAAAGTCGCAAGTGCAGCGAGAGACGGCCGAGCCTGGCAAACGAATATATTTTTTTTCGCAATTCTGTGATACAATAAAAAAAATATGAATGAAGCAAAAGACATTTTTCAAAGAATGGACTATGTTAAAATCCAACATAGTCTTATTTCTTTTATTCGCGAAAAAACCGGCGACAAACCGGTGATTATCGGGCTCAGTGGCGGAATTGATTCCACAATAACGTGCGATTTGGCGATAAAAACGAAAGGACCGAAAAAAGTAAAAGTGTTGATTATCAAGAACTCCCGCTATCCGCTTGAGGATTTGGAACTTTCAAGGAAGTATGCCGTAGACAGCGGACTGGAAAGAACAGAGATCAATTCTGAGGAAATAAGAAAACAGGCCTTACTGGAAACAAAACTGGATCTTGCCGATGTGCAGAAAGTATCATCTCTTGATGCCAGAATTACTGATTTTATCATCAGGACCTTTTCAGATTTGGAGGACAGGATTTATTTGGGAACAATAAACGGCACCGAAAGATTAACGGGTTGGTATCCGAAAGGGTCCCTGTTCGGTGATTTTTGCGCGATAGGAGGTTTGCTGAAGTCGCAAGTAAAAGAATTGGCAATGCATCTCGGTTTGCCAAAAAGGATTATAGATACGGTCGCGTCCGACGCAAGCAGAATTTGCAGTGGCTGTGGCGAATTGCCGGAATTTGAAGGAATTCCATACGATGCGTTGGATATGGTTCTGTATTTGTATGAAACGGAGAAAACTCAAGATATTTATAAAAAGTTCAAAGAATACGGCATTTCGGAAAAAGTGTACGAAACTATTTTAAGGCGTATAGATCTTGTCAATCACAAACAAGACATTTTTTCTCCTTTCCCCGAAGTAAACATTCCGAAGCGCTAAAGACAATGAAAAAAATCACGGAGCAAACACTCCAAGCCCTCAGAGAAAATTATGCCATTGGCGGTTTGTATAAAACGAGCGCGCAAGACGCTTCGCTGTGTCCGCACATAAACGCGTTGGTAAACATCGGATTGGCGGAACTCGGGCACATGGAAGAAGCCTCAAACAACATTTCTTTCGTATTAAAAAGTGGCCTATATGACTCAAAACGCAAATTATTTTACAGGGAAATAAGCACTGAGGGAGAAATAACAAATTCCAATTTTAACGCTTGTAAAAACGCGCTGATGGCACTGGCTTTTTATGCCACGGGAAAAAAAGAGAACGCGAATGAAACCATTGACGCAATGTTCAATAGCCCGTTGTTTAGCGAGAGAAAGAAGTTGTTTTTTAGGGAATATAATAATGGCAAAATAAACTCTCTAATCATCACACAGACAAATTTATGGATTGCAATCGTTCTTTTGAAACTGGGAAGAATAAAAGACGCGAAAGAATTAATTGGCAATCTGACTAACCTTAACATGGATAGCGTTTTGAAAATGTTTTCTTCGCACGACCGTGAGCGTGGAGCGTTAAAATACAGGGATGACACCGTTCATATCGGAGGAGGAAGCAGGTATATTTTTGCTGACGATCAGGCTTTGGCGATAATCGCGCATTCCTTACTCGGGGAAAATGAAAAATCCGGAGAACTTATGGATAATCTTCTGAAAAGCGATTTATATGACTCTTCCACGGGGCTGTTCAACAGAAGCATGGAAAACGGCAATGTCATAAATGTTAAATCAACTTATAAAAACGGCCTTTGCGGTATCGCCTTGGGAATGCTCGGTCGCGCGGAACAGTTAAGAAAACTGCAAACGGGCATGGAGAAGTATCTTTATGATGAAAATTCTGGGCTGTTCAACATGTCCCAAACGGACAACCTGAAGGTGCCAGACAATTCCATGCTTGCCTTGTTGGCGATGGAATACGACAATCTTGCGCATTTGGTTTTTTAGCGCATCCCCATTTTTTTGCTTAAAAAATGATTGCAAATCTGGCGGGGATTTGCTAATTTGGTATTGGAAACAGGTCTTTGTCAATAATCAATAATGCTTAAAATAAAAAAGAAAAAAGGAGGTTTGGAATGGCGATTATTTTTATTTTGGTAACAGCCATAGGGTTTGGAATATTGCCACTTCTGGCCCGTTACGCCGGGCTAAGTTCCATCGCGACGGCGCTTTTAATCGCCTTGGGAACTTTGTTCCCAATAGTAATCGGCGCTAAGTTTATACCCATCAATTATGGGGAGATTTCCGGCAGGGCAATAGTAATCGGGTTGCTTGCCGGAGTTGTGAACGGGGTTAGTTTTCTGGCATACAGCCAGATAATCAGCAACCCAGAGCTTAATCTCTCTATATATGTTCCGGCAATGGTTTTGATTTCTATTTTTGTGACCGTTGTCGGGAGCGTGATTTTCTTCGGGGAATCCATAAACCCGAATAAGGTGGCGGGCTTCATTTTGATGGCCACCGCCATCTATTTCTTTTTCAAATAAAAGTAAAAGACCCTGAACGCGTTCAGGGTCTTTATTGTTTCACCGTGCATTTACCATGCATTTACTAAGAAAATGACGACAACAGCTATGTAAGTGTACGCGTAGCCAATAGAGGCAACCGTCCATGATTTGGTTGAGAGATTAAATCAAGGAGAAAAATAAAGAACTTAAAACTAAAAACGGCCACGAGTTACCTCCGGCCGTTTTCTCTTTAGCCGTTTTTTATCCTCAGTTTCTGTATTCGCTCCTTGTCCCGTTTTGGAAGGCGGATGGTTAAGATTCCGTCTTTTAGGCTCGCCTCCGCTTCGTCAGGATTTATTTCCTGTGGCAAGAGGATTGAGCGGGAAAATGATCCCCAGTAAAGCTCTTGGTAAAAATAATTTTCTCTTTCCACTCTGTGGCTTTCTTCTCTGCGTCCGCGTATTGTTATCATTTCTTGCGTTATTGAAACATCCAAGTCATCAGGTTTAACCCCGGCAACGATGGCTTTGATGATTATATCATCGTTTGTCTGATAGACATCCACCGTCAACTGCCCCTCTTCATTATTTTTTTCCATCCAATCATCATTTTCCTCAAGGGATTTTTCGTAAGGTTCCTCAATTTGCTCGGCCCGAGAACTGCCCGTCAATTTTTCAAAAAAAGATTTTTTCATATATTTTGCGTTATTGTTAAAATTGATAATAATTATTTCCTATTGGTTATTTTACATCAGATTCGGGATTAATGAAAGCGTGTGTACTAGTCCACCACTTATGGCACTTTCGCTCTGATAAACCCATTTCCTTCA
>CAYWCU010000028.1:0-4099 GCA_964456855.1 uncultured Candidatus Saccharibacteria bacterium | reverse complement strand
AAATGGGTTTATCAGAGCGAAAGTGCCATAAGTGGTGGACTAGTACAGCGGGTTGACATAATAATGAAAAAGAATATACTTAAAACATAAGCCACAGACGACAGGCGTTCCAATAAGACCTGTTTAGGCAAATGCAATTTTGCGTTTTGCGGCTTCAGGCCGCTTTTTTATTATTATGGCTATCACAAAACAAAAAAAAGAGGAAATACTGAAGAATCTTCAAGAAAATATGAAGACGGCGAAAGTTATTATTTTCGTCAACTTTCACGGCTTGAATGTCACCGCCACGACCAAGCTGAGAAACATTCTCAGAAATACGGGTGCCGGTTATATAATTGCCAAGAAGACACTGCTCCGGTTAGCGCTGGAAAGTTTCGGTCTTGAGGGTGAGATTCCCGAACTTGAGGGAGAGGTTGCGGCGGCATTTTCCGAGGGAGATCCGGCGGCGTGCGCCAAAGAGTTAAAGAATTTCGCCAAGAAAAACAGCATAAAATTGCTGGGCGGGGTATTTGAAAATAAGATTGTCGGCAAGGAAGCTGTCATAATGCTTGCCAATATACCGCCTCGCGAGGTTTTGCTTGGACAGCTTGTCAATGTCATAAATTCACCGATTCAAGGGCTTGTGGGAACGCTGAACGGCGTTACTCGGAACTTCGTCGGGGTTTTAAATGAAATTAAAAATTCAAGGTCGTAATTAAAATTAATTTTTCAATCAGGCATTCCCGGTTTTCAATCCGTTTGAAAACCGGGAACCAATAAAAAATATGACAGACGAAATAAAAAAAGAGGAAAAAAATGTTGAAGTTCCGGAAAAGTTTAAGGACATAGTGGAAAAAGTGGAAAAAATGTCCGTCCTTGACCTTTCCGAACTCGTGAAGGTTCTTGAGGAAAAATTTGGAGTTTCAGCTCAGGCGGTCGCGGTCGCGGCTCCGGTTGCCGGAGGAGCAGGAGGAGAGGAAGCGGCGGAAGAAAAAACATCATTCAATGTTGAATTGAAAAACGCCGGAGAACAAAAAATTCAGGTTATCAAGGCTTTAAGGGATTCACTCAGTCTCGGGCTTAAAGAAGCGAAAGATTTGGCGGATAAAGCTCCTATTATCGTCAAAGAAGGTGTTGACAAAAAAGGAGCCGAAGAATTGAAAGCCAAGTTGGAGGAGGCTGGAGCCGTTGTTGAACTTAAATAACATTTTCGTCGTCGCTTTTTTCGGCGTTGAAAATGTGATATAATGTGCAAATGCAAACAGGATTGTTGGAAAAATTATTCGGTTCGGCGGCGAGAATCAAAATCATCCGTCTTTTCTTGCTGAACCCCGACACCCTGTTCATTTCAAGAGAAATCTCCCGCAGGTGCAAGGTTGTTCCAAACCTTGCTCGGCGGGAGATTTCTCTTTTGAATAAAATCGGTTTTATTAAGCAAGAGAAAGAAATCGTCGGCGATTTAATAAAACTGAAAAACGGAGAAATAAAAAACAACAAGAAAAAAGTGCAGGGATGGGTTCTGGACGAATCTTTTGTTTTTCTTACTGCCCTTAAAAACCTTGTTCTCAATTCAGCTCCGGTTGACAGAGAAAAAATGATTAAGACTTTCAAAAAGGCGGGAAAAATGAAACTCATTATCCTTTCCGGAATCTTTATCCAATCAACCGGCAGCCGAGTTGATATCTTGCTGGTTGGCGACGCGATTAAAAAAGGAGCTTTGGAGCGATCTCTTAAAAACATAGAGGCGGAAATAGGCAAAGAACTTGTTTATGCCGTTTTCAATTCAAAAGAGTTTTCCTATCGTCTGGGAATGTATGACAGATTCGTCCACGATGTGCTTGATTATCCACACGAGAAAATTCTAAATAAAATGAATATTTGATATAATATAAACAAGCCTTTCATTATTGCAAGGGTGGTCGAATTGCATTTTTATCATGTGTAATAAACTTAAAATATTATGGTTCAAACTTGGAGTCAGGTGTTAATTGCGTCGTTCCAGCAGTTATGGGAAGGGGTGATAGGATTTCTTCCTCAGCTCATAATTGCCCTGGTCATATTCATCGTGGGTTGGGTGATTGCCGTTGCCTTGGGCAGGGTTGTCGCTCAGATTGTGCGCGCTTTCAAAGTTGATCGCGCCCTTCAAGCGTTGGGAGCGGAAGAAACACTTTCAAAAGCAGGTTTTCGTCTTGACGCGGGAGCTTTTATAGGAGGACTTGTAAGATGGTTTTTTATAATCGTCTTTTTGGTCGCTTCCATAGATGTTCTCGGGTTAACTCAGGTTAATTCCTTTTTGAGGGATGTTGTCTTGCTTTATCTGCCCAATGTGATTGTTGCCGCTTTGATTTTGGTTGTCGCCGCTTTTATAGCCGACACGACAAAAAGAGTTGTTGTCGGTTCAGCGCGAGCGGCCGATGTTCCCTCCGCGGCTTTTCTGGGGGGGGTTACCAAATGGTCAATTTGGATTTTCGCAATCCTTGCCGCGCTTTATCAACTCGGAGTTGCTGGAGTTTTTGCCCAGACATTGTTTACCGGATTTGTCGCGATGCTTTCCATCGGCGGCGGTTTGGCGTTCGGTTTGGGAGGAAAAGAGGCGGCTGCGCGTTACCTTGAAAAATTGAGGAAAGATATAGCCACCAATCACAAAGAATAAGTCTTTTATTCTTTGTTTTTAGCGTTGAAACCCGCCGTCATTTAACGGCGGGTTTTGCTATCGTTATTTTGATCTCGCGGTGTGGCAGTGGCTATAAGTAACTGGTTTTTGCGTTAGATTTGAAATGTAAAAGGAATGAATCTTTTTTCATAATACCTGTATTTTATCACAAGCTGTTGCAATTAATTGTTGAACTCGGGTTCTGGCTTGACTTGTTTTTGCCGGGGGTATATACTTTGAATACGATATGAGAAGAGGTTTAAATAAAACAATTTTTAAGCGGAAGAGATGATCCAAAACCTTCGTGTTCTTGAGATGGTCATCCGCTTAAAAGCGGTTTTTTAATCGCCATGTGTGGCAGAAACCGAGTTTTTCCCGGACGAAAGAACTTTGACAATTTAGCAGGTATATCCCGGCGGGACCGGAACTTTGTTTCTTTTCTTGTCGGGGTAAAGCATTAAACAAAAAACAAAAAGAACAAATGTTAAAGTATATAAATTTCCTAATAGGAAATTTAAGAGCGTATGGTGGATGCCTATGACTTGTTGAGGCCGATGAAGGACGTGGCGTGGCTGCGATAAGCTTCGGGGAGGTGCCTAGCAACCTTTGATCCGGAGATTTCCGAATGGGGAAACCTGCTGTGGGAAAACCCGCAGCGTCCCGAGCAATCGGGACGGGAACCCGCTGAAGTGAAACATCTCAGTAAGCGGAGGAAAAGAAAAAAACTTTTATTCTCTTAGTAGCGGCGAGCGAAAAGGGAACAGCCCAAACCTCGTACAGCTTTCAGTCTTCAGCTTTCAGTCTTCAGGATTTTCTGATAGCTGACAGCCGAGAGCTGATAGCTGTATGGGGGGTTGTAAGATAATGATGTGGTTTATTCCAAGAAAGTTACAAAACATCTTATTAATTGAATCTTGCTGGAAAGCGGAGCCATAGAGGGTAATAGCCCCGTAAATGAAAATAAGTTGTCTTTCTTATCATTAATCTTGAGTAGTTCGAGGAATGAATGCCTCGGGTGAAGCAGGGAGAACTAACTCCCAAGGCTAAATACCCAACAAGATCGATAGTGAACGAGTACCGCGAGGGAAAGGTGAAAAGAACCCCGGTGAGGGGAGTGAAATAGAACCTGAAACCATATGTTTACAAGGAGTCGGAGTCCCGCTTTTAGCGAGACCACGGCGTGCCTATTGAAGAATGAGCCAACGAGTTTATGCATATTGCTCAGCTAAGTCCTTAATAGGACGAAGTTACAGGGAAACCGAGTGTTAAAAGCGCTAACAATAGTATTATGCATAAGACCCGAAGCCAGGTGAACTTGCCATGGGCAGGGTGAAGTTCCGCGAAGGCGGAATGGAGGCCCGAACCGGTTGATGGTGCAATATCATCGGATGACCTGTGGTATGGAGTGAAAAGCTAGTCGAACCTGGTAATAGCTGGTTCTCTCCGAAATAGCTTTAGGGCTAGCGT
>CAYWCU010000027.1:0-4167 GCA_964456855.1 uncultured Candidatus Saccharibacteria bacterium | reverse complement strand
TTGTCTCATTTCTCTTCTTTTTAGAAGAGTGCCATATGTTAGTGAACTTGTGCATTTTTTTTACCCCTAAACCGACAACCGTTGTCGGTGGATTAGTGTCGGAACACAAAAAGTTATCCACACCGCTGGCAATGGCGCTATGAACAGGAAGAAATATCTTATATAATAAAGGCAATGGATCAGAAGATAAAAAAACTAATCGCTTTACTGGTCTTGTTGGCTGTTATTGTCGGCGGTTCATTCGCCTTTTTCTCATGGAAGAAGGAGTGGAACAAGAAAAGAGCCGAGGAGGCGCGCCAAATGGAAATCCAGAAACAAAAAGATGAGTTGAAGATATTGCGCGCCAAGAGCGAACCGCTGACGGCCGAGGAACTGCAAAAACAGAAAACGGAGCTTGAAAAAATGAGGCAAGAGGCGAAACCCCTCACAAAAGAAGAAATTGAAAAACAAAAAGAGGAATTAAAAAAATTAAGGTCGCAATCGCAATAATAATTAAAAAACAATAAATAAAATGAAAAACATAATCCGGCCCTTAAAAACAATCGTTCTCGCCCTCGTTATCGGTTTGAGTATAGGCTACGTTATGGCGTGGAGCGCTCCAACGGCTCCTCCTCCGGGCGCCAACGTCCCCGCTCCGGTGAACATTGGAAATTCAACGCAATACAAAACGGGATCCATGGGAATCAAAGGTCTCTTCCAGACTGATTCCGACACTTATCTCGCCGTGAATGGTGGAAAGGTAGGTATTGGCACGGATAATCCGCAGAGGCAAATCCAAATCTATGGAAGTCTTCCAGTCATAGGACTCAAAACGCAAGACCAGCTCGGTTGGTCAATCTATGTTGACCCGAGTGACGGAAGTTTGAATTTTAACAGGCAGGTGAACAGTGAATGGACAGGGAGTAAGAATAAGGTGAAAATAACCGCGAACGGAAAAGTTGGTATCGGCACGACAAATCCGCAATCGGTGCTAGATGTGAGCGGGAATATTAGAGTGAGTGGGAAAATAAGAACAGCTGAAGGTTTATACAGGGGAACATGCAGATGGGTTATATTACCCGAATATGATACTACCAGTTTGCCTAATGGAAGCACTGCTGAGTGCTCTATGAATGAGGTAATGATAGGCATAGGGGTTTTTACTCTACAAGGAGAGCCTGAGAGAACTGAGATTAACTGTTGTAAGTTGAATTAGTATCATCAAATCCTGAGCCCTTTTAAAAAACCGCCCTATCGGCGGTTTTTGGCTTTTACCCCCCATCAAATCCACCGAAACCGGGTTTCGGTTGTTTTGTTATTTTTATATATCTATCGCCTCCAGCTTCAACTTTACTCCACCGACAACCGTTGTCGGTGGACGCAAAAAAAACCGCCTCATCGGACACTACAAGGAAGATATTGTTAACTTTTTTATTTCCCGCCATCCTATAGGGATGCAACCCAGTTATACGAAAGCCAAGCTACACTGCTTTGGGTAATTTTATCTAATATTGCGGAAGATTTTTTAATAAGTTAGAATATAGAAACTTTTTGTTTTTGCCGGCGACTTTTGCCAATTTGCCGCGAGGTAAAGAACGGGGAGGATTACTAATTTTAATAACATAAAAACACAATAATAATTTATGCTAAGAAAAACAAAGATTGTTGCCACTATCGGTCCAGCGACTGACAATAAAGAGACCATTGAGAAAATGGTCAAAGCGGGAATGAATGTTGTTCGGCTCAATTTCTCGCACGGCGATTACGCGGAGCATCTGAACCGAATCAAACTGGCAAGGGCCGTTTCAAAAAAATTTGGCAGGCCCATAGGAATATTGCAGGACCTTTCCGGTCCTAAAATAAGAATAGGGGATTTTAAGGAGGGAAGTGCTACGTTGAAAAAAGACCATCCGTTCATTTTAACCGTAAAAAAGTGCGCCGGCGATGCCGGAAAAGTTTTCGTGAACTATAAAAGCCTTCCTTCTGAAGTAAAAAAAGGAGATATCATAATGCTCAACGACGGAAAAATTGAATTGATTGTGGAAAAAATATCTGGTGGCGATATTCACTGCAAAGTGCTAGTCGGAGGGGAGATTAAAGGCAGGAGGGGTGTGAATATCCCTGGGGCTTATCTGAAGATTTCCGCTTTGACCGCCAAGGACAAGCGCGACATTAAATTTGGCGTTGAGAACGACGTTGATTTTATGGCGATATCATTCGTGCGGACGGCAAAAGATATTTTAAGCTTGAGAAAAATACTGAAAAAGTCCGGCGCCGACATTCACATTATCGCCAAAATAGAAACAAAAGAGTCCATAGACAATATTGACGAAATTATCGGGGTGGCGGACGGAATAATGGTGGCGAGGGGCGACTTAGCGGTTGAGGTTTCCGCGGAAAGAGTGCCGATTCTGCAGAAAATGATAATCAAAAAATGCAACATTGCCGGCAAACCGGTAATCACCGCCACGCAAATGCTTGAATCAATGATTAAGAACCCGGTTCCCACGAGAGCGGAAGTGAGCGATGTCGCCAATGCCGTTTTTGACGGAGCCGACGCGGTGATGCTTTCCGAAGAGACCACTCTCGGCGACTACGCTGTGAATGCCGTTGAGTTAATGAGCAAAGTGGCGCGTTACGCGGAAGAAAATTTTGATTATGGGGACGCGCGGAATCGCGGAGACCATTTTACCAAATCGGTTGCCGATTCAATAAGCTATTCAATAACTAATATTTGTCGCAATGTGGATGCCAAGGCGATAGTCGCGTTGACAGAGTCCGGTTTCACCGCGAGAATGATTTCAAGATATAAGCCGAAGCGGTCAATTCTCGCCCTTACTCCGAACAGAAAAACTTTTGAACGTCTGTCTTTGAGTTTTGGGTGTTATCCGCGCTTTATAAAAGATTTTAAAAATCTGGAAGAAGTGGTAGAAACGGCAAAGGAAATGGCAGTTGGAAACAAAATGGCAAAAAAGGGGGACAAAATAGTGATTGCCGCCGGCATTCCTTTCGGGGCGTCCGGCACGACCAACCTTCTGTTGGTGCAAAAAATATAGTCACTAGTATGTGATTTTTTAATTATATCTTGCCTTGTTCCATTTCGTTTAGTATAGCCCCCAGCGCACTCTTTCCAGCGCGCGTTTTCTATGACATAATGAATTAAACTAATGGCATATAAAACAATATGAAATGCGAAGAAATGAAAACCGCGTTGAACAGCATTGAAGCTCTCAAAAAAGAGTTTGATTTGGAATTGGAGAAGGCGGTGGAAACGGAAAACTTTGCGGAAGCGAAACAGGCACTCGCGAGAGCGAAAGAAATTAAAGCAGAAATGGATGAGAAAAAGAGGATTTTGGAAGAAGTATTGGAAGAAGTATTGGAAGGGTATTGGGAAGCCTTGGGAGAGGGATTTTTTCTAAAATACGCGGAAATGACGAGTGAGGATTGGAAGGGAATGGAAAACCAATTGAATGAATACAAGAAAAAAGGGCAATGGGGCAGCTTTAGCGCGCTAGCCATGAGAATGAAAATCCTTGACCCGACTTATGATCTTAAGCTGGGAGCGAAAGAATGGAAAGGAATGGAAGATAAACTGAATGAGTATAGGAAGAGTGGACAGTGGTATTACTTTAGCGAACTGGCCATGAAAATGAAAATCCTTGATCCGAATTATAATCTCAAGCTGGGGCCGGAAGATTGGAAAGGTATGGAAAACCAATTGAATGAATATAGGAAGACTGGGCGATGGGGTGTCCTTAGCACACAAGCCATGGAAATAAAAATCCTGGATCCAAGTTATGACCTTAAACTGAGAAAAGGAGAATGGAAGGGAATGGAAAGTATTTTAAATGAGCTTAGGAGGGTCTGGCGATGGGACTTTTTCAGCGAGCAAGCCACGAACATGAAAATCCTCTCCTCCCCCCGCCTCGCCCGTGCCCTTTCCGAAGGGAAATTGAATGAGTTTAAATAACAATAAGTCCCTGAATAAGCAAGCCCCCAGCATTTTTTTGAAATTAGAACCTCAAGCATCTTTCTTTTAAAAGCCAAAACCAAAGCCTTTCTCTTGGTCCGGTATCCTTTTTAGAACTTCGGAAACCACCAATCTTCTTATATAAAAAATATAATCGTTTAATGCGTGTCAAATCATTTAACCATGACACCGAAACTATCTTGAATGCATCACGGAAA
>CAYWCU010000026.1:0-5354 GCA_964456855.1 uncultured Candidatus Saccharibacteria bacterium | reverse complement strand
GTGAAGGAAATGGGTTTATCAGAGCGAAAGTGCCATAAGTGGTGGACTAGTACAATATCTTGCCTTGTTCCATTTCGTTTAGTATACTCGGGGCCAGGGTGCACAAGTTCACTATTCTGTGCTAAAATTCGTGTATCGACGGCGCGCTTAAGTGGCGGTTAAAACTAGCATGAAAAACAAACTGGAAACAATTGAATGGGAGGCTCCCGAATTTGAATATAGGGAAAAAACGGCTGATTGGTTTTGGATTGTGGGTATCGCCACCATTACCTTAATCATCCTCGCCTTCTTTTTTAAAAATATGCTTTGGGGAATATTGGCGACGGTTGGAGGTTTCTCTATCTCCCTTTACGGGGCGAAAAAGCCCGCTACGGTTAAATTTAAAATAGACCCAAAAGGAATACGAGTTGGCGACAGAATGTTTGAGTATGAAAATCTTGAATCTTTTTGGATAAACTATGATCCGCCACAAAAAAAGGAGCTCATCGTCAAATCCAAAAAAACATTTATGCCCTATACGAAAATAATGCTGAGAAGCGAGGATCCGGAAAAAATACGCGGTTACCTCTTACAGTTTCTGGATGAAGAAAAAATAGAGGAATCGCTTACGCAAACAATAATGGAGATTATGAAATTTTAAATTCAGTCAGTCAGTACAAAAAGAGCCCTCATCGTTCAACGGATAGGACACAAGCTTGCGGAGTTTGAAATAGAGGTTCGATTCCTCTTGAGGGCACCAAGATTTTCATTCCCTTTTTTCTTGGAAAAAGGGAATGAAATATTATATAATTAAGAGAGGTTGATTATAATTAATTAAAAAAATATGGAATACAATGAGAACAAGGAAAATGTTGATCTTAGGGACGCCTCTGAGGAGGTTGAGGATGAAAAGACGGAAATAACTTCGGGCTTATCTAATCGCTACCCCGCAAAAGGCTCAAAGCTTGTTGACATGGTGACCAAATATTCAGGAGGACTGGTAAAGAACGAGAAACAAGCGAGTTATGCCGTCTTGGCTTTCGTCGCTCTGATTATCGCCATTTCAATTCTCTTGTGGATTTAATCAGAAAAAAACTAAAAAACCGGCAATAACTCATTGCCGGTTTTTTAGTTTTGGAGAAAAAATTAAGATTGCCTTTATTTTTCCAACGATTTGACTAAACGAGATTTTTTTCTGGAAGCGGTGTTCTTCTTAATCACTCCCTTTTTAGCAGCCTTATCAATGGCCTTATAAGCGGAAGAAACGAGTTTCTTCGCCTCCTCTTTTTCGCCCTTTTCTTTCAGTTTGGTTATTTTTTTAACAACATCCTTCATCTCTTCTTTTTTGAGAAGATTGGATTTCTTTTTTTTAATTGACTGGCGCAAGGCTTTTTTTGCTGATTTTGTAATTGGCATTTTTTTATTTTATTTTTTAATTTTTTCTAATGCTTTTATGGCGGCGCGAGCGTTGTTTAATTTGTTTTTGCTCCTGGAAATAATCTTGGCATTAACGCCCTTGATTCCCGCCAATTCAAGGACCACCCTGACAGAACTTCCGGCGACAAGCCCGTGACCCTTAAGAACCGGGCGAATGAGAACGTGCGCGCTGCCGAATTTCGCCTCCGTGTCGTGAGGAATGGAAAAGTCTTTTGTCAAAATTGGTTTCACAAGGTTTTTCTTTGCTCTTTTAAGAGCCTTCTCAATGGCCGAAGGAGTATCAACGGATTTTCCAACACCGACTCCAACGCGTCCTTTTTTGTCGCCGGCCGCCACGGACACTCTGAAACTGAATCGGCGTCCGCCGGCAATAACCCTCGCCGTTCTCCGGATGTCAATTATTTTGTGGTCAAATTCGTCTCTGGGGCCTCTCGCGCTAAATTTTTTATTATTTCCTCTCATTTTTAATTCTTGATTAAATTTTTAAGCCCTCTTCTTTAACGGCTTCCGCGACCGCTTTCACGCGTCCGTGATATTTATACCCTCCCCTGTCAAAAACAACTTCTTTAATCTTTTTTTCTTTTGCCAATTCAGCCAATTTTTTCCCGACTATTTTGGCGGATTCGGTTTTGCTTATTTTTTCTTTCTTTCCAATTTTTAAATCAGAAAATGAAAGAATGGTTGTCCCTTTGGCGTCGTTAATTAATTGCAAGAAAATATGCTTATTGGACCTAAAGACAGAGAGCCTCGGACGCTCTTGGGATCCGAAAATTTTAGCCCTTATCTTTTTCTTGCGTTTGGCGAGATTTTTAAATTTTGAAGATATATTACTCATAATGCAAAAAGTTGACTTGTTTTATTACGCGGCGGTTGCGGCTTTCTTTCCCGCTTTTCTCCGAACAACTTCATTTTCATATCTGATTCCCTTACCTTTGTAAGGCTCCGGTTTTTTAAGCGCTCTTACTTGGGCGGTAAACTGACCGACTTTTTCCTTGTCTATTCCGGAAATTGAAATAATATTTTTTTCAACGGAAACCTTAAGGCCTTCGGGAATATCAAGTTTAACGGGGTGGGAAAATCCTAAATTCAAAACCAATTTGTTTCCTTCCGTCTGAACCTTAAAACCAACCCCTTCCATAATCAATTTTTTTTCAAAACCTTTCACCACCCCATCAACCATATTTCCGATATGGGAGGCGTAAGTGCCCCATAAAGCGACAAGCGCTCCGGATTTCCTTTTTGGATTCAAAATAACCGAATTTTCTTTGATTTTAATCTCTATGCCGTCCTTAAAAGAACGCTTCATTTCTCCAAGCGGTCCTTTGACGGAAACTTCTCCGTTTTCTATTTTCACTTCAACGCCGTTCGGTATTGATATCGGTTTTTTCCCTATTCTACTCATAATGATTAAATTACCAAATTTCGCATATTACTTCTCCTCCGACCTTTTGTTTGCGCGCGTCCTTATCGGTCAAAACCCCTTTGGGCGTCGTTAATATTCTGAAACCACCCCTTCTTTTAATAAAATAAATTTGATTGGAAGGTAAATAAACGCGTTTGGAAGATTTTGATATTCTCTTTATGTGCGTTATCGCAGGATCCCCGTTCTCATCATATTTCAAAGAGGCGCTTATAATTCTCCTGTTCTTTCTCCCACGCTTTACCGCTTCTTTAATTACTCCTTCCTTGGCAAGAATTTCCATAATGCTCATTTTAAACTTTGAATAGGGAATAATCGCCGTTTCTTTTTTAACGGCTTGGGCGTTTCTTATTATTGTCAACATATCACTTATTATATCCATAATTTCAAAATTAAATCATCAATTTAAAATTTACCATGACGATTTCCTGATACCGGGAATGAGACCCTCATTGGCAAGTTCTCTGAAACAAATCCTGCACAGGTCAAAGTCTCTGATATATCCGTGTTTGCGTCCACAGCGAAAACACCTCCTTACGACTCTTGATTTATATTTAGGCGTTTTAAGCGCCCTCGCTATAACTGATTTTTTTGCCATCTCAAGAAAATATACTACCTTATTAAAGAATAATTTACAATAGGCTACTTTTTAAAAGGAAAACCTAACAGTTTAAAAAACTCCAAAGCTTCCTTTTTTGTCTTTGCTCCGCTTACAACCGTAATTCCCAAACCAAACGCTTCTCTCACGTCTTGATTGCTTGCCTCAGGAAAAACAATGTGTTCCCTAATCCCGATGCTTAAATTTCCGACCTCATCAATAATACTCGTTTCAATCCCTCTGAAATCTCTGATTCTCGGAATAGCGACATTGATAAATTTTTCCAAAAAGTCATACATCCTTTCTCCTCTTAGTGTGACGGAATATCCGATTACCATTCCTTCTCTCAACTTAAAGGAGGCGATTGATTTTTTCGCAGGATTCCCATAGGGCTTTTGACCGCTGATAAGCTTCAATGATTTTTCCACCAGTTCTTTCTTGGCGTTGTCGCTCGTTGATCCTGTGCCACTTGATATAACCACTTTTATAAGTTTTGGGACGGCCATATCATTTTTAACGCCAAGAAATTTTTTCATTCCCGGCACTACTTCTTTATTGTATTTTTCTTTTAATTTATTCATAAAAAATTTTTTATATTTTTATTCCTCTGAATTTTCTTCGGCGGAATCCATATCTCCATCCTCAGTGGCGCTCGCCACGGTCTCTCCCTCGCGGGAACGAATGTCTATCTTCCATCCGGTGAGCTTCGCCGCCAATCTGACATTTTGTCCTCCTTTACCTATCGCCAAAGATAATTGGTCTTCATCAACGGTCACCACGGCGTTCCTCTCTTTTTCGTTGATTTCCACTTCAAGAATCTTCGCAGGAGACAGAGAGTTGGCGACAAATCTCTCCGAATCGTCCGACCCTTCTATAATATCTATCTTCTCTCCGCCAAGTTCCATAATGATGGCGTTTATTCTAACCCCTTTTTGTCCCACGCAGGAACCGACCGGATCAACTCCATCCTCGTTGGACGCGACGGCTATTTTTGACCTTGAGCCGGCCTCCCTGGCAATCTCTTTAATTTCCACAATTCTGTTGGCTATCTCTGGGACCTCCAATTCAAATAACTTGGCGACAAAATCACTGCGAGAACGGGAAAGATGCAGATTGATACCCCGAGGAGCATCCTCAACGGAAAAGAGCAACGCTTTCACTCGTTCGCCGACACGATAACGCTCTCCGCGAATCTGCTCCTCTCTCGGAAGAATGGCTGTTACCCTGTTCATATCCACTAAAACATTTCCGTTGTCAACGCGTTGAACGATTCCGCTGATTATCTGTCCTTCTTTCTTCTTGAATTCTTTATACACGGAAGCCCTCTCCGCTTCCCTTATCCTTTGAATGATGACTTGTTTGGCGGTTTGGGCGGCTATGCGACCGTAATCTTTCTTATTTTCAAGTGGAAAAACAAGTTCGTCTCCCGGTTGAATGTCTTTTTTAATCTTCCTTGCCTCCTCAATCATTATGTGATGCTCTGGATTAAAGCGAACCTTGCGGACGGCGCCTTCTTCTTGCTCTTCGTCCTTTGTTTCAGCGTCTTCTTCTTCATCCTCAGGTTTGAGCATCGTCTCATCAACGGCAATCTTAATCTGGGAGAACTCCGTTTCCCCGGTTTCCATATCAAATTTGGCGCGAATAATCTGCCCTTTCTTGCCAAAATCCTTTTTATAGGCGGCCGCCAAGGCCATTTCAATCGCCTCAACAACTTTTTCTTTTGAGACGCCTTTTTCCTCCTCAAGTTGGCTGAGCGCCGATTGCATCGCTTTTAAATCCATAGTTTTGATATTTATCCTTGCGGTATTATATTAAATAAGTCCCGCTTGCGGGACTGATTTAAAGTATATACCAATTTAAAATGATGTCAAGAAAATGTACTAGTCCACCACTTATGGCACTTTCGCTCTGATAAACCCA
>CAYWCU010000025.1:0-6200 GCA_964456855.1 uncultured Candidatus Saccharibacteria bacterium | reverse complement strand
CGGTATAGTTTAAAGTTGTGAAAGCTGCTGTCTGCCCAAGGTCCGCCACCGAGGAGGTGAATGTTCCCGGGGTTTGGAATGATCCGACCAGTTCCCTTCCGACTCCATTGTTGTAGATGTTGACAATTTCCGCAGGCGACAGGGCGCGATTGTAGATGCCGATGTCGTCTATTAACCCATTGAAAAATTTCGGAAAGCAAGATATTTTCCTTCCAATATCGCTAACTCTCAGTTTTCTAACAAAGGCCGTATTCAATGCCACATCCCTTTGGACACCGTTCACAAAGAGTCTCATATCCGTGGGCGAATATGAAACGAGGGCTATGTGATTCCAGCCCGACAATGTCGCTTGATATGACGCGACAATCGGAGCGTGATTATCTGAGTGTTCGGTCACGCTTACACCGTTTGTTCCGGCGGCTATTTCAATAGCGGCATTCGGAGAATTAATCCTTCCGGAAATTACCCCGTTCGTCGTGCTACAGCCTGTGGTTAAGTTTACAGCTTCCGCAAAAGGCGTTCCTCCCATCGCCACATTCGTGTTCTCCCATAAGGAATATGTAAAAGTTGAATCCGCCATGTCGGTTACGGATGCGGTGGCATTGTCATTAGTCCCATTAAAATTTATACTTGAACCGAATTTTCCAGCTGTCCATATATTATATCGGTAATAATCTGCCACTATATCCCCCTCCGCGAAGGTATCTGTTATGTTAACAGTGGCAATGTCTAAACGTATTTGACTAATATCTTTAATAAAAAGCGCGCCACCATCAACAGGTTTATTTGTCTCAATACTTACAAAATTCCACCCTTGCGAAAGATTGACAGTAGAAATGTTCCACCAACCATCAAGATTACCAACTCCTAAGCTGTTTGACCGGAGATGGAGTTTCAAGGCTCCAATTTTTGCCAATGTGGCAGAATCCTTTATATAGAACCAATAACTAACAGTCCTATTTGTGAGATTTGTTTTTATTGAAAGGTTTTTGTAAATATATATATTATTCAACGATGTATCTGATTTAATAATATTTATAGCACCTGTCCCCTCTTTATATATTGTCGTGTTCTGGGTAAGCGTGGCGTTAATCGGTGTCCATACAGATACGTCATCCATGCTATCAAGAATCCCTGCGTTACTCCCATAGTCACTAATCATAGACGCGTTATTTCCATAGTTACCACTATCCGATAATGTTACCCCCGATCCTTCGTTCATTTTCCATAATGCCAAAACTTCTGATGATGAAGTGGCGGAGAGAATAACGCTCGCGTCATTCCCTGCCTGAGAAACGGCGGCTGTTGAAAAACTTCCCGCATTGAAATCGGTATCCGTTGTTTGGAGAGAAGAACCTGCCGAAGAAATAAGGGTCAATTCGGTTCCCGCTGAAATACTGGAAGAAGCTGTATTGTAATATGTCCATCCGGACTGGTCTCCGGGGTGAACCGCCAAGGCGGTTGTTGAAGCCCCTCCGGACCAGTCAGTTTGGGTAAAGCCAAAGACGGAGGCAAAGGCTGATTGCCATGCTCCGTTCAAAATTAAAAATCCAAGAACCAAAGTCGTGGACAGGATTATCACAACCGTATAACAGAATAACTTTAACGCTTTTCGCGTGTTTGAGTCCTTTCTATTTTTTTTATTATTTAAATTTAACATTCTTCGATCTTTCTTTGATTTTCTTTTTTTAAAAAGCGTAACTGCAAAGAGCCTCGCCGTTAAGTCAGCGGGCTCTCTTCCGGTGCCTTTATTATACACTAAATTCGTTTTTTAAGGAAAAGTGAGATGTGGAAAACCCCGCAAATTCAATTCTCCGAGCAACTCACTGCGTGGTCGCCGTGGCGGTGATGACAGCGCGCTGGGGGATTGGAAAATCTCACTAAAATGGTGCTATTTTTCAACGATAGCATATTATTAGCACCATTTTCATTTTGGTGTTGGTGAATAGTTTTTGGAAGGACGGTTTTTGAGAGATTGGGTTTTGAGTTTGGAAGATAATTCTGCAGGACTGAAGCGGCTGGCGGTAGCGAATGCGCGCTTTCAGCAAATTGGGAATTGAATTCCCAATTTGGTCGGGATTGGATTGTATCTATCGGAGGATGGCAAAATGATTTTACGCAAATCTCGCTTGAAGTCATCACTGATTACAGTACTAAACATCCGGTTTTTTCAGCTACAGATAAGAAGGGCGCAAGAGTGGCAACTACCGCCCCCTCTCTATTTTTTCCAAAATAATTTTAGCTGTTTTGCCAGCTCCAATTTTTTCCGTATCTATCACTTCGTAATCATTTTTATCAATATATTCTTCGTAAAGTCCATAAATCCGTTCTGTTAATTTCTTACTTAGGTTTCCTTGTCCGAATTCTCCTCTCCGCGACTTATTCCTTTTAAAAACCTCCGGCAACGAAGCATGTATCAAAAAAACCCGCCCTCCGATTTTCTTTAATTCTCTGACCAGCCATTTGTCAGTCACTCCCTTATCATCGCGAACCGGCGGAGCAAATTCCAAAACTACATTGTATCCTTCTTTTAAATAAGATTTAACCAAGTTTAGCGCCGTCTTTTTTGCCATTGTTATATATTCATCTGATATTTTTTGCGACGTAGTATTCAAACGGCTCATATCGCTCAAGACATCTATGGAAACCCGCGCGGTTTTTCCGGACAATTTTCTGCAAACCTTTCTCGCCACAGCGGTTTTACCAACGCCTGATGCGCCTTGAAGTGCTACAATAATTTGTTGTTTTGTGCTCATTTTTTGTTTCAAAAAATTTTAACGTTTTTTGCTATCGCTGTCATAGAGTTATTTTATCATATAATTATCCCGCCTCCCAGCATTGTTTGTCCATCATAGATAACTAGCGACTGACCGGGAGTAACGGCGCGCTGTGGCTTGGAAAATTTTACCAAAATGGTGCTATTACTAAGCGATAGCATTTTATTAGCACCATTTTGGCCGGTGTTTTTTGAATAGTTAATTCTGCAGGACTGAAGTGGCTGGCGGTAGCGGATGCGCGCTTTCAGTAACTTGGACACCGAGTGTCCAAGTGCACTTGGACACTCGGTGTCCAAGTGGGGTGGTTTGCCGGAAACCCAGTTTACGCTCTCAATCTCCACCTCCTTTTTGTAAAATTCATTTTCGTGGACTTTATCCGCCACAATGAGCAAATTCTTCTTGATGTCTTTTCCCACAATGTAATAAGGAATTCCCCCGCCACCCCCGAAGCCGTGGCGTTGGCCTATCGTATAAAACACCGCCCCCTCGTGCTCGCCGATAACTTTTCCGTCCGCCGTCACCACTTTTCCCTTTTTGGGCTTAATGTATTTTTTCAAAAAATCAACCATATTGAATTCGCCGATAAAACAGACGCCCATACTTTCGTCTTTTCCCGCCGTGTGCAGTCCCGCTTCGCGGGCGATTTTTTTGACCTCCGGCTTCAGCAAGTTGCCGATCGGAAACATACAATACCGCAGTTGCTCCTGCGTAAGCGCCCACAAAAAATACGACTGGTCTTTGTTTTTATCGCGCGCTTGAAGCAACTTAGGTGCAAGGCACCTAAGTGCACTTAGGTGCCTTGCACCTAAGTGCCGACTGTGGCGGAGGCGAACATAATGCCCCGTGGCGATATAGTCGGCGCCCATTTCCAGCACTTTTTTTAAAAACACGCCGAATTTAACGCTTCGGTTGCACATCACATCAGGGTTGGGCGTCCTGCCCGCCTTGTATTCGCGAATCATATAATCCACAACTTTCCGCTTGTACTCTTTTTCCGCGTCAACGGTGATAAAGGGAATATCCAGCTTGGCGCAAACCCTCATTGCGTCCCGCCGGTCCCTTTTCCAGTCGCAGCCGAATCCTTGGGGATACCACCCCTTGATAAAACACCCAACCAAATCATAGCCTTTTTTTTTGAGCAGCAAAGCCACGACGGAGCTGTCCACCCCCCCGCTCATCGCCACAAAAACCTTTGTTTTCTTCTTTTTTCTCATCTTAAATATTTAATTCTGTTTCTTTTGTGCTCCGCGAAAGTCTTGGAAAAATGAGTGCTACCGTCTTTGCCGGACAGATAAAACCAGTAGGGTGATTCTTTCGGATGGCGGGCGGCGTCAATCGCGTCCAAACCGGGATTGGCAATCGGGGTTGGCGGCAAACCCTTGTTGAGATATGTATTATACGGAGAACCTATCTTTAAGTCGTTAAAAGTAACCTTGCCTCCTTTTTCCCCTTTTATGTACGGGAAAACGGCGTCTACCTGCAACGGCATTCCGACACTTATCCTTTTCCACAAAATTCCGGAAATAATCCTCCTGTCTTTAGAGTCGGGAACTTCTCTTTCTATCAAGGAAGCCATTACTAAAATATTCTTATCAATGCTTCCAACTTTTTTTCTGAAATTTCTTTCCATTCTTTCCATTACTTGGCGAGCGGTAACATTGGGAAGAAAGAAATATGTGTCCGGGAAAAGATACCCTTCTTTCCCTTTGGTCATCGCCAAAAAATCATCCTTATTGAAATCATTAAAATCTGCGCTCTTGAAAATGTCAGCTATTCCCGATAAAGTCGCCCCCTCGGGAATGGTTACTTTTTGAGGCTCAATCTCAAAATCGGCGGTAACGAGCCTTTTGATAACTTCAAAAAGAGAATTTGATTTTTCAAAAAAATAGTTGCCCGATTTGATTGATCTTTCCAAGCCAAACAGCTTTACCAGAAGAACGAACGGGGTATCCGACTTGATAATCCCGTCTTCTTTTAGTTGAAGCCCTATTTCTGAAAGAGAGGAACCTTCTTTGACGCTGATTAACGAGTTTTCGGAAAAACTGCCGGGCGTGGAAAAAAGCATCCTGGCAAACATCAAAGAAGAAATTAAAAACAAATAGAGGAAAAAAATTATGACATTCTGTTTATTCATATCAGATTGGCAGTGTTGCCGGGGGCTCGCTCTTTTTCGCTTCAATTCTGCCGAATGTCGGAGTTTCTGCAACCTGTCCGGGGAAATGATATATCGTGGCTAACTCTTCCGTGTTCAAAATAAAAGGCTTGCGTTCACAAGGCATATAAAAATAGGAACGCTGACGAAAAGCGTCAACCATGGCTTTTTTCAATTTAGCTTCCCTTTTTTCCACAAAAAAATAATCAAGACCCGTGGCGTTACTCGGCCTAAAACCATTAAGATTGGCGTCATTATATTGCTTCATTATCCCTATGATAGCCGGCTTGTTTATGGAGTTAAACTTGTCTTTTTTCGCCACGTAGACCGCCCGTATACCCACATCATAGCCAAGTTTTGAAACATCGCGTTCAATCGCCTGTATCACATCCCTTTCCCCTGGAGAAAGCATCAACGCCCCCATCCTGGGCTCGCCTTCCTTCGGTTCTTCGTCGCGTTTCATAATTCCGTCAACAAGCGCCTTTGCTTCATCCTTCCAACCCTTGTTTTTTGTCGCTCTTATTAAAATTTGATACCAAATTTGCTCACCTTCCTTTAGTGACCCCATGAGTTCCAAAAGAGCGGTCAATGGGTCGGTCTTCTGCTCCTCCTTTGTGGCAGTTTCATCCAAACCGTAGTCAATGTATGTTTTTATCGGGTAAGCATCGTCTTTCGTAAGTATAAATTCAGTACCCCAGGACGCCCACTCGCGACCAAAAGATTCGTGCAGAGAAATTTCAGTATAATCCTCAACCTCAATTATTTCCACAGCCGGATATTGGGCGTATATTTGCGCCTCAACCAGATTCTTGAAAAATTTTTGGGAGTAAACGAAAAAATGTATTTCCCCGTTAATACCGACAATCTCCAGACTGAACCACGCTCTCAGCTTGCCTTGCCAATATTTCTCCAAAAAGTTTCCATCGCCTGTAATGTTTAGTCCGTTTATGACAACTTCCATAGCCTTGGGAGTCTTGAGAATCTCGCGAGGAAGTTTAATCTCAAAAAGGGTCCAGTTTAAACCTTTAATAAAACGCGCGTGTATGTAATACATCCAACTCTTCCAAAATATCAATGCCAAAATGACGGGCAACCAAAAAAAACGCTCATCCCATACGAGACCCAGAAATTGGAGTAAAAA
Source organism: uncultured Candidatus Saccharibacteria bacterium (assembly GCA_964456855.1). Lineage (GTDB taxonomy): Bacteria > Patescibacteriota > Minisyncoccia > UBA9983 > UBA9983 > SZUA-82. Next base: position 130 of record CAYWCU010000025.1, on the reverse strand, counting down.
TATTCTTACCGCGTCTTGCGTTATTGAAATCGGCATACATTTAATATACCACAAGAGAAAAAATTAAAAAGAGTAGCGCATCAAATCATCTAAAATGACACCGTAAGCCCATCGGTTAAATCATTTAAAA
>CAYWCU010000024.1:0-7154 GCA_964456855.1 uncultured Candidatus Saccharibacteria bacterium | reverse complement strand
TTTTTAAATGATTTAACCGATGGGCTTACGGTGTCATTTTAGATGATTTGATGCGGGTTCTTTCCTGTTTCAGTTTAATAGTGTATAGTGTTAATATTATGGCAAAAAGAGAAACCGGGGTGGGGAAGATGAAAACAACCCGCTCCAAAAAAACCAAAAAGAGGCTTGCGATAAAGAAGGAAATGCTGGAAAAGAAAGCCGCCAAAAAATGCAAATAAGCGCGCACTCCGGCGCCGCGTTATTCGCCCTAGAGATTTTCGCCGGGTTATTTGTATATTAAAAAACTGGATTCATGCCAAGCTTTGTTAAAATATTTTTTTATGTTATATATAACAAGGGTACTTGGAAGTCCCAATCGGGATGAACCCCCCCCGATTTTCCAGGGTTCTCTAAAAGACAGTTTTTTAAAAAGTAACAATAAATAGGAGGCTTTAAATGGAAAAAACAGAAAAAAAATGGATTATCAGTTCTTTGCTGGACATTGATTACTACAAGTTGAGCATGGCCCAACTGGCTTTTTTGCGTTTTAAAGACATTCAAAGCGTTTTTGCGTTCAAAAACAGGACGAAGAGTGTTTGCATCGGGGAACATGTTGATGAAAAGGAGCTTAGGGCGGAAATGGATCATGTCAGGGAAATAAAGGGAATTACCGGCGAGGAAGCGGAGTATCTGGAGTCTCTTAAAATATTCAAACCCAACTTTATTGATTTCCTGAAGAATTTGGCTTTGCCGGAATACAGCATTGAAAAAAGGGAAGGCGATTTCATAATCCGATTCAAAGGGAAGTGGCTGGAAACGACGCTTTGGGAAACGATTTGCTTGAGTATATTGAGCGAATTGTACAACCGCTCATTGCTTTCCGGAATGACGGAAAAAGAGAAAGAGGCGGTTTTTGAAGAGGGCGCCAAACGACTTGACGAGAAAATAAAAATTCTCAAAAAGTATCCATGGATAAAGATTATTGAATTTGGAACGAGGCGCCGCTTCAGCGCTTACTGGCAGGAACGCGTGCTTGACAGATTGATTGAGGAAGTCCCCGAACAGCTTTTGGGAACTTCAAACACTTTTCTGGCGATGAAGCGCGATTTGCCCCCGATTGGAACATTCGCCCACGAAATGGACATGATGTATTCTGGAATTTTCCATAACGACATCAAGAGTTCGCACAACAAGGTTTTGCGGGATTGGTGGGAAGAGTATGGGTTTGATTTGTCCATTGCTCTCACCGACACGTACGGCTCGGATTTCTTTTTCAAGGATATGACCGGGGAACAGGCGAAAAAGTGGAAGGGATTGAGGCATGATTCTGGAAATCCCCTGGAATTCGGTAAAAAGGCGATTGAGTTCTATAAAAAACACGGTATTGACCCGAAGGAAAAGGTTCTGGTGTTCAGCGACGGTTTGGATATCGGTAAAATAGTGGAAATATCCCTTCATTTCAAGGGGCGGATTAATTTTGTATTCGGCTGGGGGACAAATCTTACGAACGACCTCGGCTTGAAGCCGCTTTCCCTTGTTGTGAAAGTTGTGGAAGCTAATGGTCACGGAACGGTGAAACTGAGCGACAATCTTGCGAAGGCTATTGGAAAGCCCGAGGATATTGAAAAGTTCAAAAAGATTTTCGGGCACAAAGTAACACTTGATGAAACTTGCGTTTACTAGAAATTGCGGGCGGAAGGGGAAAAATCACCTTCCGCCCTTTTTTGCGCGCTGGCGTTCTGCTCGTTTTTGGTTGATAATGGTAAGTAAACGAGCTCGGTAGAGCGATTTTTAAAATATGAATTTTATCATCACGGCTCATCCCGGGAAAAAGAAAGCGGGGGAGACGAAAAAGAAAATAATCAAATGGCTCAGGGAAAGAGGGCATAAGGTCGTTCCTGAAAACCAAAAAGCCGACCTGGCTATCGGCCTGGGTGGCGACGGCTTCACCGCTCATCACGTGGCGATGTTTTCGCCCAGGGGCATACCCTCACTCATCATAAATGCCGGCGATGTCGGTTTTCTCACCGCCGGCAGTATTTCAGACTGGGAAAGCATATTGGAGAGGATTGTCGCCAAAAAATTCAAGACCGAGAAAAGGGTCGGTCTTGAGCTTGATTACAGGGGCAAAAAATACGGACCGATTGCCAATGATATCTATTTGAGGCATTCAAAGTCAGTCGCTTTTTTCAAGGTCAGCTTGAACGGAAACATTCTCCATGAGGCGCTTATCGCGGACGGGGTTACCATCAGCACTCCGACGGGGTCAACTGGCTATAATATTTCCAATGGGGGGCCCATTGTCCAACCCGGTGTTCCTTGTTTTGTAATGTCACCCATATCTCCTATGGGTCTCAACACGAGACCCATAGTGTTTGGTTTGGATTCGCGGATTGAAATAGAGGTGGTAAAAAGCAAAAAGCCCGGAAATGTTTTTGTCATCGCGGACGGCAGGGACTTGGGGACCTTGAATGTCGGGGAGAAAATTATTGTAAAAAGACACCCTGTAAAATTATTGTTCGCTTTTTTTGACCGCCATGATTTTTATCGGGCATTGCAGAAGAAAAAAGGGCTGATGCAATAATCCTTAAATGCATTATGAAAATTACGACATTGCAATTAAATTTTACAGTAGGCGACATTTCCGGAAATATGAAAAAAATCGCCGAAAAATATTGGGAGGCATGTTCGCGCGGGGCTGACATGGTGGTAGCAACCGAACTTGCCTTGTTCGGCTACCCCCCGAAAGACATGCTTTTGCAGGATGAATATCTCAAAAAGCATGACCATTATCTCGGTCTTCTTCGCGAACAGGTTGGCGAAACGGCGCTGGTCGTCGGAATTGTTGAGAGGAATGAGAACAAGGGCAAGGCTCTTTTCAATAGCGCGGCCGTGATTCAAAACGGAAGAATCATTCATACTCGGAGAAAAACCCTTTTGCCGACCTACGATGTTTTTGACGAAGCTCGCTATTTTGAGCCCAATAATGAGAAGCCATTGATATTTAATTACAAAGGGAAAAGATTTGCCGTCCTGCTTTGCGAGGATATTTGGGGCGGTCTTGACGGTTCTCGCGACGGAAAACTTTACAGGCGCGACCCGGTGGAGGAATTAAGCGCCGAAGCCATTGATGTTCTAATTGTCATCAATGGCTCGCCGTACAGCGTGGGAAAAGGCGATATTCGTTTTCGTCTTGTTTCAGGTGTCGCAAAGAAACTCGGTTGTGCAATCGTTTACGCCAACCAAGTCGGCGGAAATGACGATTTGGTGTTTGACGGAAGAAGTTTTGCCGTCAATAAAGAAGGGGAGTGCATCAGTTTTTCTGGAACATTTACGGAAAAAACCGCTGAAGTTGATATTGAGAAGGGCAGGAAAACTTCTTATCCTTCGGATGATGGCAGTATCGCTAATCTTTACCGCGCTCTCGCGCTCGGAACAAAAGACTACGTGAACAAAAGCGATTTCCCTAAAGCGCTGGTTGCTCTTTCCGGAGGCATTGATTCCGCCGTCACGGCGGCCATTGCCGTTGACGCTCTCGGGGCGGACAGGGTGGTGGGCGTGAGTATGCCGTCAAAATATTCGTCCAAGGGCAGTGTTGATGACGCCGAATCGTTGGCCAAAAATCTCGGGATGGAGTTTCGCGTTATGCCTATCTCCGATGTTTTTTCCCAATACGAAAAAACTTTTAAAGACGTTGGTGTTCCGTTGGGGGGAGTGGCGGAGGAAAACATTCAGGCGCGCATCAGGGGAAATTATATTATGTATCTTTCAAACACGCTGGGGTATGTCGTGCTTGCCACTGGGAACAAGTCCGAGATTTCCGTCGGCTTTTGCACCCTTTACGGCGACACGGCCGGAGGATTCGCGGTCATTTCGGATGTTTACAAAACTGTTGTTTACAAGTTGGCTGAATACATTAACAGGGACTTGGAAATCATCCCCTTGAACACCATTAAAAAACCGCCCTCGGCTGAACTCCGCCCCGGACAGGAAGACGAGGATTACCTTCCGCCCTATGGCATTCTTGACGGGATTCTTCGGGCGTACATAGAAAAAAGGAAAGGCTTGAGTGAAATTGTCGCCCTTGGTTTTAACGAAGAGGTTGTCAAATGGGTTTTGTCAAAGGTGAATAGAAATGAATATAAACGCCGTCAAATGGCGCCGGGAGTCAAAATCACGCCCATCGCCTTTGGTTCCGGGCGCCGATTTCCGATTGTGGCAAAGTTTCCATAAAGCGACAGGAACTGGGGGGATTAATTCTTGCTCTAATCGGCAGGCGTGATACAATTCAAATATGAGCGAAAAAAGACCTGACATTTTTGAAGAGGGTCGCGAGCACATTCCCACACTGGAGGAAGTGAGAGAAGTTTTTGACGAATTGGCGGAGGGGAGAAAATATGAGGAATTGCGAAAAAAAGAGGATGAAGACGGCTTGTATTTGTGGGAGATTGTCATTCACGAAGAAAACAGAGATGCGGAATACTTATACAGAAGAGGAAGATCTTCACAAGAGGAAAATCCCGGTCTCCGCGTTGACCTCACCTTTTTTGATTTGGACGGCGTCCCGACGAGCGGACACTGCGTGGCGAAGTATAAAGGCGGAAAATGGAATGTAAATCCAAAATTCTCAATGCCGATAAAGAAGCATGGGTGATTTTTCAAAATATAAAATCAAAAGTTATAAGCACTGGGGCGTTTATATCTACGAAAACCAAGGATATCTCGGTCGCTGTGTCGTGTGGTGCGAGAGGGAAGACGCCTTGGATTTGGCGGACGCCACGCCCGATGAGCGGGAAGAATTATTTGTTGTTTTAAGAGAACTGAAAGAAACCTCCCAAAAATCTTTCAATCCGGACTGGTTCAATTATGCGTTTCTGGGCAACGAAACGAGGCATTTGCACGGACACTTCATTCCTCGTTATTCATCAAAAAGAAAGTTCTCCGGCGTCACCTTCAAAGATGAACGATGGGGGCATAATTACCGCACCGACCGCAATTTTAAGACACCTGAGGATGTGTTGGAAAAAATAAGGACAAAGATAAAAGAAAATATCTCTTAAGTTTGCCGCGAGCTGTCCGAGCTTGGAAGCGTCAAGCTTTTTTCTTTTTGACGCCTTTTAAATTTTTTTCCCTTTAAGATTTTTGAGAAAATATTCCTGCTTTTCTTTGTAATCGTATTCGGGGAGCATTTGTATCCGTTGCCACGAGTGCCACGAATCGTTTTTTGTTTTTGTGGCAAATTGATCTCTTGCCACCCCTAGTTTTTGCTTCGCTACAATGGTCTTATCGCGACGTTTCAATCAGCAATCAAGTAAGATTGCGCGTTCCCATGAATTGACAAGAGTTGCGTTCAGAATTTAACTGATGCCCAATTAAAAACGGCGCGCCATGGCTACTCTGTAAGCAAGGCGTCCCTGGACATAACAAGGGTAAATTCTTGCCATGGACAGCATTATTTTCTTCTCAAAGCACGTTTTCTATGACATAATGAATTAAACTGACGGCATATAAAACAATGACAAAATGCGAAGAACTGAAAACCGCGTTGGAAAACATTGAAACTCTCAAAAAAGAGTTTGATTTTGAATTGGAGAGAGTGGGGGAGATAGGAACGGAGAATTTACCGCAAGGGAAAAAAGCTTTGGCGAGAGCGAAAGAACTGAAAGCGGAATTGGACGAGAAACTGGAAGAAGTAACGGAACTTTTGGGGCGCGCTTTTTTCTCGAAATACGCGGAAATAACGAATGAGGATTGGCAAGGAATGGAGAGCGAGTTAAGAAAGAACGGAGAGTGGTACATTTTTAGCGAGCGAGCCATGCAAATGAAAATTCTTGACCCGAGCTATGATCTTAAGCTGGGAGCGAAAGAATGGAAAGGAATGGAAAGTGAATTGAATAAGTATAGGAAGAAAGGGCAATGGGGCTTCTTTGGCACGCTAGCCATGAGAATGAAAATCCTTAACCCAAATTATGACCTCAAACTGAAACTGGAAGAATGGAAAGGAATGGAAAGTGAACTGAATATGCATAGGAAGAACGGGCTATGGAATCTCTTTAGTAAACAAGCCAGGAGAATGAAAATTCTTGACCCAACTTATGACCTCAAACTGAAACTGGAAGACTGGGAAGGAATGGAAAGTGTATTAGATGGGTACAGGGAGAACGGACAATGGTACGCCTTTAGCACACGAGCCATGGAAATGAAAATCCTTGACCCGAATTATGACCTCAAACTGGGAAAAGAAGAATGGAAAGGAATGAAGAACGCACTCAATATGTATAAAAAAAACGGACAATGGTATGACTTTAGCCGGCTAGCCATGGAAATGAAGATCCTTTCCTCCCCCCGCCTCGCCCGCGCGCTTTCCGAAGGGAGATTGGATGAGTTTAAATAACAATATGGAAAACATGACAAAATGCGAAGAACTGAAAACAGGGCTGGAAAGCATTGAAACTCTCAAAAAAGAGTTTGATTTTGAATTGGAGAAAGTGGGGGGAATGGGAACGGGAAACCTTGCGGAGACGAAAAAGGCTCTCGCGAGAGCGAGAGAATTGAAAGTGGAAATGGATGAGAAAAAGAAAGAATTGGAAGGGGCGTTAGGAGAAGCGTTGGAAATCTTGGGAGAGGAACTTTTTCTAAAATACGCGGAGATGACGAATGATGACCGGGAAGGAATGGAGAATGAGCTGGATGAATACAGGAAGAAAGGAATGTGGAGTACCTTCAGCATACCAGCCATGGAAATGAAAATCCTTAACTCGAACTACGACCTTAGGTTGGGCGATGAAGAATGGAAAGGAATAGAAAGTGTATTAGATGGGTACAGGGAGAACGGACAATGGTATTACTTCAGCATACTAGCCATGGAAATGAAAATCCTTGACCCGAGTTATGACCTCAAACTGGGACAGGAAGAATGGAAAGGAATGGAGAGTAAGCTGAATAAATACAGGAAGGATGAAAATTGGAGTGCCTTCAGCAGACAAGCCATGGAAATGAAAATCCTTAACCCGAACTACGACCTTAAGCTGGGTGAGGAAGACTGGGAAGGAATGGAAAGTGTATTAGATGGGTACAGGGAGAACGGACAATGGGACCTCTTCAGCGCGCTAGCCATGAGAATGAAAATCCTTAACCCGAACTACGACCTTAAGCTGGGTGAGGAAGACTGGGAA
>CAYWCU010000023.1:0-10017 GCA_964456855.1 uncultured Candidatus Saccharibacteria bacterium | reverse complement strand
TCATCTTTCCCCATCTGATGTGTTGTTTTCTGAGGGTGATTATCCTCGCTTCTTCAATGGCGGTTATCTCATCTTGTGCATCTTTTGGCTTCACTTTTAAAAAAGAAAGATTGGATTCCGAATTTTACACGAATCCCGGCAATTTATTAGTTCCTAGATTGCATATCATTTAAGCTCATTCAATTTTCCCTCGCCAAGCGCGCGGGCGAGGCGGCTGGAGGAGAGAATTTTCATTTGCATGGCTAATATAGATAATATATTATTTTCCCGCCATCTGTTTTCTCTACATTCATGCAGTTTACTCTCCATTCCTTCCCATTCTCTCGGCCCCAGCTTGATGTTGTAATTCGGGTCAAGGATTTTCATTCCCATAGCTCGCGCGCCAAAGGGATCCCACCATCCGCTCTCCCTATACTCATTCAATTCAAGCTCCATTCCTTCCCAATCTTCCTTACTAAGTTTAGGGTCGTAACTTGGATCAATGATTTTCATTTCCATGGCTTGTGTTATAAAGTTACCCCATTGTCCTTTCTTTCTTCCTTGTTCTTTATATTTATCCAACATAATCTCCATTTCTTGCCAATTTTCCAAACTCAACTTAGGGTCACGATTTGGGTCAAGGACTTTCATTCCCATGGCTAACGCACTAAAGAAGTCCCATTGTCTATTCTTTCTGCACTCATCCAGATTGCTTTCCATTCCTTTCCAGTCTTCCAGTTTCAAATTGAGATCATAGTTTGGGTTAAGGATTTTCATTTTCATGGCCAGCCAGCTAAATTCTCCCCATTCTCCGTTTTTTCTATACTCATCCAGTTTATTCTCCATTGTTTCCCAGTCTTCATTCGTTATTTCCGCGTATTTTGAGAAAAGTTCCTCTTCCGAGAGTTTTAGAGCTTCTCCTAAGATTTTCTTTTTCTCATCCAACTCCGCCCTCAATTCTTGCACTCTCGCGAGAATCTTTTTCGCTTCTTGTAAGTCTTCCATTCCCCCCACCTTCTCCAATCCAAAATCAAACTCTTTTTTGAGAGTTTCAATGCTTTCCAGCGCGGTTTTCATTTCTTCGCATTTTGTCATATTTTCCATACTATTATTTAAGCTCATCCAATCTCCCCTCGGCAAGCGCGCGGGCGAGGCGGCTGGAGGAGAGAATTTTCATTTGCATAACTAGCATACTAAAGTCGTCCCGCCACGCCTTTCTCATATACTCATCCAGTTTACTCTCCATTCCTTTCCATTCTTTCTGTCCAAATTTGAAATTGTAGTTAGAATCAAGAACTTTTATTTTCATGGCTAGCTCGCCAAAGTCGTACCATAGCCCGTTCTTTCTATACTCATTCAATAAACTTTCCATTTCTTTCCAGTCTTCCTTACTCAGTTTGAGGTCATAATTCGGGTCAAGGATTTTCATTTGCATAGCTTGCGCGCTAAAGGCGCCCCATAGTCCTTCCTCTCTATACTCATTCAATAAACTTTCCATTTCTTTCCAGTCTTCCTTGCTCAGTTTGAGGTCATAATTCGGGTTAAGGATTTTCATTTGCATAGCTTGCGCGCTAAAGGCGCCCCATAGTCCATTCTTCCTATGCTTATTCAGTTCACTTTCCATTCCTTTCCATTCTTCCGGTTTCAGTTTGAGGTCGTAGTCCAGTTTAATGATTTTCATTTTCATGGCTCGCGTGCTAAAAATGTCCCACCATCCGTTCTTTCTATACTCATCCAACTCACTTTCCATTGCTTCCCATTCTTCATTCGTCATTTTCGCGTATTTTAGAAAAAGTTCCTCTCCTAATATTCCCAAGGCTTCTTCCAAAATTTTCTTTTTCTCATCCAATTCCACTTTCAACTCTTGCACTCTCGCGAGAATCTTTTTCGCTTCTTGTAAGTCTTCCATTCCCCCCACCTTCTCCAATCCAAAATCAAACTCTTTTTTGAGAGTTTCAATGCTTTCCAGCGCGGTTTTCATTTCTTCGCATTTTGTCATATTTTCCATACTATTATTTAAGCTCATCCAATCTCCCCTCGGCAAGCGCGCGGGCGAGGCGGCTGGAGGAGAGAATTTTCATTTGCATGGCTAATACGGTAAAATTTTCCCGTTGTCCGTTTTTTCTATACTTATCCAACGCACTTTCCATTCCTCTCCATTCTTCCAAACCCAGATTGAGATTGTATTCCGGATTAAGGATTTTCATTCTCAGGGCTAGCGTGCTAAAGGAGTTCCACTTCCTATTCTCCCTGTAGTCATCCAATTGATTTTCCATCCCCTCCCATTCTTCCGGTTTCAGTTTAAGGTCGTAACTTGGGTCAAGGATTTTCATTCTCATTGCTTGCTCGCCAAAGGAATTCCGCTGCCTATTCTCCCTGTAGTCATCCAATTGATTTTCCATCCCCTCCCATTCTTCCGGTTTCAGTTTAAGGTCGTAACTTGGGTCAAGGATTTTCATTTGCATAGCTTGCGCGCTAAAGGATTGCCAATTTCCGTTCTTTCTGTATTTATCCAACACGCCTTCCATTCCTTTCCACTCTTTCAACCCCAGCTTAAGGTCGTAGCTCGGGTCAAGGATTTTCATTTCCATGGCTTGTATGCTAAAGGAGTTCCATATTCTTTTTTTCCTATATTCATCCAATTTCCTTCTCATCCCTTTCCAATTGTTGTCAGTTATCTCCGTATATTTTAAGAAGAGCGTTTCCCCCAGAGCTTCTTCAAGGATGCCTTTTTTCTCATCCAATTCCACTTTCAATTCTTGCACTCTCGCGAGAATCTTTTTCGCTTCTTGTAAGTCTTCCATTCCCCCCACCTTCTCCAATCCAAAATCAAACTCTTTTTTGAGAGTTTCAATGCTTTCCAGCGCGGTTTTCATTTCTTCGCATTTCATATTGTTTTATATGCCATTAGTTTAATTCATTATGTCATAGAAAACGCGCACTGGAAAGAGTGCGCTGGGCATTAATTACCAACCCCCTTAAGGGCATTGCGAGAGTGTTGACTAATCAAGACCTCCTCCTAACGGGCGCGCGAGCAACATTTTTCTGAGACAGGCAATATTGAATTAGCGACGAAGTCCGGTGTCGTCGCTAACGGGCGCGCGAAAATAATTAATTTTGGTGAAAAAAACGAGAAAGGGTTCTATTCGGGAACCTTCCCGGATTGGATTTCTTTAATATATCCTTCCATTTTTGTTTTTAATTGTGGGTTAAGTTCGGTTACTTTTTCCAGCTCCTTAATGGCTTGGCTCTTCTCCCCTATCTTGAAGTAAGTCGCCGCCAAACTCATCCTGTATTGGATTTCTTTGGGATTCTTTTCAATTAACTTTTTCCAGATTTCCGCCACCCTGTCCATTCTGTTTATTTTGATATAGGCGTTAACAAATCTCTTGTCCGGAAAAACATTTGAACCGTATGCCTCCTTGATAAGTTTTTCCGCCAAATCGGCTTTGCCGTCATAAATCAAAGTAAGGGCGTATATTTGCCGAGCACTTCCGAAAGAAGGTTCCATTTCAAAAGCTTTCTTCGCCGTTTCAACCGCTTTCTTTAAATCCCCTTTATTGATGTAGGAAGTAACCAACTCAAAGTAAAACATTTGCCTCTTGGGGCTGATTTCAACCGCCCTCTTAAGAAGTTTTATAGCATTGTCATACTGCCCCACCCTGTTGTAAAGAGAGCCGAGAAAAACGAGATATCTGGAGTTCCCCGGGGCGGACTCAATCTGCTGTTTCATTTGCGAAACGCTATAATTAAAAACCTTATTTTTGAAAGATTCGGGAATATTTTTCTGGGAAATGACTTTGCCGGTGAAACCCATAAGCTGTTCCCTCGCCTCCGTAGAGCCGAATGAATTATAAGATATCGCCTTTTGGAATTCAGCAAAAGCTCCTTCCGCGTTTCCCGTGTTGACTTGCTCAAAAGATGTCAGCAAAGCTCGGGATGCCAAAAGAGCCGGAACATTCAAACTGTAAACACCAAAAATGGTGGCGATAAGAACAAGCGAAGCAAGAGCGTGTTTCTTGTATGATTCTTCCACTTTGACGACCGGTGAATTTTCCGCCTCTTCCTTTTCGTTCTCTTCATCTCCGGAACGCGTAACCCTGACATGAATATAAGCGAGGATGGCAAAAAAGAATAAGAGACTTATCAAATTATCAAAAACAAAAAGATTATTGAAAAAATAAGCGACAAGGAGACCTGTCAAAATGGCCGCGCCGTAACCTGTGAAAAACCTTTTTTCACCCAAAACACTGATTGAATCCTTCTTTTTGAAAAGCAAATAATAAAAGGCGGAAAAGAAAAGTCCGAGATAACTCAAAAGTCCGAAGAGCCCTCCGGAAATTAAATGATCAAAAAAAACATTATGCGCTCTGTCAAACCACGGTTCCTGTTTATATAAAATAGGTTGATAATATTTGTCAAAAACAAGATTGAAATTTTCCGGACCCCAGCCGAGAATCGGTCTTTCCTTAAAACCGTTCCATGCCATCCCCCAAATAACGAAACGAGACTGGGTAGTTGTTTCGTTCATTGATATTGAAGCAAAACGCTTTAAAACGGGACTGTTTTTTATAAAAGAAGAATTTTTCGCCATTAAAAACCCGCCCGAAGAGAGGACAATAACGGCAATTACGGAAAGGGCAACAATCTTAACCTTTTTCTCCCGAGAAAAGAGAGCGACAATCGTTACCATTAACAGCAAGCCGCCCAAAATCCCCAAGATGGCGCCACGAGTGGCGGTATGATACAAAACGAATAACTGCAGAAGAATCAATGGAACATAAAACCACGCATACCATTCTTTCTCGTGGGCGAGATAAAAAAGCGCTATAAAAATATTAAAGACCATATAAATGGCGAGATAAGAAGCATTCCCGAGAGTGGCATCAAGGCGAACACTGCCCTGATGTATCGCCAATTTTCCGGCAAGCTGAAGGACTCCATAAATGCCAATGATGGCGCTTACGCCCAAAGAAATGTTAAAAAACCATTTCCACAACTTCTCCACCCTGAATACTGAAACCAAAACAATGAAATAGGCGAGGATGTGGAAGTAAGTCAGCAAGCCTTCCATCCTTTCATAATTAGACCAAAAACTGTGGTAGGGGTTCTTCCCAAAGATTGCCGACACAGTGAGAGAAACGATGAAAGCCATCAAGAAACCGAGAATCCAAGACATCTTCGGTCTGTATCTTTTATCATAAATCGCCAAAATAGCCCAAAGCCCGAAAATAATTTCTATCAAAATTCTGAAATAAAAATTTTTTCCGGTTATGAACGGAAAAAACAACGAACTTGAAACAATCAGAGGGATGAAAGGAATTGTGAATAAGCCTCCCACGATTAAATATTTCAGCACCTTAAGGCTTTTCTGCATAGTTTTTTTATGATAGCATAATGGCGTAATGGTTGGCAATAAATTAAGAAAAGCGGGACTTTTTATCGGCGACATCGCCTTGCTCTATTTCAGTCTGTTTGTGGCGCTCACGCTTCGCTACGGTTCGCTTCCCTCAAAAGAGTTGTGGCGGGCGCATGCGTTGCCATTCCTTTTTATTTACCTTCTCTGGACGCTCATCTTCTATATTGCCGGCTTGTATGAAATAGAAAAATTCCTCTCCGCCACCGCCCTCAGAAATCAAATATTCAAAACAATGGCGACCGTCGGAGCCTTGACTGTAATCTTCTTCTATTTCATCCCCGTTTTCGGCATCAGCCCCAAAACAAACCTCTTCATTAACCTCGCCATTGCATCCATATTTATCTGGGCGTGGAGAATGTTATTTTTTAATGCGTCCGTAAGAGGATCCAAAATAAAAATTTATTTTTTCGGCAAAGAAATAAAAGAAATACGAAACTTTTCAGAATATCTTTATCTCCGTCCCCAGCTGGGATTCAACCCCGTAAACTTCATTAAATTCGCCGACATAATCGTTATTCCCGAAGAAATAAAAGAAGACAGGGAAATAACTCGCGAACTCTATCAAATGGCGCTCTCTGGAAAAACCATCATTCCTTTTGATAAATTCTATGAGTCTGTTACCGGGAAAATACCCGTTTCACTCATAAGCGAAAAATGGTTTCTTGAAAATCTCAGCGAAATGTATAAACAAAACTTTGAAAAAACAAAACGCGTCTTTGATATCGCGATGGCGATTATTTTTGCGATTCCAACGCTCATAATCACACCGTTCGTCGCGATAGCCATAAAACTGAACAGCAAAGGAACTGTTTTTTACAAACAAGAAAGAGTGGGTAAAAACGGAAAAGTATTCAAAATAATTAAATTCAGATCAATGGTCGCGAATGCGGAAAAAAACGGGGCCGAGTGGGAAAAACCGGAAAAAAATGACGGAAGAATTACATTTGTCGGAAACATTTTCAGAAAAACAAGAATTGACGAACTGCCCCAAATTTGGAACATATTGAAAGGAGATTTGTCTTTCATCGGTCCCCGGCCGGAAAGACCTGAATTTATGGAGGAATTGGAAGAAAAAATTCCTCACTACTCAATGAGGCATTTGGTGAAACCCGGGCTCTCTGGATGGGCGCAAATCAATTTCAGCGAGGCATCCGCCAAAGACGCGCCGGAGAAGTTGCAATATGATTTGTATTACGTAAAAAACCGCTCAATTATGCTGGATTTAACAATTCTTCTCAAAACAACAATGGTCGTTCTCAGCCGAACAGGAAGATAAAATCCACCAAATCCACCGAAACCCGGTTTCGGTGGATTTTAGATTGCTGCACTGTTATAATAAAGTGATGCTGAGAAAAAATAAATTTGTCCCAAATCACTATTACCATATTTACAACAGAACTATTTTCAGTATGCCCGAATTTAAAAATCCCAGAAACGCGAAAAAATTGGCTCAAGCCTTCTTGCTGGCAAATTCAACACAATCATCCGGGGCATTTCAACTTTTGAGAAACAATAAGAACGCCACCATTGAGGACGCGCTTAAAATTGCGGAGGGAGGGGAAAAATTGGTGGACATCCTGTCTTACGCCATAATGCCAAACCACTACCACCTTCTGCTGAAAGAGAAGCAAGAAAAAGGAATCACCAACTTTATTCACAAGTGCAACGTTTCAATCGCAAAATACATAAACATTAAAAATGACAGAAGGGGTCCTTTGTTTGAGAGTGTATTCAAATCAAAATACATATCCACAAATGATTATTTGCTCCACCTTTCACTTTACATACACCTTAACCCGTTGGATTTCATCATTGGAAAAGAGTGGAGGAAACATAAAATTCAAAACTGGGAAGAAACAGAAAAATCATTATTAAAATACCCTTGGTCAAGTTTGAATTTCTATCTTGGCAATCAAGATGACAGGATTTTATCCGGCACGGAAATAATACGCGGACAATTTGAAACACCGAAAGAATACGAGTCCTTTCTGCGCGAATGGTCTGAAGATTTTGAAGATGAGAAAAATATCCTTATAGACTAACCCTCCAATCCACCGAAACCGGGTTTCGGTGGATTGTTAACTGACATTACAAATTAATTATTTTTTAAACTCAATATGAAAAAAGCTTTAATAACGGGCATCACGGGACAAGACGGTTCCTACCTCGCCGAATTTCTTTTGAAAAAAGGTTACGAAGTCCACGGGATTAAAAGAAGGTCATCCTCTTTCAACACAGGGAGGATAGACCCTATCTATCAAGACCCCCACAAAGGAGAACAAAAATTCATCCTGCACTATGGGGATCTTACAGATTCAACCAACATCATCAGAATCGTCCAAAAAGTACAACCGGATGAAATCTACAATCTGGGAGCGCAGAGCCATGTCCAGGTATCCTTTGAAACTCCCGAATACACCGCCAATTCAGACGCGCTGGGAACGCTCCGTCTTCTTGAAGCGATAAGGATTCTCGGGCTGGAGAAAAAGACCCGATTTTATCAAGCGTCAACATCTGAAATGTTCGGTTCCGTCCCTCCCCCTCAAAACGAACAGACTCCCTTCCACCCCAGAAGTCCGTATGGCGCGGCAAAACTTTATTCATACTGGATAACGGTAAACTATCGCGAAGCGTACGGCATCTTCGCGTGCAACGGAATCCTGTTCAACCACGAATCGCCGAGGCGAGGCGAAACTTTCGTAACCAAAAAAATCACAATGGCGGCCAGCAGAATAAAGCTCGGCTTGCAGGACAAACTGTATCTCGGAAATCTTGACGCCAAGCGCGACTGGGGACACGCCAAAGACTATGTCCGCGCGATGTATCTTATGCTCCAAAGCGAAAAACCAGATGACTTAGTCATAGCCACGGGAAAACAATATTCCGTCAGAGATTTCTGTGAACGCGCCTTTAAAGAATTGGAGATGGAAATTGAATGGTCTGGGGAAGGACTTGACGAAAAAGGAATTGACAAAGACAGCGGAAAAACCATTATTGAAATTGATTCGCGATACTTCAGACCCACGGAAGTTGAATCTCTGCTTGGCAATCCGAGCAAAGCGAAAGAAAAGCTCGGCTGGGAGCCGGAGATAAAGTTTGAGGAAATGGTGCGAGAAATGGTCCGGTATGACTTGAATGAAACGGAAAAGAAAATACGCCGAGAACAGATGGAGAAATAAAAACAAGGGAAAAAAGCCCTGACTACAACACTCTAATCCACCGAAACCCGGTTTCGGTGGATTAGGTTTTCTATGTTTAACTCGTACAGATAATTGTAATTTCCTCCCTCATCAATCTCTTTTTCAATATCAAAAATGCTCTTGCCATTCAATTCTTCAATACCCAACGCCTTCAGTCCGTTGACGGTCATCATTTTAATCGCTTCTTTGGCGCTCAGCTTGCCCGCGTCGCCGGTTGTCCCCTTCTGCAAAAGGGCGGCGAACTTTCCCGCCTCCCAAATATCAAGACGGTTTGAGCTTGCCGCCCCGTCCGTACCCAAGGCGACGATAATTCCCTTTTCCATCATTTTGGCGACTGGAGCGATTCCCGATCCGAGTTTTAAATTGCTCAAAGGACAATGCGCCACTTTCGCGCTCCGCGCCGCCAAAATTTCCATATCTTCCTCGGTAAGCCAAACGCAATGAGCCAAAAGAGTTTTTTCATCCAACAAACCGAGGGAATCCATATAGCCGACGGGGGTGGAGCCGTTTTCCTTCAGACACTCGTCAAATTCATATTTTGTTTCCGCCAGATGTATATGATAAAGAGCGTTGTATTTTTTCGCCAATTCCTTGGCTTTAATCAAATTTTCCGCGCAAACCGTATAAATGGAATGAGGAGCGACCGCCACCGAAACATAATCGCTGTTTTTGTATTTTATCAGCAGTTTTTCGGCGGTTTCCAGAGCCATTTCCGGGGTCGCGGAACCAGGAACGGGAAAATCCAAGATGGGCTCTCCGATTACCGCGCGCATCTTTTCCTCTTCCGCCGCCCTTGCCGCCTCCTCGGCGAAAAAATACATATCATTGAAAACAGCGATGCCGTTTCTTCTCATCTCTTTGATGGCGACCTTCGTATTCTCGTAAACAAAATCGGCGCCGACTTTTTCTTTCTCGGCGGGCCAAATGTATTTTTCCAGCCAATCCTTGAGCGGTAAATCCTCCGCCATACCCCTGAAGGCAATCATTGCGGCGTGAGTGTGGGAATTGACCAAAGGCAAGCTGAAAGCGGAACGTGTAACGGAACTCATTTTTCAATATGAATCACTTGAACTGGACACGCCTCTTCGGCGTCTTTGTTGCATCCGAGCTCCGATTCTTTAACCTCTATTTCATAGTCCCCCGCTTCATTCATTTTTCCTCCAATAGGGCGCGCCTTCATCTCACCCTCAACCATTTCCCAAAACTTCGGGCAAAGAGCCACGCAAGTTCCGCAACCGATGCATCCCGCGTGCTTCTGAGTTATTTTTTTTCCGCCGGAGGCGAATCCGCCTTCGGCGGGGACATTATTATTACTTGTTTTCATATAATTGATTTTATCACAAACCGAACTGAATCAACAAGCCCCGCGCATCAAATCATCTAAAATGACACCGTAAGCCCATCGGTTAAATCATTTAA
>CAYWCU010000022.1:0-14120 GCA_964456855.1 uncultured Candidatus Saccharibacteria bacterium | reverse complement strand
TTTTAAATGATTTAACCGATGGGCTTACGGTGTCATTTTAGATGATTTGATGCGAGGATGTGGTAAAACCGCGGGAATGTGGTAAAATCAAAGTAGGCTGGAAAACCGCGTGGCGGGCATTGTATAATTCCCGCCACGCGAATTCGGCTACGTCGAAGAGAAATATTTTTATAATTTTTTATTTACTTATATAAACCTATGCAAAAAAGAATAGCTTATCTAATATTTTTTTTATTTTTTGTACTCCTATTAGCCGGTTATGCTAATTCAATTAACAATAAAAAAGCGCAATCAAATAATTCAAGCTGCGACAATGAAAAAACTATCGCTTTTGAAACGCCTGCAAACGAAATTTTATCTGCAGAAATAGATGTCAATGGCGGAGTGCTGCGAGGCAAAGATAATGCCGGGCAATGGATAGTTATAAATATTCCTCCCGGCGCAGTTAAGCAAAAAACAAAAATCAATCTTAGCCTGGAAAAAAGCGCTTATCAAGTTAGGTCGGGAGTCAAATCCCCGCTTAGTTTCAGCATTACACCCGATATAATATTTGACCGTCCTGTTCGCGCCACGATTGTCTATGATAAAAAATTTAGTTGTGACAAAATTTCAACTATCGTGCCTTATTTGATAAAAGAAGACGGTTCGTTAAGCGCGGCTCAAATAGTCGGTTTATATAAAAACCAAAACATATTTACAATGGATACTTTTCATGGCGGAACATATTCATGGGTTTATGTCAAATAAAAAATTATAAAAATATCTCTCTTTAATTTCTCTTAAATTTTTATTTTTCCTTTCTCTGTTATCTTTTAGATTTTTTTGGTAATATTGTTTTAACAGGGGGTTTGATATGAATGTATATCTGAAGAATGGAAGGGAAATTGGATAGGGAGATTAAATATAAAAATATGAAAAATGAGAAACTTTTTGCTTCCAAGATAGAGACCGGGGGTGACATGGAAAAACAAGGAGAATTTATTAAAGCGCCGGGGGGTTGCTATTTTATACATGGTGTTAAAGATTGGACTAAAAAACACAGTATAGGGATTCAGATACCTGAAATTAGTTGTTCGCTTCAAAAAGATGAACGCACTCAACCTATCCGACCCTATGGCTATATTTTAAAGTTGCATAAGGGCGCTATTACTGCCGCGTATGACAAGGATGTAACCAGTCGATATTATGACACCAACTTCAAAAAGCAGTTGAGCGAACAAACTGAGCAGAAAAAATATAAGCAATACGCGGTAGATGAATTAAACGCTCTTATGGAAAACACGCAAAAAAAATCTCATAACGAGTTATGGGTTGATGGCGAGATGGTCGAAATAGTCGGAGCTTATGTAAATAAATCTGAAATAAATGCTCCAGGAATCAAAGCATTCATCAAAGCATGTCAAAAAGATAACATTCCCATTCATTGGATTGAATAAGAATTTAGTGGCAAACATCAGATATACGCAAACGTTATATTCAATTTTGCATTTAAGAACAGAAAGCCAATAAAATTTATAAAGATTTAATTACTTTTTTAAAAATATGAAAGAAAATAAGATTACAGTTATTATTGATAAACCTATTAGTGAGGTTTTTGAATTTACAACAAATCCCAAAATACTCATTTATGGATTCCTTCCATTTCAGAAGAAGTTGCTGATGAGTATCCTCCCAAAATGAATACGAGATATAAAAATCGTGGAGAAAACAATAATTGGGATGAATATAAGGTTATAGATTTTCAAAGAGATAAAGTATTTATTTTGTCGGATTTGGATGAAAATTATTTTGTAAGGTATACTTTTCGTAAGCTGGACAATAACAAGACTGAAATGGAATACTTTGAATGGATGACTGTGGGAGAATTAAGCAATCCTTTTACCAAAGATGTTTTTTGGGATTTGAAAAGAGTAATGGAAGGATAATTTTACTGGCTTTAAAAGGACTTCTTTCGGTCGATAATTAAAATAGTTCTTAAATGTAAAACTCTGAAATTTCCCTTCGGGACGTTGTGCTAAATTTTAGCCCTTCGGGGAATATAACAAGGGATATACGGTTCGGATTTGGGCCCTGCCGGCAGGCAGGGCCCAAATCCGCTGTGGGGGATTTTTTTATTTTGCAAACACTAATCAACAATCTCTCCTTTTAGTCCCCATGGGGTGGCGTCGGTTATTTTTACCTCAACGAATTTGTCTTTCGGAAATTTGTCGGAAATTTTTACGGTTTTGTGCCTTTCTGTTTTTTCGTTCAGCGCCCTAACCGTTTTTCCGATGAGTTTTCGGTTGTTTGCCAGCGCGCTTTTTGTGAGAATATCGTTCAATATTTTTTTTCGGCATTCCTTTTCCTTGTGAGGGACATTGTCCTTCATTGTTTTTGCCGCCACCGTTCCCGGGCGAGTGGAGTATTCGGAAAGAAAAGCCATATCAAAACCGATTTCTTTCATTGCCTTGGCGGTGTTTCCAAATTGCTTTTTCGTTTCGCCGGGAAAGCCGACGATAATGTCGGTTGAAATGGCAATGTCCAGAATCGCTTTGCGTATTTTTTTAACCAATTTTTTGTAATGCCCGACAGTGTACGGTCGGTTCATTCTTTTGAGAATCGTGTTGTCGCCGGATTGGAGCGGCAGGTTCACATAATGGGTGAATTTTTCGCATTCCGCCATCGCTTTAATCAAGTCGTCGGAGAAATCTTTCGGGTGGGGAGAAGTGAACCTAATCCAGAAATCTCCGGGAATGGAATTGACAAGCCGAAGCAGGTCGGGAAATTTGACCAACCTTGGGAGGGGAGCTCCTTTGGTGATTTCCGCCTTCGCTGACGTTTTGGCGGATGAATTCCTATGAAGCTCTGAAGGGGCTTCATAGGAATTCACATTTTGCCCCAACAGCCAAATTTCTTTATACCCCTTTTTGATAAGAGCCTGAATTTCTTTAACAATATCTTTAACCGGCCGCGAGTATTCTCGGTTTCGCGAATAGGGGACTATGCAATAAGTGCAGAAGTTATCGCACCCATAAGATATGGGCACGCCGGCGGAAACGCCGGATTCATATTTAGGTTCCAGTTTCAAGTAATCGCTTCGCGTTTTTTGCGGCGCGCGGGAAGCCAGTCCGAGCAGTTTTGGCAACTTTGCCGTTTCCTTGATGTCCAGAAAGATGTCAATGAACGGGAGTCGTCGCGCCAACTCTTTTTTATCGTAATGCATCATACAGCCCGTTAAAACAACTTTCAGCTTACTCTTCTTTTTCCGCAGTTTTTCAATTTCTTTTTTAAGCCCGAATACCCTGTCTTCCGCTTTTTGTCTGACGGAGCAGGTATTAAAAATCAAGACATCCGTTACCTCTCTTTTTGCGGCCTTTTTGAGTCCGGCGTTTTCAAGCGCGCCGGCAATTCGCTCCGAATCAGCCAAATTCGCTTGGCATCCGAATGTGGTAATATGATATTTCCTCATAGTCTTAAGTATTTTCCCCGTATTTTCATCCCGTTAAAATTAACATAATGGGATTTTGTTGTGCCGCTGGTCGGAGTCGAACCGACACAGAGTTGCCTCCACAGCATTTTGAGTGCTGCGTGTCTACCAATTCCACCACAGCGGCGTTTTTATCACAATTGCAAAAGATGATTTCCTGTTATTGTAACGGATTTGCGACATAAAATCAAATACGATATAATAAGAACAATGAATGAAAGTCTTCAAAAACACAGCAGCGTCTTTTGGATAGAGGTTGATAAAATAAAGCCAAATCCAATGCAACCTCGCAGTGAGTTTGATAAGGGAAGGCTTCTTGATTTATCAGAATCAATTCGGCAGTACGGAGTGTTGCAACCACTTGTTGTTACCCGAAAAGAAGCCGAGGGACCTAACGGAATTGTTGTTGAATATGAGCTTATTGCAGGCGAGAGGCGTTGGAGGGCATCGCGAATGGCCGGGTTAAAACAAGTCCCCGTCATAATAAGAAAGGACACGGAAGACAAAATAAAACTTGAACTTGCCATTATTGAAAATTTGCAAAGGGAAGATCTCAACCCTCTTGAAAGAGCCCGCGCTTTTAAGAAGCTGATAGAAACTTTCAATTTAAAGCACCATGAGGTTGCTCGCAGGGTAGGGAAGAGCCGAGTATTTGTTACCAACAGTTTAAGATTGTTGAATTTGCCGGAAGAAATTCAGCGAGGTTTACGCGAAGGCCTCATCAGCGAAGGGCATATGAGACCCATATTAATGCTCTCTGGAAGAAATGAGGAGCAGTTTAAACTTTACAAAGAGATTCTTGAAAAGAAATTAAACGTTAGGCAGTCTGAGGCAATTTCAAGACGCATCGCCACGGAAAAAGCGCGTAAGCGGGAAGGTTCGCTGCTGGATATGGAAACGAAAAACATTGAAGAGAAGCTGTCCGAGATGCTTGGAACGAGAGTGCAAATAGAAAAAACAGGCAAGAAAGGGAAGATACATATTGATTTTTTTTCGGAAGAAGAGCTGAGATCTTTTCTTGGAAAGATTGCGGGAGAAGAGAATGAAGAGAACCTTGAGGTTGACGAGGAAATACAGGATGAAACAGGAGGAGATTCCGGTTTTCAGGAGGCTGAGGAAGCGGAACCCAAGAGTATAAACATCCCCATTTTTGCAGTTGAAGCTGATGGGGATTATCCCGAAGATAAAGAGAAAGATGTTGATGTTGAAGAAAAAGAAAAGCCCTTTATACTCAAGGTCAAAGAAGAAGAGGATGAAGAAACCGTTGGGTCAAAAGAAGAGAAAAGCATTGATTTCAGGACGATAAGGATACCCGTTATCGCGGACGAATCAGTTGCAGAATATGAAATTGGAGAGACAGAAAACCGTGAAGATATTAAGACTGGTCTTCCCGATGCAATGATTGAAAAAGAGGATTTGCCTGACAAGGAAAAAGATGGGGATGAGCAGGGAGCAGAAAAGGAGAGCGAAGAAGAAAATAAAAAGATTGAAAGTGATGAAATTGAAGAGGCTGATGGAACGGAACCAGAGCGGGGAAAAGAAAAAGTGAGTAGGGGACTAAGTTGGCTGAATGGTCTCTTGGAAGAATATGAGCCTGATGAACCCGAGACGAACAAAGAATATCGGGAAGAGAATGCCGATAGCGGTGACAAAAATCCAATTGCTCTTGGAAATTTGCCAGAAGAAAAATCTCCACTGTCTTCGGATTCAAATTCTGCGGACAACAAGAATGAAAACGATTTTATTAAAAATTTCAGCCTTTAACTTTTTACAATCCCGAACTGTCAAAAAACCCCTCTTTTTTAAGACTTGACCTTATACATTTCTTGGCGAAAGATGTTTTCGCGTGCTTAAGCCATTCCATAGACGGTTTTTTGTTTTTTTGTGTTTGAATTTCAACTATGTCGCCGTTTCTAAGTTCCGTGTTCAAAGAAACGAATTTTCCATTCACTGTCGCTCCTGTGGCGCTGTCTCCAATCTGGCTGTGAACCGCATAAGCGAAATCAACAGTACTTGCTCCTTCGGGCAAATCTATAACATCTCCTTTGGGGGTGAAACAAAATACCCTGTCTTTGAAAAAATCTATCGTCAAGGTTTCTATAAAATCGTTTGATTGGGAGGCTCCTTTTTGCCATTCTATTAACTGATTGACCCAAGCGAGTCTGGAATTGAGTTTCGCGCCCGTTTTAGGTTTCCCTGATTCGGTGTAAGCCCAGTGGGCGGCAATTCCGTGCTCAGCTTCTTCGTGCATTTTTTCCGTTCTGATTTGTATTTCTGTTATCTTTCCGCCTGTCGCGAAAACTGTTGTGTGAAGGCTCTGATATCCGTTCGGTTTCGGCAAGGCGATATAATCCTTTATTTTCCCCGGCAATGGGCGCCATTTTTTGTGAATCATTCCCAGAATCTTGTAGCATTGTTCAATTGTGTCCACCCTTATCCTTATGGCAATAAGGTCGTAAACTTTATTGATATCCATATCAATCCCCGGCTTCTTGAGTTTTTTATATAGGCTATAAATGAATTTTACGCGTGAATCAACATGAACATCCTTCATTCCTTCCTGTGAGAGCATTTCGTTGAGCTCTTTTTTCACTTTTTCCAACTCCTTTTCTTTCTCTTCGTAATGCCCTTTCATTAATTGCATCACCTTTTTATATTCCTCGGGTTGGAGATACATAAAGGAAAGGTCTTCCAGTTGTCCTTTTATCTCTCCAATACCGAGTCGGTTGGCGAGAGGAGCGTATATTTGAAGAGTTTCATGGGCTATTCTTATTTGCTTGTCTTCCCTGACATATTTTAATGTTCTCATATTATGGAGCCGGTCGGCAAGGCGGATAAGAACCACTCTTATATCTTTCGCCATCGCCAAAAACATTTTGCGGAGATTTTCAATTTCTCGCTCTATGCCTTTGTATCTCAATTTTCCCAGCTTGGTCACGCCGTCAACCATAAAAGCTATTTCTTCCCCAAACCTTTTTTTGAGTATTCTCTTATCTATTGATTCATTGTCCTCACAAACATCATGAAGAAGTCCGGCGGCGATTGTCTTTGCGTCAAGGTTCAAATGGGCGAGCGTTTTTGCCGTTTCAAAGGGATGGATAATATAATCTTCCCCGGAAAATCTTTTTTGTCCTTCATGCGCCTCCTTGGCGAATTCAAAAGCACGCGTGATGAGTTTGACATCATCGGGCGAGGGATCTTTTAGAATACCAAGAAGCTCTTTTATATCAGGGTTGACATTTTCCATGCCCTCTATTATACTCTTATTTAGAATATTTAAAAGATGGACCAGGGAGGAAGCCCTCGCCTCTCAAAAAGAGGCAAATCCGGTGAGCGCCCGGACGGTCCAACCCCCAAAGGAGGTGATTTTTTGAAGGAAAGAATTTGTCTTTCGTGCGGCGAGAAAGTATCTTGCCGCACGGAAGATTTCCCAAGGTTTTGCCCTGAATGCAGGGGTGAGTTAACCTTGGTAAAAAAAGAGGATTTATTGAGTCAGGGGCAAAAAAACCCCTGCAAAAACGCAGACGAGTGCAAAGAGTGCGGAACAATGTTTCCGCACATAAATTGCATAGAGCCCAAGTAATCTTTACCCCCCCGCCTGAATGACTAGGCGTCGGGGGTTTCTTTTTTCTCCTCCTCTTCCATTGGATTTTTCCAAGACGCAAAATCGCATTTCGGCCAATTTGAGCATCCGTAAAACATTCTCTTTGTTTTGGTGAATTTTTTAATGACATCTCCGTCCTTGCACTTGGGGCAGTTCATTCCTATTTTGTCCGATTCCTTTTTAATCGCTTTCGCGTTCTTGCAATCGGGGAAACCGGAGCAGGCGAGAAACTTCCCGAATCTGCCGTGTTTGATAATCATCGGTTTTCCGCATTTTTCGCACTTCTCGTCCGTTTCTTCGTCTGTGTGTTTTTTTTCAACTTCGTCGTATTTTTCCATAAGATTTTTGTGAAATGGCTGATAAAAATTTTTAATAACAGGTTTCCATTTTGTTTTTCCCTCCGCGATGTCGTCAAATTCTTCTTCCATTTTCGCGGTAAAGCCGATATCAACGATTTGCGGGAAATGTTCGGTGAGAATGTCGTTTACCATCAATCCCGTTTCCGTCGGGACAAACCTTCTTTGTTCGTTTTTTTCAATGTAATTGCGCGTTTGAATCGTGGAAATGGTCGGCGCGTAAGTGGACGGTCGTCCGATGCCGTGTTCCTCAAGCGCTTTTACCAAGGTCGCTTCACTGTATCTCGGTGGTGGCTCCGTGAAGTGCTGGTTGGGCAGAAGTTTTTTAAGTTCCAGTATTTCATTTTCCGTCAATTCGGGCAATAGATTCTCCGTGAATTGTGTCGGGTAAACTTTCAGCCATCCTTCAAATTTCATTATAGATCCACTGGCTCGGAAAGTATACCCCACCCACTTAGGTGCCTTGCACCTAAGTGGGATAGAATCACTTAGGTGCAAGGCACCTAAGTGGGATGCTGCTGTTATATCCACCGTCGTGGAATCAAAAATCGCTTCCTTCATCTGGCAGGCGATAAATCTTCGCCATATCAAATCATAAAGTTTGTATTGCTTTTCATCCAACTTGCTTTCAATGTCTTTCGGCGCTTTTGACGGGTCCGACGGTCTGACAGCTTCATGCGCTTCCTGAGCCCCTTTTGACTTTGTTTTGAATTTCCGGGCTTCTCCCAACGAAAACTCTTTGCCGAATTTTTCCTCAATGGTTTTCTTGGCCGACTTGAGCGATTCTTCGGAAAGGTTTACCGAGTCCGTTCTCATATAGGTGATAAACCCTTTTTCGTACAGTTGTTGGGCGAACATCATTGTCTGCTTCGCCGAAAAATGCAGATTGTTCGCGCCTGCTTGCTGGAGCGAGCTGGTGGTGAAGGGCGGTTTGGGCTGCCTTTTGACTTCCTTTTTCACCACTTTCTCAACTTTATACTCTACGCCTTTCAGGTCGCTTACTATTTCATCCGCCTCTTTTTTGTTTTTGACCGCGAATTTATCAAGTATTTTTCCGTCTTTTTTGGTAAGTTTGGCGATGAACTCGCTTTTGGGGGTTTTTTTTGATAATTCAGCCTCAATACCCCAAAATTCAACAGGATTGAATTTCTCAATTTCCCGCTCACGGTCAACAATAAGCCGGACCGCCACGGATTGCACACGCCCCGCGGAAAGCCCCTTAAACATTTTCTTCCAGAGGAAAGGGGAGAGCTCATACCCGACCAAACGGTCAAGGATTCTGCGCGCCTGCTGGGCATCAACAAGGTTTAGGTCAATATTCCTCGGGTTTTCTAGCGCTTTTTCTATCGCCGATTTCGTGATTTCGTGAAAAACAATCCTTTTGATTTTCTTCGGGTCTTCCAGCCCCAGCGCGCTGACTAAATGCCATGCTATTGCCTCTCCCTCGCGGTCTTCATCGGATGCGAGAATAATCTCGTCGGCTTTCGCCGCCTCTTTTTTCAAAGCGTTGACTCTTTTTCTCGCCTTGGTGGGGATTATATAGGTCGGCTCAAAATCATTTTCCGTGTCAATCCCCATTTTTGATTTCGGAAGATCTCGAACATGTCCGAACGAGGACTCAACCTTAAAATCCTTTCCGAGAAATTTGGAAATGGTTTTCGCTTTGGTCGGAGATTCAACAATAACAAATTTTGTCATATACACAGAGAGTATATAAAACATTCGGGACTGTCAAACGCGGTCGTTGACAGAGAGCTGTATTCGTGATAAGTTTTAAAGAGAGTTGTTAGAATTTAAAAGAAAGGAGGTGAGGAAAAGTGAGAGAAGTGAAAATAGAAATTGAAAAGGAAGTGGCCATCGTTATAAAAGTGGGTGGCCGCGACAGAAGGGTTTTCTCCGCCCACGAAGAAGAGGCGAGAGAATGGCTTGAAAGAAACGGCTTTGAAAGCCGTTTCAAGGATGTAAAAAGGTGGTGGCGCCGAGTTGACGGCGCGGAGGCCGTTATTCTGGAGCTTAATGTTCTACCGAATAAAATTTAATTTTCAAGACTTGCTTTTAGGGCGCCTCAGCGCCCGCTTTTTTTATACGTTTTTACGGATTGCTCCACCTGATTCTTTGATGAGCCCGTTCAGTTGCATCATTGACAGGACAGGGTTGATTTCGTTTGCCGATGCCGCAATTTTTCTTATCAGGTCGTCTTTCGCCATTGGCTCGCTGAGGGCGGCGATTATTTTGTTTTCCAACGGAGTGAGGTTGGCGGGATTGAAATTTATTTTCAGATTTTCGTTTTCGCGGGAAATACCAAAAGCGTCAAGAATGTCTTCCGCGGACGAAACGGGAACCGCGCCTTGCTTAATGAGCTTGTTCGTTCCTTTTGAATTTTCGCTGAAAATTGAGCCTGGGACGGCAAACACATCGCGGTTAAAATCCAGAGCGAAATTAGCCGTTATCAGTGCCCCACTTCGCTCAGGCGCTTCAATAACGAGCGTGGCGCGCGATATGCCGGCGATAATCCTGTTTCTTTGCGGAAAAGTGTGGATGCCCGCCGGCGCGTCCCATTCAAATTCGGACAGCAAAGCTCCGCCTTGCTCAACTATTTCTCTCGCGAGCCCGTGGTTCGTCCGCGGATGAAGCACGGAAAAATCCAACCCGGACCCCGGAATGGCAACTGTTTTCAGTCCGGCGTCCAACGCCACGCGGTGGGCGATGGCGTCAATTCCCAACGCCAGCCCGCTCACGATAACAAAATCATATCCCCGCAATCCACCTATTATTTTCTCGCATGCGTCCTTTCCATAATTTGAAAATTTTCTCGTTCCTACGACCGCTAGATAAATCGCGCTTGTTTCGCCTTCTGGCGAGTTTCCCGGCAAATCGCCAATCAAATACATCTCTTTTGGCAACTTGGGAATCTCCCTCAACCCCGCCGGATATTGCTCGGGTTTTAATATTTTTCTTTCCATTACGCCATTTTAGCATCTATTTTAATAACAGCCAAAACAAACCGAATAATTTAGCGACGAAGTCCGGTGTCGTCGCTAAATTATTCACCGCGGGTTTTGTTTTTTTGTGGATTTGTTATACTAAACACAATGTTAGACATTAAATTTATTCGCGAGAATCCTGATTTGGTTAAGGATGCAGCGAGAAAAAAACACATTGATTTTGATGTCCAAAAGCTTTTGGACGCGGACGAAAATCGCCGTGCGCTTTTGAGGATTGTTGAGGAGGCGCGCGCCAAACAGAACGCCACCGGAGACCGAATCGCTTCCACGCAAGACATGGAGGAAAGGCAAAGACTCATCGGAGAAATGAAAGAGCTGAAAGAAGAATTCGCGGAAAAAGAGAAAGAATTGAAAGAAGTGGAAAAGGAATGGAAGGGACTGATGCTTATGGTTCCAAACATTCCCGACCCATCCGTTCCCGAAGGGAAGAGCGACGAAGACAATGTTGAAATAAGGAAATGGGGAGAAATCCCTCAATTTGATTTTGAGCCGAAAAGCCACATTGAACTGACGGAAAAATTGGGCCTCGCCGATTTTGAGAGGGGCGCCAAGGTTTCAGGTTTCAGGGGTTATTTTTTGAAGGGGGACGGCGCTCTTTTGTCGTTCGCCGTTTGGCAGTTTGTTATGTTAAAAATGGTTGACGCCGGTTTTACGCCATTCGTCGCTCCAAGTTTAGTGAGAGAGGAAAGTTTTTTGGGAACGGGATGGCTCCCGCAGGGGAAAGACGAGATTTACGGCACTCAAGATGATTTATACTTATCAGGGACGGCTGAGGTCCCGATGATGGGCTTGCACAAGGATGAAGTTTTTCAGGAAGCGGATCTTCCGAAAACTTATGCCGCTTTTTCTCCGTGTTACAGGCGGGAAGCGGGAAGTTACGGGAAAGACACGAAGGGGCTGATGCGCGTTCATGAGTTCGCCAAGGTTGAGCAAATAGTGCTCTGCGAAGCGAACCATCAAGAGTCCGTAAAATGGCACGAGGAGATTACCCTCAATTCAGAAGAAATTATGAAAGCGCTCGGCATTCCTTACAGAGTTGTCGTGAACTGCGGCGGGGATCTTGGCTTGGGACAAGTAAAAAAATACGATATTGAGGGGTGGGTGCCTTCCGAGAAGAAATACAGAGAAACTCATTCGTCTTCCTATTTTCATGACTTTCAAACGCGCCGTTTGAATATCCGATATAAAGACAAAGAAGGAAAAATTCGTTTCGCGCATTCGCTTAACAATACGGCAACAGCAACCCCTCGCATTCTTATTCATATTTTGGAAAATTACCAACAGAAAGACGGGTCTGTCGTTATTCCGGAGGTTCTGCGGAAATACATGGGCAAGGATGTAATTTTATAGAAATCTTTTTTTAGATTATAAATCGGGTTGATAAAATTATTAATCAGTCGATTATAAATTAAGGACAAGTATATGAAAGATACAAAGAATTTAATGAATACGTTGGTTATCGCGCTGACTGTTGTCGCGATTGCGGGAATTGCGGGATATGTAATCTTGCAAAAAAAGGCAGTACCGTCGCAGAGTAAGCAGGCCGGGTTGAATAGTTCGGACAAAGTTCCCGCAATCAAACCGTTTTTGGCAACCGCAGGCTGGAAAAATTATCGGAATGATAATTTGGGATTTGAAGTAAAGTATCCTGGAGGGTGGTTTTTTGAACCGCATCTCAATAGCGGATATTTTGACATAAGCAGTCGTAAAATCGGAGTTGGAACTTTTGGCGCAGTCAAAGGCCAAGCCACGGTCAGAATAAGCGTTTACAAAGGTGTCCCTTACAAAAACGCCGGAGACTGGTTTGAAAACGACCAAAAAAAATTAGGAAAATATATATATTCCGATATGCAGGAAATTGTGCTGGACGGCCACAAGGCGCTTAAAGCAAAAACTACATATCCGGACCAAGGTTCCGGTGGTAATGAAATAAGGATTATTTACAAAGGGACAGGCTATATTCTCGGGTACAAGGCAAACCAAGAAAATTCTACCGTTGCGACGAAATTAGACCTTATCATTGATAGCTTCAAGTTCACAAAATAATTTCCGGATAACGATATTTGAAAAAGCGAAGCGCCCCAGCGTTGAAAGCTTGGTCAAAAAGTGAGAATATATATATATGCCGAAAAGAAAAGACATTCTCGCTTCATCAAGGAGGTTAAAACGAAAGAGATTTTTGTTGAAGGCGGCGTTTGCCGTTGGAGTTTTTTTGGTTTTGTTCGCGGTGGTTTCGGCTATGTTTTACATCCCGGCTCTTAGAATAAAAAACATAGAGATTCGCGGAAATTCAACTCTGGGAAATGGAGAAATAACTTCCGCCGTCTCCGGTTTTTTGCGGGAAAAATATTTTTTGATTATTCCAAAAGACAATATTTTAATCTTTCCCAAAGAAGAAATATCCGTTGAGTTGATGAAAAAATTTGACCGAATTGAAAAAATAAAAGTGATTGGGGTTTTCCCCGATTCAATTTCAATAAATATAACGGAGCGAAATCCGACGGCGCTGTTCTGCGGAAAAAACTTCCCCCGAAGTCTGACTTCGGGGGAACTGGTGTGTTTTTTTGTGGACGAGAATGGAATGGTTTTTGAAAAGGCTCCTCTTTTTTCTGACAATGTTTATGTAAAATTTTATAATGGAAAGAAAGATGGGCTTAAAAAGATAAATAAATTCAAAGACCTTATGAAATTTATTGAAGCCGCTTTGAACGGAGGAGTGAAAATCAGAAAAATAGTTCTGGAAAAAGAAGGTTTGAAAAAAATTTACACATCTGAGGGGTGGTATATTATGCTTAACGAGGGCGACAATTTCCAAACCGCTTTTGAAAATCTCAAACTGGCGCTTGAAGAAAAAATCAAAGACAACCGAAAATATCTTGAGTACATAGACCTCCGCTTCGGAAACAAGCTGTTTTATAAATACAGATAACGCCCGTTCACGCATCCTGTATCGCGAATTTTAACTCTGGCAAATTTATTGATTGCATAAGTTTAAACGCCTGCTATAATGAAATAAGCAGATTGGGGATGGTGTGCGACATAAAATCAAGGCGAAATATCACAATTCCGCATAACACACAAATATCAACCATTATCCAAACAAAAAGTTTGCATAATAACCAGTTATATGAAATAATTTTTTATTTTTAATCTCAAACATATGAATGAAGTAGAAATCAAACTGTCAAAAGAAGAATATAAAACATTTTTAAAATTTCTATATTTTGCTGATTATTGTGCTTCGTCAGGTCTAATATCTGATTTTAAAGATACCGATGAAAAAAATAAGCTTTTCGACATAATAACCAAAATATATAAATTAGGAGATAAATTGGATATTCCTAAATCAATATCACTAACGAGTCTTGCCTCAGAAGTTCGTTTTTCAGAAGAAGAATCTTTAAAGCGTAAACAAAAAGTTGAATCAGATCTTGATAATATTGTCCACACTATCCTTGCGCAAGAATTCGCGAAAAAAGATTTAATACATCCTTCAAAAAAAGACCTATTTGATGATGGTTATGGAGATTCGATGAGACAACTTATCGCAGAGCACATGCAGAAATATTTAAAAGAATTTAAGAAAAACGGAATATCCAATTTAAGATTCAAAATGTTTTATAACTTGT
Source organism: uncultured Candidatus Saccharibacteria bacterium (assembly GCA_964456855.1). Classification (GTDB taxonomy): domain Bacteria; phylum Patescibacteriota; class Minisyncoccia; order UBA9983; family UBA9983; genus SZUA-82. The sequence goes on along the minus strand of CAYWCU010000022.1, from coordinate 60 downwards.
CAGATGAAGAAGACGAGGATTAAAAATAAAAAAAATTACATCATATAACAAAGTATATGA
>CAYWCU010000021.1:0-14997 GCA_964456855.1 uncultured Candidatus Saccharibacteria bacterium | reverse complement strand
TGAAGGAAATGGGTTTATCAGAGCGAAAGTGCCATAAGTGGTGGACTAGTACAAAAAATTTCCAAACTGGAGGGTTTGTGATAGAATGCTTTTAATATGACTCAAAAAGAAGCATTGGATATTTTGAAGATGGGGCACAGTGTGTACCTGACCGGCGCGCCGGGAAGTGGAAAAACTTTTCTTCTCAACGAATACGTAAATTTTCTCAAGACAAGAGGGGTGCGCGTGGGCGTAACCGCCTCCACCGGTATCGCCGCCACCCATATCGGAGGGCTTACCATACATTCTTGGGCGGGAATCGGCATCAAGGACGAATTGACGCCCTATGACCTTGACCGCATTTCTCAAAGACCGAACATCAAGAGCAGAATTAAAAACACGAAAGTTTTGGTGATAGACGAGGTGTCTATGCTTCATTCTTTCCGGCTTGATCTGGTTGACCAAGTGTGCCGCGCCGTCAGGCGGGACGAGCGGCCGTTCGGCGGGATACAAGTCGTCCTTTGCGGAGATTTTTTCCAGCTTCCCCCGATATCAAGGGGCGGGGAGGACGCGTCCTTCGTAAACAGCTCGCGAGTGTGGAGCGAGATGGACTTGAAGATATGCTATCTCCATGAACAGCACAGGCACAGCGACAATTCGCTCATACAAATCCTCCGTGATATCAGGGAAAACAATGTCGGCGAAGAGACTTTGAACAAATTAAGGGAGCGGGGGACAGGCGGAACGGAACATGGAAAGGCAACCAAGCTTTACACCCATAACGCGAATGTGGACGCCATTAACGAGCGTCATCTTGACGAGATTAAGGGAAAAGAGCAGGCATACGATATGCGCGTCAACGCTGGAAGCGGAGCGGCGGTGGAGTCGCTGAAGAAAAGTTGTTTGGCTCCGGAAAAGCTGCGGCTCAAGGAGGGGGCGGCGGTTATGTTCGTAAAAAACAATCCCGAACAAAAATATTTTAACGGCACAATGGGAACAGTTATCGGATTTAATTCGTCCGGCTTTCCCATTATTCAAATCCATGGGGGAAGAAAAATAGTCGCAAAAAAAGAAGATTGGAATATGGAGGAGGACGGCAAGATTAAGGCGAGTATCAGCCAATTGCCCCTGCGTTTGGCGTGGGCGATAACTATCCACAAAAGCCAAGGGATGAGTATGGACGCGGCGGAGATAGACCTTTCAAGTTCGTTCGTTGAGGGAATGGGGTATGTCGCCATTTCGCGAGTAAAAACGCTGAACGGGTTGAAACTACTCGGGCTTAACGATATGGCGTTGAAAGTGAATGAAGAAATTTTATCCCTTGACAAGGATTTGGCGCGGATGTCGGAAAAAACCGCGAAGGAATTGGAAAAAATGAAGGACGAAGAGAAAGATAAAAAACAGAAAGAATTCATCGGTTCTGTTTCCGGGCCGGGAGGAGCCCGCGCAAACGGCTTGGAAAAAATAAGCACCTACGACATCACGAAAAATCTTGTTGACCAAACGATGACTATCGCCGAAATAGCGGCGGAAAGGGAAATGACGGAAGAAACCATCGTCAATCATCTTGAAAAATTGATTGAACGGGGAGATAAAATAGATATTGAGCACTTGAAGCCGCGACAGGACAGGTTTGAAAAAATAAAAGCGGCGTTTGAGAAATCAAAAAGCACAAAACTCACACCCGCGCGACGAATCCTCGGTCCTCGCTTCTCCTACACGGAAATAAAACTCGCCCGTTTATTTTTATAGAAATCGGAATTACCCTGGTGCCAAGCGCCGGTTTTCAATATGGAATATTTAAAATCGCCTCTGAAAATTTAAAAAGAAAAAGAACATTTCTGACCTTCCGGCGATTGTGCGCAAAGACTGTATCCTTTCCCATCTTGTTGTGGTTTATATTCGTATTTTATTCCGCTCTCTGAATTACCGGGAACTTTGGGAAGAAATTTAGGAAACAATTGGCTCAATGAGCTCGGATAATGCCCGTATTGGTCGCGATACACTTTTAAGGCAAAGCGTATTTGTTTGATTTCTGCATCACGTTTCGCGGTGAGCGCTTTCTCTTGAGCTGGATTCAAACCCTCAACTTTCCCCAAAAAGGAGCTCCCTTTCAGAATATCCTGTATTGATTTCGCGTCTGTCGGAGCTTTTATGTCAACTTCTTTGTTGTAATCCTTGAATTTGATTTCAAGACTGAGGTTGGCGTTGGACGCATTTTTGGAACTCCGTCCGTCAAAGTTCGCAGAAACCTTATAGAGAAGTTTATCCTCCTTCCCTATCCAAAGCTCTATATCGTTAATTCTCAAATTTTCAAAAAAACTGTTGAACGAGACCAGCTCTTCTTTGCTTATTTTTCGTTCAGGATAAACGATTTTCAAGGTTTCAGATAAAAAGCCACGCAAAGCGTCCTTATTGACAACTATCTTGTAATGGTAAGTTTTATGACCGTTAATAACCGCGTCCGGAAGTTTGTCAATTGACTGAATAATCCCTGATTGTTTAAAGAGTTTTGTTATTTTATCCATCCGTTCCAGCAACACATCCTGTATTTTATTTTTTTCTTCTTCTCTTTTTTCCAGCTCCCCACTCATACCCAATTGTTTTGCCGCGTCTTTCGCGTTAATTTTGATCCATTTATTTTGTATTGAACTCAAATCAATAAACCCCAGTTTCGGAAGGTTGGTCGCCCTAATGTACGAGACATCGCCCAAAGTCCTGACTTCCAAACCAATAGACAAATTCCCCAAGAAACCTCCGGAAAAACTGGCATCAACAACAGACAACGATTTGATGTTTTTTTCGTTTCTCATATCATATTTTCCGTTTATCTTTACCAAAAATCGTTGATCGGCTGCGCCCTCTTTTCCTGAAGAAATCTTGAAATCCACCTGTGATTCATACCCGAAAAAATCTGCTTTCTTCTGTTGCTTGAACATCTCTTGAATCACCCTTTCCGGCGATGGGAAAATATAAAAATAAGCGTACGCTCCGGCGCCACCCAAAAACAGAACAAGTAAAAATGCTATGACGAGAATATTGCCAAGGTGACTCTTTGACTTCTTGATGTAACCCGGCGGATTGGAGTCGGAAACTTCTGAAGATTCCCGGGTTTCCGATTGATTGACAGCCGATTGAGCTTGAAATTGATTTAGGGCCCCCTCAATTTGAGGCTCACTCCAATTATTAAACCTCATCATCTGCATTAATGATTTTTTAATCTCCTTAAGGCTCCGCCCAGCTTTCGCTTCCTGCTTAATATATGCTAAAATTTGTTGATTCATTCTATTGCTGTTGACTTCATTGTACTACAAAACAACCTTTACCACCAACTAAACCAATGTGTAATCAATGGTTTTTCTTTTGAGGTCAACGGCGGCGACTTTTATTTTTACCTTGTCGCCGATTGAGTATTTTTTCCCGGTTTTTTTGCCGATTATGGAATACGCCTTTTTGTCAAATTCGTAAAAATCGCCTTTTAAATCTCTCATCCTTATCATTCCGCTCGCCTTGGTGCTCAGTTCCTCCACAAAAATTCCCCATTTCGTCACGCCGGAAATTATTCCTTCATAAGTTTTTCCGATTCGCTCCGCCATATATTCAACCTGCTTGTAGGCGATGGACGCCCTCTCCGCCTCAACCGCTCCGACTTCTCTCGCGGACAAAACCGCCGACGCCTTAATGTAGCGTTCCATTTCCTGATTGCTGAGATGTTCTCCGGTAAGATGCTTCGCCAAAATTCTGTGCACCATCAAGTCCGCGTATCTCCTTATTGGGGAGGTGAAATGCGTGTAATTCCCCAATGCCAATCCGTAATGCCCGATGTTTTTCGTGGAATAAACCGCTTTCGCCATACACCTCATCGCCACCGTCTTTACAAGATCCTCCTCCGGCTTGCCCTTAATTTTTTCAAAGACAAGATTCAGCTCCTTGGATGAGATACTTTCTCCTTTCATCTTTACTTCGTAACCCAACGCCTTCAAAAAAACAAGGAGTTCGTCCATCGCCTCCTTCTTGGGAACGTCGTGGACGCGATAAACCGAAACCCCTTTATTCGCCTCTTTGATTTTCTCGCTCAAATATGACGCCACTTCCTTGTTGGCGAGTATCATAAATTCCTCAACGAGCTTATGCGCGTCAAGTCGCTGTTTTTGAATGACATTCACGGGTTTGCCTTTGGCGTCAAGTTCAAATTTTATCTCCGCGCTGTCAAAATCAAGAGCGCCTTCTTCCGTCCTCTTTTTTTTGAACAGTTTGGCTATTTCATTCAGCCGATTCAGTTCGTCAAAATATTCCCCACTTTTTTTATCCAAAACGCCCTGCGCCTCCTCGTACGCGAATCTCTTGTTTGAGTTTATGACGGTTCTCCCAAACCACTTTTTTTTGATTTCCCCTCGCGCGGAGATTGTTAAAACCGCGGAGAACGTGAGTTTGTCCTCGCGCGGTCTTAAACTGCAAAGATTGTTTGAGAGCGCCTCGGGAAGCATTGGAATCGTCCTATCCACCAAATAAATGGAAACTCCGCGGTGAAACGCCTCCTTGTCCAACGCCGTTCCCTCCCTGACATAATGGGAAACATCCGCGATATGCATTCCTATTTCAAAAAGATCGTCTGAAATTTTCTTAAACGAAATGGCGTCGTCAAAGTCCTTGGCGTCCTCCGGATCAATCGTGAAGGTGTCAACATTTCTGAAATCCCTTCTTTCCGCGATGTCTTTTTCCGGTATCGGTTCGGATTTTTTTACCAACTGTTCCGCCTCCCTCTCAACTTCCGGCGGAAATTCCACGGCAAAGCCCTTCTCCAGGACGATTGACTCCATCTCAACATCGTTGTCCCCCTTCTTTCCGATAACTTTTATAATCTCCCCCTCAGGATTCTTCTTGGGGTCATCCCATTCTTTTATTTTTATAAAAACTTTGTCATCATTTTCCACCTTGCGAGTTTCAGCGGGAGGGAGAAAAATGTCCACATACATTCTTTTATCATCCGTAACGACAAAAGAGATGGCGCTTCCTTTTTTCTTCTCCACCGTTCCGACGAATTTCTCTTTCGCCCTTTTTAAAATTCTTACGACTTCACCGCTCGGCTTTTCGCCTTTTTCTTGCGGAAACAAAACAACCTCCACCTCATCTCCGTGGAGGGCGGTATTCAAAAATTGCGGTTCTATCAAAACATCTTCCTCAAAACCGTCAACCACAACATAGCCAACGCCCTTTGAAGTTATACTTATGATTCCCGTCGGGGATTGTGTATTTTCCTTATTCAAAACAGTAATATGGATTCTATCATAAAAAATCGGTTAAACAAAGAGTTGGTTGCTCAGAGCTGTCCGTCGCAAGCAGTTCTCAAACCTCAAACAAAAAGGGGGTTGCCGATTTTACTCCGACAACCCCGCTGTAAACCCTTTTTATTATTTTTTTATTTTCTTTTCTGTCCCCAACCTCAACTCTCTGTAAAATGCCAGGGCATAAAAGCCCAGCACAGAGATTATGAGGAGAGCGTCCAGAACCCCCCCCATTTTTATAAATCCGAGATTCACTAAGACCGCTTTCCAACCGGCGGCCATGAATCCAATTAAGACCGCGGTCTTAATTGGATTCTTTATCTCGGTCGCGCTCCACGCAATAGCGGCGACCAATGCAATAATGGGAAAGAAAACAGTATATGTAATCCCTCCCACAAAGCCGACCGTGTAAAAAATTGCTGCCAAAATCAGCGCTTTTAGCGCTGTTGCAATTGCCTTTTTCATTCCTTCCTCCTTTTGCCCTTTTTCAGGGCTTTTTAGTTTTCAAAAACTCGCTCGGAATCCGATCAAATTTGCTTTTTCTTTTCACAGTTTGGCACAGCGCGGCGTAAAAATCAACGGCAGCGGCAACCTCACCAAAACCGCCGTTTCAAAATGCAGTTTCGGTAGTCAAAAAAACGCCGCCCAACTTTGTCGCCAGGTGGCGCTATTAAATGATTTGACACACCCCTTTTATGCTTTCCGATTTTTTGTCCGATGTATGGAAAAGGCGAGAGATTTTACGCCGAGCGACTTTCCGATTTCAACCGCCAATGTCCGCATATAGGTTCCGGACGAGCAGGCGCAAAGAAATTTAGCTATTTGGAATTCCTCGCCGTTCGTTTCGTTTAACGCGGCTTCCCAGCCGTCCAGTATCTCTTTTTTGCGAAAATCTTTTCCGTAAAAATCGTCCCTACTGTTGTCCAGCGCCGGGCCGACTTTCGCGATTTTCCCGAAAATTTCCGTGCGTAAATCTTCTTTTAATATTGTCCGTGAATCTTCCAACGACAATTTATAAACAACGGATTCCCTGCGCGGAATTTCAATCTCATCAAGGCGGTCTTCAAGCGCCCACGCGAAGAGCGGTTTTCCTTGAACCGTTTTTGACGAAAAAGCCGGATACGGCAAAGAGATTTCGCCAACGAATTTTCGGGCGGCATTTTCCAACTCCTCTTCACTGAAAAAGCGTGGCGCTTCTCCACCCCCAACCAAACCCAAAACGTCTCCCGTGTCGGTCGCGAAACCGAACAAAACCTCAAATTCATATTCCTTGTCAAAAGCCAGATATTTTTCTTTGTTTTTGCATTCCTCGCCAATGAGAATAATCATTTTCCCGCTCGCCATCGGGTCAAGCCGTCCGGCGTAAGTGAGTTTTTTGTCGCCAGCCCAAGGATTCGCCGCCCTGAATCTTTCCAGCAGCGCGAGTGGCGTCTCCCCGACATCCTTATTCAAAACAACATATTTTTTCTCCATTCGTTTGATTATAGCAAAAAATGGGCGAGAACCACGCGTTTTTTATCGGTTTTTGCTATAATCAAAATATGCAAAAACCCCCGACAATTCTGGAAATCAAAAAATGGCTTCAAGAGAAAAATCCTCTCGGTTTTTTTGAAGGCGATTTCTCCATCAACGACATTGATCCGAAGCCGTGGTCGGGGCATTTTAATTTTCTAGTTGAAGGGAAAGGAGGAAAAATGGTTCTCCGTTTTAAAGGACCAGAATGGGGGGGACCGGCAAGAGGAATCATTGATGAATATGAGATATTGAAGGCCGTTGAGAAGTACGATGTCGGACCGAAGGTTTACTGGCTGGGAGAAAATTTTTTCGGTGAGCCGGCGCTTCTTGAAGAATATCTTAACGGCGCCATTCTAAGCCACCTGCCGGAAGGTGAACAAGAAAAACTCTTCCCCAAAGTGGCGAAGTTTATCGCCAAAATTAATTCAATGGAACTGCCAAAAGAAATTTTGAAAAAGCAGGAAAAACTTTTAAGCTATGAACGCCACAAGCAAGCATGGAAGGAGCGTCTGGAAATTATCCTGATAAATCCGTGCGCGCAAGTATGGGGAGAAAAAATCAAAAAGGAAATTATTCCCAAGGCCGAAAAAATGCTTGATGAATTTGAGGAACGGCTGCAAAGAGTGCTGGAAAATTACGGTTCGGTTTTTGTTTTCAAAAGCGCCCATATCGGACATTGCCTGAGAATCGGCGACGGTTTCCGTTTTCTGAACTGGGAGAAAAACGCGTTCGGCGACCCAAGTTTTTCGCTGGCGGTCTTTTTGGCGTCCATTCAAAAACATTCAAATTTTCCGAAAATTAAGAAACAGATGGTCGCGGAATATCTCAAAGAAAAGCCCGTTCCGGAATTTTCCGAGCTTGTGGATCAACGGCTTAATGAAAGAGAAATATCAAATCTGCTTTGGGTCCTTTGGGCATACGCGAGAAAAAGAGACACGCGTCCGGTTGAAGAGACGGGTGTTGAACGAAGATTTGAGCAAGCGCGAAACATTTTGCTTGATTATTGAAACCTTTCCTCTACCTATCAAAACAATTAAAATTATCGTCTTTCTTGACGGTCGTCAAGAAAGACGATAATTTTAATTGTTTGGTGTCCATCGGATTGGTTTTTTGTCACGCGTGGCGAGATAGTCGTTCGTCTTGCTGAAATGCTTGCACCCGAAAAAACCGGATGCCACGGAGAATGGCGACGGATGCGCCGCCTCAAGAACAAGATGTTTGTTGCGGTCAATCACCTTCCCTTTCTCCTTGGCGTGGCGGCCCCAAAGCAGAAATACCAAACCCTCTTTTTCGTCGGAAAGTCTTTTGATGACGGCATCCGTAAACTGTTCCCACCCATGCCCGAAATGCGACGCCGGATTATTCTCCCGAACGGTAAGAGTTGTGTTCAGAAGCAAAACGCCCTGCCGCGCCCAATGCTCCAAATTGCCGGATTTGGGAATCGGCAAGCCGAGGTCTGCGTTGATTTCCTTGTAGATATTCTGCAGGGACGGAGGCATTTTCTCGCCCTCCAGAACGGAAAAACACAGACCGTGCGCCTGCCCGCGTCCGTGGTAAGGGTCCTGCCCGAGAATAACGACACGAACCTTATCAAACGGGCAAAGATTAAAGGCGTTAAAAAGCAGTTTGGGCGGGGGGTAAACCGCTCCATTCTTATATTCCTTTTTTACGAACTCCGCCAGCTCCTTGAAATAAGGTTTCTTAAACTCATCCGCAAGCGCCTTTTTCCAACTTGGCTCAATTTTCACATTCATTGCGTTTATTTTAGCATGCTGTTTATGCGAAAGCATTAGAAAAAATGCATGGCGAGCTGGTTATTTGAAAAAACTTCTTACTTCTTCACAGGATTTCAATATTGAAAAAGGGATTTCAATATGGGCAATGTCTCCCTTTTGGGCGTAATCCTGGAGCCGATCTATCTCCCCCAATATCCGCCTGATTCGTGCTGGAGTTTGCCATTCCTCTTTTCCAAGCGGAAAAGCGCTACTAAAAACTTTTATTTTGGGAAATTGCTTTTTGAATGTGGCGCGTGATCTTCTGAGCAGTGGTGGCATTGCGCAAAGAATTAAAGAGCGTGGAAAAAAATTCAGGGACTCCGCTTTTTTTACGCCGAATAAAACATTTTCAAGGGAGTTTGTGGATTGTTCTTCCAGAATCAAAGCGGATTCTGGAATACCTTTCTTTTTTAAAAAATCAGCAAAATATTCCGCTTCGCTCTCAAAATTAGTGGGGATTTTATGTATCTTCCCCGACCTACCAGTTAAAATAATTTTGGGCGCCTTCCCGCTGAAATAAAGATTTGCCGCTTGTTCCGCTACCCGCAAATCATAATGCCCGAAAACAAATATCGCGTCCGTTTTTGGAAGCGATTCATCTGGCTCAGCCTCAATCAAAAACTCAATTATTTTCTCAACTTTTTCGTTAACATCTTTTTCCATATTTATTCCACCAGGGTTTTCCTTGGTATCCATTCTGTTTATTTTAGCATATTTGCATCCGACATAAAGAAACACTCCCGGCTTTTATACAAAATTTTTTACAATATCTTCAGCGTTCATTTCCAAGAAGTTTTTGTATTCCACGGAAAGAATCCTGTTTTCAGGGTCAATATATTTTTTAATTTTAGATAATTTTTCAAAATTAAAATTCTTAATAAAATCTATGATTCCTCTTTCGCCAAATCTCTGATAAATTTTATAACTAATCATTGCCTCGTCTAATTCAGAATATTTTGATTTTGGATTTTTCTCTAACTTTACTGATGCCAATGATTTTTCGTGGACGTCCCAGAACTTTCTTACATTATTTTTTTCATCATCGTCTATATTTTCATCTTGTAAGATTTTCTCTGCCATAATCCGCTCAAATGAAATAGGCAGGCTTTCGCCTAAAAAGGAAATCAAACTATTAACGCCCTCTCTTTGTATAATTTTTTTTTCGCTTTCATCAATTTCTACAAGCTCCTTTCTTTTTACCGCCGCTATTTTAATAATGTCTGGTCTATATTCTTCAAATAAGATTTGATTAATTCCATGAGCATATTCATGAATTAGAAAGAAAAAATCTTGCGTTTTTTTTGAAATGGTTTCTCCCGCAGACACCCCTTGAAAAACTAAAAAACTGCCTTCCGCGTTTTTTAAATCATCAACAGTTTTATCGGAGAGATTTTCTGGAGTTTGAATATTTATATTTAAATTTTCATCTTCAAAATTATAATTTATTTTCAATTCCTCCGCATTGTCCCGATAGTTTAAAATTGTCGGTATATCCCTGTAAAAAATCGGGAAATATTCAAACAATTTATTTCTTGATTCCGCAAATACTTCGCTGATATATTCTTCCAACGGTTCTTTTTCCGATTTTTCTATTGAATCTTCTGTGATATTTGTTGGGGATGTCTCAGGATTCATTGTCGTTATTATGCCATATTAAACACAAAATATCAAAACAAAAAAAATTAATCCTTAATTCTACCTCCAACATCAGTGCCGGCGACCCAGCCGGTGGTCCAGCAAAGCTGGAGCGAAAAGCCGCCAGAGGGGCGGTTGATATTCATGATGTCCCCCAGCAGATACAGGTTCGGATAAAGTTTTGATGTCATATTTTTAAAATTAACTTCTTCGGGCGGCACTCCCCCGTCCGCGATAACCGCCTTGTCAAAACCGAGAGTGCCGGTGATTTCAAATGTAAGATTTTTAATTTTTTTCACGAGCTTTTTTCGCTCTTCTTTGGTAACGGAATTCACTTCCCTGTCAAAAAGGTTAATGTCGGGAAGTTTGAGAATCACATCCGAAAGAGCTTCAGGCAAAATCTCTGGCAAAACATTTCTCACAAGTTTGTTCTTGTTTCTATCAAACAAATTAAGTATTCTGCGCGCCAATTCGCCCTCGTTCGTGTCAGGAAACATATCAATTGACGCTGTGACTCTCCCCTTCTCAAGTAGTTTTACGGCTTCGCGCGCGGAGTTGAGAATGAGCGGACCGGAAACGCCGAAGTGCGTGAAAAGAATCTTTCCGGTCTTTTTTACTTTCGCCTTTCCGTCTTGAATAAAGCGAATTGTCATAAAGGAAAGCGTAACACCGGAAAGAGAGTGAACCCACCTTTCGTCCGTCGTAAGCGGGACAATGTTGGGGGTTGGCGGAACAATCGTGTGCCCGAGTTTTTCCAGTATATTGAAACCGTCGCCCGTGGAGCCGGTTTCGGGGGCGGCGAGCCCGCCGGTGGCGATGACAAAATTGTCCGCGAAATATTCGTCGCCTTTGGAAGTTTTTACGGAGACTATCCTGCCATCCTTTTCCTCAAGCGACGCGGCGCGAACGCCCGTTTTAATTTCCACTCCGTTTCTGTTTATGTATTTCCTCATCACCTGAAGGACATCCTCGGCTTTTTGCGTCTCGGGAAACGCCCTCTTTCTCCCCTCCACCACGAGCGGCAAGCCCTTCTCATCAAAGAAAGCGAATGTGTCCTTCGCCGAAAATTTTGAAAAAGGAGAAAAGAGGAATTTTTTTGATTCCGGAAAATGTTCAAGAAACGCCCGGACATCAAATTCCGCGTTTGTGATATTACACCTCCCGCCTCCGGTCAAGAGAAGTTTTTTCCCGTATTGCTTCTTTTTCTCCAAAATGAGAACGCGCGCGCCAAGATCGGCGGCGCGCCCCGCCGCCATCATCCCCGACGGTCCAGCACCGATTACAATTAGGTCATATTTTGATTTATCTCTTCCCATATATTGATTTATACACATTTCCCGTTGACTTTTTTAAACCGCTTGCTATACTGTGAATGTCTTTCAGTTTTATTCATAAACCGAAAGGGTATTACATCCAAGGGCAGCCCTCCTCGCGGAGGGCTGCTTTTTTGGTTTAATCTTGGTTCCTCTTTTCCGCCCTATACTTCAACTCGCGTCCCCAAATATCCTCAGACACCTTTAATATATCGGTATATCCATTTACTCCGGTCCGCAATTCTTCGGATATGTTGTTTTTGGAAGAGTAGATATATACCTTTTTCCCGTCCCTCCTTAAGTATGTTGCCAGTGCGAGAAAATCCGAATCCCCGGAAAACAGAACGGCTACTGTGTATTTATCTTTATGGTGAATGGCGTCAATGGTCATTTCCACATCCATATTTCCTTTCTCCTCAATAGAATCTCCTTCATCTGAGTGTATGGCAATCCGCTTCAATTCTTTTTTACGAACATTGATGCCCAGACCCTTGCTAAGATATGTAAAGAACTTATGTTTCCCGTCCAGCGAATAATCACGAGTCCCTTCCGCCGGATACGCCGTGTAATAAAAAATCTCAATAGTTTTGGCGCCATGGCGTTCCTTGAGGAAATTTTTCAGTTTTTCAAAATCAAAAAGGCGCCCTTTGGCTTTTTGCGCGTCCCAGAGATTTGAAGCGTCAATAAAAATATACACGCCGTTTTTTTGTCTATCAATTTTCACAATCCCATTGTAGCACAATCGCTACGCAATTGAACGGATGCTCTTATTATTTAATTTGATACTGGAGCGTAACATTGGATGTTATATCTTGAGAACCAGGCTCAATATTGACGGACGTGTCTTGGCTTTGCGCGTCCGAAACCCTGGGGATACTGTATTGTCGCGCCGAGTAATAATTTACCCTGCTCTCATTAACCGAAAGCAGTCTTCCCAAACGAAAGCCTGACACATCCGCAATTGCCGAAGCCTTTTCTTTCGCCCGCTTAATCGCTTTGGCCCTCGCTTCATTTTCAAACTTAATTTTATTGTCCACGGAAAAAGAAAGTCTGGAAACTGAATTCGCGCCCCTCTCTCCAACTCCGGATAAAATATCTCCCGCTTTCTTAAAATCCCTTATTTTAACCTCCACGGTTTGGCGAATGGTGTATCCAGCAATCTCCCTTGGCGGACACGGCTCGGCATCCGCCTTTGGCAAAGCCGACGGGCCACATTTGTAATACTGGTATCTTGGCTGGATGCTGTAATTCGCGGTTTTTATATCTTTATCATCCACCCCGCTTGATTTTATGAATTTAATTATGCTGTTCGCCTTTTTCGCGTTCTCCTTCTGCAAGATTGCGACATCTTCTCCGCCCTCCGTCACAACGCCAAAACTGAATGTCGCCACATCGGGAATCGCCACAACCTTAGCCTCTCCGGATACCGTTAAACGCGGGGCGGAAAAGTCTATCTGCCTTGAAAAAGAGCCGGCATAGCTGATAACACCATACGCCACGGCAATCAATGCCACGATAATGGACACGCCCAATATATTTTTTATTTTTTCAGTCATATCTAAATTATACCACACTCCCCTGTCCCCGCTCAATGACTCCGCCACTAATCCCCGCTTGGCGGATTAGCCCCAAAACGAGGATTAGCGGGAAAATTTGACCGCCTCGGACTAGATATCCATTCTTAATCTAAGTTGATAGTCACCGAAACCAAACCTTTTCCATAGTTTGACGCTCCGTTTGTTTCGCGCGTCAACGCTTGTTTCAATGTGTTTAACTTTTTCGCTCTTAAACCATTTGAGCATTTCCTTAAAGAGTTTCTCGCCGATTTTCTCCCCCCGATATTCTTTTCTAACAAAAACAGCAATCAAGGTCCCGATTTTGGGAGCCCTCGTCTTTGGAATTGATATGACAGTGCCCGAAGCGAAACCGACAAGCTCCTTCTTCTCATTTTCAGCGACAATGAAACGCCTGTTTTTGCTTTTGAGCTGGTCTTTGTAAAATTTCCGCGCGTCTTCGTATTTGGAATATATACCGTAATATTTATCCATCTCACAATGATAATCCAACATCAAACCTGCCAATCCAACGATGGCATCCAAATCTCTCTCATTCGCTTTTCTTATTTTTATTTTCATGACTTTATTCTAACACAATTTCGCCTGAATTCATTCAGGCGGACAAAATAAAAACCGGGGTGAGATTAACCCCGGCGTTCTGAAAACGGAAAATCCGTTTCTTATTCTATTACTTCATCCACCAAGTGCAGGCGTAACGCCTTTGCTGGCGATATGGTCGCTTCGGCGGCGAAAAACGCCTTGATGTCTTCCATAGGAAGCCCCGTGCGCTCCCTAATCATCTCATACATACCCTCGTTCATCTGTAAAAGATAAACAAAGAACTCGCCAACTTCATTTATATCGTAAAGTGTGCTCTCTGCAAACTCCGCATTCGCCCAATGGAATCTCAGGTACGCCCTCTTCCTTATCACCCGCTTTGAAGCTCCCTGTAACACAAGCAGAGAGCCGGAGTAGGCGCGCCCCTCAACGATGCACTTGGTGGGCGCAAGGCATGCCCTCAAAAGCCCATATATCATCATTGACGATATCGCGCACCCACCGTTTCCACGGCGAATTTTTATGGTGATTTCCCCAAGGCTCTCATTTTGCATTTCAAAAAGAAATCCCTGAAACGCGAGAGCGGTCGCCCGACTGATCCTGCCGGACATAATTATAAGCCTCTTATCAATATCAACAACCATATCCGCGCCCTTGATAACCCTGCGCGTTGATTTTCTTCCTCTCTTTTTCATCTTCTGCCTCCTCTGTCTTTCTTAATTTTGTTTTTATTTAAAAGAGCCTTTCCTTTCCCAATACTCTATTCATACTAGCAACAAGGCCGAACCATGTCCACTAACCCCACTTGGAGGCTCGGCCTCCAAGTGGGGATTATCGGAAAAGTATCCCCTGTTTTATCAGCTCCCTCCTGAGCTCAAGATAATTCGGGAACACCCTTCCGACAAGCGCCCAAAACTTTGGAGAGTGGTTCAACTCTCTCAGATGGCATACCTCATGGACGATGATGTAATCCCGCAAAATCTCCGGCAAAAAAATGATTTTATAATTAAAATTGAGATTTCCTTTTTTAGAGCAACTGCCCCAGCGGGTCCTTTGATTTTTTACGCAAATTCTGTTGAACGAGCAACGGTAGATTTCGCCGTAAAAGGTGATTCTCTCTTTTATAATCTCCAGCGCCCTGTCCTTATGCTTCAAATAGTCATCGCGCGAAAATTTCCGGACCGCTCCGGAATCCACACTCTTGAACAAATCAAGCTTACTCAAAATCCATTCCCTTTTTCCTGAAACCATTTTCTCAACAACGGACAGGCTCACTCCTGGTGGCGCCGTAACAACCACGCTTCCGTCACAACGAACCGTGAGGCGCACCCGCCTCGCCCGCCCGCTTCTCCGCAATGTGTATTCTGGAATTTCGTTCATA
>CAYWCU010000020.1:0-16522 GCA_964456855.1 uncultured Candidatus Saccharibacteria bacterium | reverse complement strand
TTAAATGATTTAACCGATGGGCT
Source organism: uncultured Candidatus Saccharibacteria bacterium (assembly GCA_964456855.1). Lineage (GTDB taxonomy): Bacteria > Patescibacteriota > Minisyncoccia > UBA9983 > UBA9983 > SZUA-82. The sequence goes on along the minus strand of CAYWCU010000020.1, from coordinate 16,499 downwards.
TACGGTGTCATTTTAGATGATTTGATGCGCGGATGTTGACAAATTAGAGGTTACACGGGAAACTTAGGTTTCTATATTATCAATTATGTCCCAAACGGAAAAACAAAAAATTGGAGAAATCGGAGAAAATGTCGCCTGTATGTTTCTGGTGAAACATAATCATAAAATATTGGACAGAAATTATCGCAAAAAATGGGGAGAAATTGACATTGTTTGCGAAAAGAAAAATAAATTACACTTCATTGAAGTAAAAACTGTTTCTCGCGCAACCGAACATCTCCCCGAGGAGAATGTTCATTATCAGAAATTAAAAAGATTGGGTAGGGCGATACGAACATATCTATTGGAGAAAGAAATAGAGGATGAAAAAGAATGGCAGTTTGATGTAATGGCTGTTTTTCTTGATTTTAAAACAAAAAAGGCTAAAATAAGAATAACGGAAGATGTAATATTGTAATGTTTTTTTATGTAATAAGTTGCACATGAAACGCAGGTTGGATTATCGGGCCGTAGTGTAATGGTAGCACGAGTCCTTTGGGAGGATTTAGTCCGAGTTCGAGTCTCGGCGGCCCGAAATTTAAAAATATGCCAATAAAAAATATCAAGACAAAAGAGTTTATTTGCTTGTTGAGGGAGAGAGGGAATGAATTAGAAATAATTGATGTGCGCGAGCAGGAAGAATTCAACATCATTAGTGTTAAGGGCTCAAGACTGATTCCTTTAAAAAATCTGATTTCTCACTTGAACGAAATTGATTGGAGCAAGGATGTTGTTTTTCTTTGCAAGAGCGGGGCAAGAAGCCGTATGGCTTCAGAAATGGTCATCGCCACCGGGAAAAATTTAAAGAATTTGGAAGAAGGAATTAAGGGACTTTATTTGGAAGGAGCCACAGAGGTTCTGCTTATATCAAAAGAAAAGGTTTTGGATTATTTTTAAATATTGTAAATTATGAAACAAAAAAACCTTGCAGAAGTAAAAAAAGAGAAGTGTCATTAAGGGCTGGGCGAATATTTTAGTGTTAGCCCTCAGATTATTGAGATTAGCGCGCTTTTTAATCAACGTGTTTACAGGGTATCCCTTTAATTATGATTTATTTTCCAGCTCTCTTAATAATTTTTAAAGAAAGATATGAGTAGGAGGATGTGATGTTGTATTAACTCTTTCTCTATAAAGATGAAAATTTCAGTAAAAGTTAAAACCGGAGCCAGGGAGGAAAAAATTGAGAATCTCGGTGAAAACAATTTTTTTGTGTCTGTTAGACAACGCCCGGAAAAAGGGTTGGCGAATAAATCGGTTATTAAGGTTGTCGCCAAATATTTTAAGCTGACGCCGACAATGATTAAAATAGTCTCCGGTCATTCATCAAAACAAAAAATAATTGAAATTTAGGAAATTATGTTATAATAGAAATATATTATTATGGTTATAACCGTCTTAGACAATTTAACTGAAAAAGATAAATCTGATGCCATTGAGAAGTTGATTCAAAACAGCACTCCCCATCAAGATTTTTTTATGATGGTTATTCTTTCTGTTTTAATGACCACCTTCGGTCTCTTGATAGATAATTCGGCGGTCATTATTGGCAGTATGCTTATCGCCCCTATTCTTTATCCAATTCTCAGTCTATCTTTGGGAATAGTGATGTCTGATCATCGTTTGATTTCCCGTTCTTTCAATACTGTTTTGCGTTCTGTCGCGCTCGGGGTGGCCGCATCAACCATCGTCACTTTATTGTTTTCTAAAATGGGTTCCGGAACAAGTTTTGAAATAATTGCTCGCACAAAACCATCTCTTATGTATGCCGCCATTGCTGTTATCGCCGGCATGGCCGCCTCATTTGCTTTGATAAAACCGAGACTGAGTGAAACCCTCCCCGGTATAGCCATATCAGTTGCTTTAATTCCTCCCGTTGCCGTTATGGGAATAGGTATTGCCAAATGGAATTGGGGAATGATGTCTTCGGCTCTCGTTCTGCTTTTAATCAATGTTTTGGGCATTATTTTCGCCAGTATGTTGGTTTTCTCTCTTTTGAATCTTTATGTCAAAAGAAAGGTTGCCAGAGAAGTGGTGGAAGAGGAAGAAAAAAAATTAAATAAAGAAAACAAAATCAAAGAATAAAAAACGCCTTTTCTTTGTATTAAAAGAAAAGGCGCCTCTTTTTATTTTTTTACCCCTACGCAATAAGGGCACTCATATCCGCTGTACGGCAAGCCGCACTTAGGACACCGTTGTATTTGTGCTGTCATTTTATCTTTTCCTCCATTGTCGCCAACATATCGTTGGCGATCAACTCCACCATCCTTTTTTCGTCCATGTCGGATGTGTCTACGAGTTTGAGCTGGTGGTGCTCACCTTTCAGTGTTTGGTATGCGCTCCGATAGCGGTTTGCGAGTGTCGCTATCGTTTTTGGGTTGGTTGTCTCTCCCATTTTGTCGCTTAGGGCGATTCTCATCTCCCTTTCCATTGCGATTTTGGGATCCGCGACCATGATATAACAACGGTCCAGCTTGTCCACCCACAGGCGGAACAGGAAAAACATCTGGATGATTTTCTTCTCCTCTTCCGTTAGTTTTCCTTTTTCCTCCCAGTACATCATCCATACATAGGCGTCAAAGATGCACCGGTCAAATATGACCACGTCATATTTGTTGCCCACGCTTTCGTCCATAAGCAGAGCGAGAGCGTAAAGCCCGGTCCGGATGTTGTATAAGGGAGTCGTCCGTTCTATGTGGCGGATAACCTCGGCGCCCTCCTGTGGACGCCAGACCCTGAAACCCTGCCGGCGGAGGAATTTGTCCGCCTCAGTGATACATGTCGTTTTCCCTGAGCTCGGCGAACCCGTAAACTCAAAGAAAAACGGCCTGGGGATGTGTTCCCGGTCATATCTGATATCGCTCTTCAGATACCTTAAAATTTCTTGCGCTTTTTTGTCAAAATCATTATCATTTTTTTTCGGCATTGTACAAACCTCCTTTTTATTTGTTAAGATTCCTTTCTTTTGGTAGTATAAGCGGATGAGGGGGTAATAGTCAAATTTATGGATAAGAAAAAAAACAAGACAACTATCGGTTTTGATTTGGACGGCGTGATTATTGACCATACCGATATTAAGATTCGTTTGGCGGCGAATGAGGGCTATGAACTGGAAGCTGAACAAACCTGCTCGGAGATTATGAAAAATCTTCTTCCGAGCGAGGTTTACAAAAAAATTCAATATTTTATATACGAAGATCCTGGTGAAGCGGTTATTCAGCCCTTGATGGCGGGGGTTGAGAATAATCTGCGGAAGATAAAAGAGTTTTTTCCTTATTATCTAATATCAAGACGGAATTCCGAGCAGAGTAAAAAAAATGCAGTTAATCTTCTGAAGATTCATAAATTATGGCCGGCTTATTTCAACGAAAGAAATGTTTTTTTCGTCTTCTCGCGAGAGGAGAAAAATACAAAGGCGAGAGAGTTGGGAATTACGCATTATATAGATGATGAAAGGAAAGTTTTAGAAAAATTGGAGGATGTTGAAAACAAATTCTTTTTTAACCCGTTCGGCGTCCCAGAAGCGCCAAACGGCTGCAAAGAAATCAGGTCGTGGGACGAATTACCGGGATGTCTCGGTTGCGGTAAATAGATTATTTAGAAGATTTATGATTATTAAAATCAGTAAAAATTTAGAGTCGCAAAAGTATTGGGCGAATGGAGCGGAGCTGGCGAGCGTTATGGGTAAAGACAGGGAAAAAGGGAAAAGAGTTTCCGTTTATCCTCCTGGCAAGAAAGTTTTTGTCCATGAATTTAGGAACCCCGTGCTTTTGACCGACAACTTTCGCATTGGTCGGCTTAAGCCGACATTGCGCGACACTTTATTTTCGCTTTGCGAACATCGCCCCAGGATTGTTGAATACAATGGGGTGAGTGTCTCTTGGGACCACTCGCATTTTAATGTTTGGTGTCCGTCCATTGATACCGTTTTGTTTGCCAAGGGACTGGAGAAAATATTTAAGAAGAAAAAATCCCTTAAGAGGGTGGCGGAGATTGGATGCGGTTCAGGTTTTCTAAGTAAGTACGCCTTAAAAAAGTGTCCCGGAATCAAGTCAATTTTAATCAACGACATTAATCCTTTTGCGGTAAAATGCGCCATGGACAATATTAAAGACAAGAGGGCTCTTTTTTACACGGGAGACGGAATGGAAAAAATCAAGGGAGAAAAATTTGACCTGCTTATTTGCAATCCCCCATACATTCCGCGCCCGTCAAGTATTGATGATAACCCGTATGAAGGAGTTGCTTTATTGAATTATTTGGTGCACCAAGGACAGCAGTATCTTAATCCCGGGGGCATTATCGTTTTAAACATTTCCATTCTGTGCAAAGATATTGTTTTAAAAGAAAGGCCCGATATGAAGATGGAGATATTGGAAAAAATGAAGGTGCCACTGAAAGTCAACAATGTTTTAAACAATAAGGCTTGGTTGAATTATTTAACCAAGCACGGTTTGAAGAAAAAACCCAAAAACGGCTACGAATATTGGCAGGAGTTATTCATTGTTAAGTTAACAAACTAAAGGAAAAAGATTAAAAGAGCCGTGAATATTATGGAAACAAAAAAAGTGTCAAAAATAAAAATCGGAGATGATTTAAAAGATGGCATTAAAAAGGCGGTTGATGAACTTAGGGGGTTCGGTAAATTTATTAAACCAGGAGATGTTGTTTTGTTTAAACCGAATTTTAATTCCGCTGATTCTTACCCGGCCTCAAGTGACCCTATGTTCTTAAGGGCTGTGATTGATTTGGCTTACGACAGTGGAGCAAAATTGGCAATCATTGCCGATTCTTCAATGTACGCGCTGAATACGAGAAAGGTGATGAAAAAACTAAGAATTTTTAATCTTCAGAAAATGGAAAGACCCCCTAAGATTTATGTTTTTGATGAGTTAAAGTGGGCGAAAAAAGAGATTCCGAATGGAAAATTTCTTAAATCGGTTTCCGTGCCGGCAATTATGGATAATATTGATAAGTTGATTTTGCTTCCCTGTCTAAAGACACATTTTAAGGCGCGTTTTACCGGTGCCCTTAAACTGTCAGTAGGTTTTATGAAGCCGTTTCAGCGTGTCGGACTTCATTTAAGAAATCTTGAAGAAAAAATAGCTGAACTAAATAAGGTTGTTAATCCCAGTTTAGTGATAATGGACGCTCGAGAATGTTTCATAACCGGTGGACCAGCCAACGGAGAAAAAAGAAACCCGGGCATTATTATGGCTTCCGAAAGCAGGGCGGAGATAGACATTGAAGGGGTGAAGATTATTCAATCTTTTGATGGAAATTCTCTTCAAGGTATTGATTCTATGGAGATAACACATATTCGCATGGCGAAAGAATTTGGAATGTGAGTTTTTTATATTGAGAATTTGTCAAAAAAAAGGTATTATAAGCGTTATCTAAAAGGACAAATAACGGACCGTAGTGTAACGGCAACATACGCGATTCGGGTTCGCGTGACTCCGGGTTCGAATCCCGGCGGTCCGAACGAAGTGGAGGAGTGTAGTCCAGCACAATGCGGGATGTCGGGATTTACCACAAGGGCACTTCTTGTTTTCTAAATCGCTTCACTCTCAAGAAAACAAAGTCGTACAGGGTTTGGCGATGCAAAATATTTCTCTTGTTAAAATTAGACATTAGGTGCTATAATATATTTATGGGACAAAGCAAAAAAATTGAAAAAATGCCCATGGGAAAAACAAGGCATCCTTTGCCTATGCGTAAACCGCCCAGAATGGAGGGCAAACAGCAGAACAGGGGCATTAAGCCTGTTCGCAAGAGTCCGAAAAATAAGAAATAAAATTAAACAAACTCCCATTAAAGCGGGAGTTTGTTTATATAATTATTAAAATTAGAACCGAATTCATTAAAAAGGATTTCTGGCGCCACGAATTTCAAAATGAAGATGACAACCTCTTACTCCCCTTGGAATAGTATAACCGGTGTGTCCAACATATCCGATAACTCTTCCTTGTTTTACCCACATTCCCGCTCTGATAATCAATTTGCTTAAATGGGCGTAGAGCGTTTGTGTCTTGTTAGGGTGCTTAATGACCACATAACTTCCATAGCCCGCATTCCATCCACCCGATCGCGCGATAATAACATTTCCGCTCGCCGACGCCATAATCGGCGTTCCGCAAGAAGTGGCCAAATCAACGGCATTGTGTCCGTGAAGACCTTGAGATTTTACACCTCCTTTGATTGGTCTCATATAATATCCGATATAAGACGGCCCTCCGGCGCCCCTCAATCTGTTTTTTAGGGGAGGTGGGGAATATCTCAGCGTGGTGTCTTCGCCGTTTGGAATTATGATGATTTTGCCGACCGCAAGCGATTTGTTCTCATACAACTCATTAAACTGGGCTATTTCTTTAATGTTTCCTTTGAACTTCCTGGCTATTTTCTTTAGAGAATCGCCTTTTTTGACAGTATATTGCACTCCGGAAATTGGCAAAATTATGAGCGTTTGTCCTGCTTTTATTAAATTTCCGCGTTTTATGTCGTTTGCCCAAATAATTGTGCTTACGGATACTCCGAACATTTCCGCTATTTGAGATAAATTATCTCCTTCCCTCACAATATAAATGCTTATTTGATTTTGGTTTGCGTCTCTCTCTTCTATATCGGCAATTGTTCCCATTGGCCCCGAACTTGAAAGAAGGGCTTTGTTTTCAACAATAATGATATCCCCCCCTCCTTTTCCGGTAAAGGTATTTGAATTGATAGTCCCCTCTAAGAGAGCCATTGTTTGTGAGTTGTCAACGATTGTTCTTTGAATATTGGCGCTTGATCCGAATAATTTTCCCAGAAAAGAAAAAAATCCGGCGTGAGCCGGTGTTGAATAGGAAAAAACAGCCATAAACATAGCTAAAACTATAAATTTTGATATATGGTTCCGCCAAGGACTATGTGGAATATCGCCGGAACTTTGTGTGTTAGTAGAAATAAGCCTAATTTAAATGGTTTACGGATAATACCTGAAACTTTTACTCGCCGTGGTAAAAACGGTTAATTAAAACAATTTTTTAAATCGTCAGCGAACAAAAAACGTCAACCTTTCCTGACACTATTAATTCTATATTGCCACAAACAAAAGTCAATATTAAAAAGAAAAAATGTGGATAAAGAAAAATCGCACAATCAGGCGCAGTTCTTTATTTTTTCTTTCATTATTTTCGCCCCCGCGCTCATTCCCAAACGATCCGCTCCGGTTTTCAACATTTTCTCCGCATCCTCGGCGGTTTTGATACCACCGGACGCCTTTACTTTAATTCCTTTTGGCTTTAATTCTTTGGCAAGTATCCTTACATCCTCAAGAGATGCCCCTCCCTCAACGGCAAACCCCGTGGATGTTTTTCCGAAATCAGCTCCTCCGGCTATGACAGTTTCGCATGCTGATTTAATTGCGCTCTCTCCTCCTCTCGCTCGCAAAAGCGCCGTTTCCATAATTATCTTTACGATAATTTTTCCGCCAAGCTCCTTTTCCAATTGGCGGGCTGTTTCCACCACGGCCTTGACTCCTCCCAGCGCCCTTTCAATGTCGCCGTTTAATATCGCTTCATAATCAAGCACCATATCAATTTCCCGGGCTCCGTCCATTATTGCCTTTTTGGTTTCTTTGGCCTTTTCTTCGGGAGATGCTTTCCCGGCCACATCTCCTTTTTTGTTCGGGAAGTCAATGACGGCGCAGACGGACACGTCTTTCACTCCCCACTTTTTAAACAGCTCCGACGCCAATTTAACTTTTTCCGGTCGCACGCACACCGAGGCGAATCCAAACTCCGTCGCTTCGCGGCAAAGTTGAGCGATATCTTCATCAGAGGCGTCTTTTTTGAGATTCGTGTGGTCTATGGCGCGCGCCAAAACTCGCGCTTCATCCGGAATGTTTACACTTCCGGGCGTGAACTTTTTCGCCAATTCTTCAAAGGAGCTTTTTTTGTTTTTCATATTTCTTTTGGGGACGATAGACAACAGTCATCTTTGATAAATTTTAATCAATGTAAAATTTCTTTGATTTTTTCTTTCGCTTCGGAAATTTGCGCGTCGCTCAGTCGCATGCCTTGTTCGGTTATATCAGGGTTGTTTTCTATTGAGTGGATTTTTTCCGCCAACTCGGCTTGCCTCTTCATTCTCTCGGGAATCTCGGGTTTCAATCCTATCGCTCTTTCCACATCTTCCGGAAATTTTCCGGGATCTGCGGTTTCATAGACGACTGCCAATGGGTTAAAATTTTCCCTATTGTGAATCTTAAGCGCCTCCCAGCCGACCGCTCCATGAGGATCAAGAATTATGCCAAAGTCGTCAAAAGCCTTTTTTATGGTTGCGTAATGTTGTTCGTTTCCGATTCCGACGGAGAATATGTCTTTTTTCATTTCATCAATATCGGGCATTTTGTCAATTACTCCGGGTGCCGTTATTCTTTTTGTGGTTGAATCTCTCAAGTCATAAATGTGTCCGCCGTAAAAATCCACTAATCTTGCCAAATTGCTCGGGTGTGAAACAATCATCGCCGAACTGGGGGATTTTTTTGACGGCCTCACTTCATATTCCCCGGTTTTAAGAAAGTCCGGAAATTCGGTGTTTTCATTCACTCCGCAAATTATTTTTGAAACCGGAAGCCCCATCTCTTTGGCGATGACCGTCCCCATCATGTCTCCGAAATTTCCGGACGGGATACTGACGAGCATCGGTTTGCTGTTTTTACCGATTCGCGAATAAGCGAAAAAAGGAAACACAACCTGGGGAAGAAGCCGCCCCAGACTTATGGAGTTGGCGGATGTTATTCTGTCTTTGTCGTCAAAAACGGTTTCCGCGAATTTTTTGTCTCCCAGTATGTTCTTCGCCAATGCTTGGCAAATATCAAAATCTCCATTCACTTCAAAGGCGTGAACGTTTCCTCTCAGTGTTGCCATCTGTCTTCTTTGTCCGGGGCTCACCAACCCCTTGGGAAAGAAAACAATATTGTCTATATTTTCAAGATTGTGCAGGGCGTCTGCGACGGCCCCGCCGGTGTCGCCACTCGTCGCCACCACTACTGTCCTTTTCAGTCCCCTTTTTTTAAGAAAATGGCTTAGCGCTCTGCCGAAAAATCTGGCGGCGTAGTCTTTGAATGAATAGGTCGGTCCCTGAGTGAGCCACATAATATGCGTTCTACCCATTACCTGTTTAATTTTTGTGGGGATTTTATCCTCCGCGTATGCGTCGTCCAGTAATGCCCTCAGCTCGTTTTCGGGAATTTCCGCTCCGAGAAAAGGACTGAGAACTTGGAAGGCGATTCGCGCGTAGGACATTCCGCTCATTTCTTTTATTGTTTTGGAACTCAACTTGGGCACATCTGTTCTGTCCATCATAAAAAGGCCGTAATCCTTCGGCTGACCGGCCAAAAGCGCGGTTTCAAAATTTACCCTCTCGTTTTTATTATTAGTGCTGTAATAAGTTACAGGGGACATTATTCACATTCTACGCCAACAAGGGAATTTAGGCAAAAACTCTTCTTATTGATTTTTTAATCCCCTTATGTCAGAGTAAGTTCAGATTTGAATTTTAGAATCAAGGGAGGAGGTAAATATGAAAGATTTTTTAAGGGCTTATTTCCGTCTCCTCAAAAAAGGCAGCGGAAATATATGGACCCTCATCATTTTATTGGTGATTTTTACCGGAGGGCACTCCCTCTTTGGAAAAATCATCTCAGCAGCGATTTTTCTTTTTCTCATAATCCCTTTGATGGGCTGCATTGGGGAAAAAAGACAAAGGGAAATAGAGTCGGAAAATGATGCCCCTTTTGAAGACCATTAAAAAACTTGATAAGAAAATTTGAAGAAGGCGCGACTATGTCCGCCTTTTTTTGTTTCGCTCTTTTTTATCTCATCGCCCCGTTTTTTCAGATTGGCTGGCATTTTTTCAAGGGCGTATCGCAGGGCGATTCGGGGCATAATAGTCTTGTGTTTCATAAGAAACTCAAAGACTTGTTTTTGGTTGTGAACAGAAGCCGCTTTCAACATCCATCCGTATCCCTTTTGGACCAAATCTTCTTTATCCGTTAAAAGTGTCTCCGCAATATCAAAAACATGTTTCAAAACATGTTTCACGGAATAAAATTGCTGCTTTGTGTTTTTTCAAACAATCACCTTAATTTTTTGACAAACCTCTGTTTAAATATTTCTAACCTTAATAATGTTGGGGGGGGGGGTGGTAATTGATTTTATTACCCAAGTTAATTTCCGCCCTAATTCGTTTTTTTTGTTTTTCACCTTTTTTGCTGTATGATTGTCTTATGATTGATTTACTTGCGGGCCTGAACGACAATCAAAAGAAGGCGGTTTTGTATAAAGACGGCCCTCTTTTGGTTTTGGCGGGGGCGGGGGCGGGTAAGACGCGCGCTATCAGCCACAGGGTCGCCTATTTGGTGAGTCAAGGTGTTGAGCCGAACCGTATTCTGGCGATTACTTTTACAAACAAGGCGGCGGCGGAAATGAAAGAGAGAATAAATATTCTGCTTAGCGAATTAAATCCTTCGTCCGGCGCCACAAAGCCTTTCGTGAGCACCTTCCATTCTTTGGGCGTTCATATTTTGCGGAAGAACGGCTCTTCCGTCGGAGCGCCGAGGAATTTTTCCATTTTTGACAAGGAAGATTCCTTAAGCTTGACGAAAGCGGCGATTAAAGACCTCGGCCTTGATCCGAAGCAATTTCAGCCGGCTAAAATGCAGTCGTTGATTTCTCGATATAAGGGAGACCTTATCGGAAACGAAGAATTTGCCGCCTCGGCTGGCACTGATTTTTTCCCAGGAACACTCAGCCGAATTTGGAATAAATACGAGGAATATATGAAAGAGCAAAAGGCGCTGGACTTCAGCGACCTCATCTATAAAACAGTCATTCTTTTGAGAAAAAACAAAGATGTCCGTGAGTATTACCAAAACCTCTGGCAGTACATTATGATTGACGAATATCAAGACACCAATAAGGGGCAGTACGAGTTTTCAAAAATTCTTGCCGCCAAACACAAAAATATTTGCGTCATCGGCGATATAGACCAATGTCTTCCACCCGGTGTTGAAGTTTTTACTCCGCACGGACGCAAAAAGATTTCAAAAATCAAAAAGGGAGAAAAAGTAGTGGCCGCTTCCGGGGTCGGCAGGACTTGTGAATCGGAAGTATTGAGGACTAAAAAAAGACCATATGACGGGGAAATTGTAAAAATAAAAACAAAAAGCGGGAAAAAACTAAAGCTCACGCCCAACCATATTGTTTTCGCCGGGTTTTCCATGGACCCCGATGTTTATTATGTTTATTTGATGTACAGAAAAAACTTCGGGTTCAGGGTGGGTATGGTGCAAGGAACAAGAAAACTAACGAAAGGAGGCAGTCAGATGGGTTTTTTAGTGCGAAGCAATCAGGAAAAAGCCGACAGAATGTGGATTTTAAAAGTTTGCAAGGATAAAACTGAAGCCCAATACTGGGAATATTTCTTTTCTTTTCAGTATGGGATACCGTCAGTTGTTTTTTTTACCGGCGGAAGAAAAATGTCTTTCAATCAGGATAAAATCAACAAGCTTTACGGGAGTATTGATACTAGAAAGAGGGCGGAGACCTTATTCCGGGAGTTAAACCTTTGTTTTGAATATCCTCACTACTTTCCTCAGGGAACGGCGCGTCGCGATCTTGAGAAAAAAAGAATTAATTTGAGAGTAACTTTGTTTGGAGATAAAAGAGGGACGATGGCAAGCCCCTGGGGTTTGCACAGAATATCAATCAATAGTGCCGATTTGGGAATGAGGAAAAGGCTAGAAAAGAAGGGATTCAGAACGAGAAAAGGAAAAGGAGTTGATTGGCGGCTGGAGGTGGCGAGGGCCGATTACGGAGATTTGGAAAAAATCGTTGACAAAATATCCGCCACCGAGAAAGAACTCATAATTACGAGATCCGCCTTTTTGACAAAAAAAAGGAAATTTTTATTCCAACCCGCGGGGAACTTGCATCCGTCAATGAAGATTGCCGCAATCAACGACAAGGGCGAGATTTTTGAAGATGAAATTAAAAGTGTGGAAAGGGAAACCTACAAAGGAGAAGTTTGCGATTTGGATGTTGGCAAAGTCCACAATTATATCGCGAACGGAATCGTTGTTCACAATTGCATATATTCATGGAGGGGGGCGGATTTCAGGAACATCACAAACTTTGAGAGGGATTATCCGGACAATGTTTTGGTTGTGTTGGAGGAAAATTACCGTTCAACCCAAACAATCCTGGAGGCGGCGGCGAGTATTATTGAAAAAAACAAAATGAGGAAGCCGAAGCGGCTGATATCCAAAAAAGAAAAAGGGGCGGAGATTTCACTGTTTGAGGCGATGAGCGAGCAGGAGGAAGCGGAGTTTGTTGCACAAAAATTGAAAAACCTTTTTGCTCAAACGGGGGGTGGTGAGGCGGCTGTTTTGTACAGGGCGAACTATCAATCGCGCGCCATTGAGGAGGCGTGTCTGAAACACGGGGTTTCTTATCATGTTTTGGGAACACAGTTTTACAAACGCAAGGAAATCAAAGATATTTTTTCTTTTTTGCGCGCCGCTGTCAATCCGCAAAGTATGCTGGACATAAAAAGGATAATCAATGTGCCACCGCGCGGAATAGGCAAGGTGACAATCCTTAACCATTTTTCCGGGAAAAAACTTCCCTCCGGCGCGCGGGAAAAAGTGGCTGATTTTTTCAAACTGCTCAAAGCCGTAAAGAAAAGAATGGAAACCGACAAACTGCCCGACATTATCCGTTTCATTATGGCGGAAAGCGGATATCAAAAATTTTTGGAGGAGGGCGGAGACGATGACAGGGAGCGATTGGAAAACCTGAAGGAGCTTGTGAGTATAGCAGGACGATACGACCATCTCTCTGGGGAAGAAGCCACCGAAAAAATGCTTGAAGACGCCGCCTTGATGAGCGACCAGGACTCAATGGATAAAAGCGAGGGAGCGCAGCCTGTCCGCCTGATGACCGTCCATTCCGCCAAGGGGCTTGAATTCAAAAATGTTTTCATAGTCGGGCTTGAAGACGGGCTTTTCCCGCATAGCGGATTCGGCGACGGCGGTCCGGAAAAAGAAGAAGAGGAACGCCGTCTATTTTACGTGGCGGTTACGCGCGCCAAAGAAAAGTTATTCCTTTCTTTCAGTGTTTCCCGCACCGTCTTCGGCGCCAAGCAGTTAAACGCGCCTTCGCGGTTCCTTTCCGACATACCGGAACACCTGATGAAATTAGAGGAGCGCGATAAAAAAATGGATGTCATAGAGTATCTTTGATAAAATCTCTTCAGATTATCTCAAAGGCGAATGACTTCTAACAGAGCGAAAAATATCGTATAATAAATATGATGAAAGAAAGTTTTTTTCTGGATTATTTTCCTCCTCCGGACTATCTGGCAACGCCGGCCGTCGCTTTTGACATTTCCGACAGATCTCTCAAATACGCTCAACTCCGCAGAAAAAAAGGATTACTCAAACTGGCAAGATTTGGAAGAGAGATAATCCCGGAAGGACTCATTGAATCCGGTGAAATTAAAAAAGAAGGGAAACTGGTTGATTTTTTGCGTTCCCTGAGAGAGAAAATGAGGATAGAATATGTAACAATTTCTCTGCCCGAAGAGAAAGGTTTTTTGAGTAAAGTGAGACTTCCTTTAATGGATGAATCGGAGATAAAAGGAGCGCTTGAGGTGCAACTTCAGGAAAATATTCCCCTCTCGGCGGACGATGCCATTTTTGACTTTGAGGTAGAAGATCAGAACCCTAAAAATAAAGACTCGCTGAATTTTATGGAAATCAATTTAAGCGCCTTTCCAAAAAGATTGGTTGAAGTTTATAGGGATGTTTTAAAGAATGCGGGTTTCAAACCGCTGGTTTTTGAGATGGAAGCCCAGTCATCATCCAGAGCGATAATCCCCCACGGCGTAAAGGGATCGTTCCTCATTGTTGATTTGGGAAAAACACGCACGACTTTTATTATTGTTGAAAATGAAAAAGTTCAATTTACTTCAACCATAAAAGTGGGAGGAGACCAACTTGATATGGCGGTTGCAAAAAGCCTTAATTTAAAAAAGGAAGAAGCCGAGAAAATCAAAGCGGAGCGAGGGCTTGTTAAAAACAAAACAAACGATGAAGTTTTTATTTCTCTTATTCCTTTGGTCTCCGCCATAAAGGATGAGATATCAAAACATGTCAAATATTGGGATTTTAGAAAAAAAAGGCGCAACTCTCAAAATAAGATTGAAAAAATCATACTTTGTGGAGGAAATGCAACTATTCCAGGTTTTAAAGAATATCTTTCCTATGAATCAAGGCTTCCTGTTGAGTTGGCAAATCCATGGGTAAACATCGTTTCTTTTGACGAATACATACCGGAAATAGATTTAAAAAATTCTTTGGTTTACGCTACCGCCCTTGGTTTGGCGTTAAGACCCGCCTCTTATTAAAAATGATAAATCTTTTGCCAATTAAAGACAAAATGGAGATTAAGAAAGAATATTTCAGGCGACTGACTGTCGTGGCCGGTTTTTTTCTGCTCTTTGTTTGTTTGAGTGCCATAATCCTTTTGAGCCCCTCCGTTTTTTTGGTAAAAAAATATAAGGAAAATTATGCCAAACAGTTGAATTTTTCGGAACGGCGTTTGGCTTTGTCTTCCGCTCCGGAATCAATTTTAGTCGCAAAGGAACTTAATCTTAAATTAAAAAAGCTGAAAAAACTCCAAAAAAAAGGAGAGGAACTGAGCGTCTTGATTAAAAAAATAACAGAAAATAAACCGCGAGGCGTCAAATTGAAAGTTTTTCTCTATGATAAGAGAGCCAAGGACGTTTCGGATAAGATTTTGGTCCAAGGCTTCAGCACAACAAGGGATGACCTCCTTGATTTTGTTGAAAAGCTTAGAAATTCCGGAAAATTCGCCGGGGTTGAATCTCCCCCTTCAAATCTTTTGAGCGAAAAAGATGTAGACTTTAACATTTTTGTAATTCTAAAAACCAATGAAGAATAAAAAAACGATTATTTTTATGGTCCTGATTTTTGTTTTGAACATTCTCGCGTTTGCGGGGTGGTTTTATTTGTTTTCAACAATACGCGGCGATATGGTTGAAATAGGAAATATGCGTCAAAATTTAGCATTGGTTGACAAAAAAATGGAAAGCAAGCGTTCGCTTAAAGATATGATAAATGGGCTTAGTGAGGAAAGAAAAAAAATAGATTCGGTCTTTTTTAATAATGACACTATGGTGAATTTTATAGAGTCGCTTGAAGGAATGGCGAAGAAAACGGGTGTTTCATTGGAATTCAGCTCAATAATAGTTAATAAAAAGACAAAAACCGGCCCCGTGTTCCGTTTTCAGTTATCAGGAGATTTTGGCAAAATATTCCGTTATTTTTCCCTCTTGGAAAATATGCCCTTCCCAGTTATCATTAAGAAAGCGCATATTACAAACAAGGACAAAGGGTGGATTGCTGATTTTGACGTAGTGTTGACGACTTTTGTTTATGAACCCGACAAGGAAACAAAGCCAAAGCAGGATTAGAAAAAAGTGTTCCTGCGTTTGCGGGATAAAAAGTTTTTCAGGGGAAAATGCTATTGTTTGTCCTTTTCAACAAAATGAAAAAATTTGATTTTAAAAGAATAATAAGGTATTTTAATTACCATTCCAAGAAAAAAGTTTCCACCGATATATTGGTTGGCTGGAAGGTTGTTTCTTTGGCTTTCTTTATTCTTTTGTTTGTTTTTTGCGCGGTGGATATATATCTTTTTTGGGGATACCAAAGAGAGATGAATTCCAGTGTTAAGGCGAGTTTGATTGATGATGTTCCTCGCGTGGTTATAAATAAAAGTGACCTCAGTTCCGTTATGGCTGAGTTTGAGAGAAGAAAGGCGTTGTTTGAAAAGGCGATGAAATCGCCGGATGAGAGGGACCCTTCAAAATAGGCGGCGCGAATGGTAATCTCTTAAATTTTCTTAATTTGCGCGTCTGTTTTGACCGGATTTTTACAGAAAAATTGTCCTTAATGGGCGATTATGTCCCAAATTTTAGCGGAAGCCCCTGTAGTTCAACGGATAGAACACCAGCCTTCTAAGCTGGACATGGAGGTTCGATTCCTCCCGGGGGCACAGGTTTTAAAAAACGCGGGGCGCTTAGCTCAGTGGTAGAGCGTTCGCTTCACACGCGAAAGGCCACAGGTTCAATCCCTGTAGCGCCCACCAAAACCGCATGGCATGATTGAGAAATTTGGCGCGCGAAAATTTCCATGGCGCCTCGCATAGAGAAACTTACTCAGTGAGGAAATCATTTTTCCTGTTTGCGTGGAAATGCTTTTAGCATTACAATATGATTTATGGGCGGCTAGCTCAATGGCTAGAGCACCTCGTTTACACCGAGGGGGTTGGGGGTTCGAGTCCCTCGCCGCCCACAAAAAAGAGCGAAGCGAGTTTTTTGGCGGCGAGCGA
>CAYWCU010000019.1:0-16614 GCA_964456855.1 uncultured Candidatus Saccharibacteria bacterium | reverse complement strand
TCCTTAACCCGAACTACGACCTTAAGCTGGGTGAGGAAGACTGGGAAGGAATGGAGAGTTTATTGAATAAGTACAGGAAGAACGGATGGTGGAGAGAATTTGGCATACAAGCCATAGAAATGAAAATCATCTCCTCCCCCCGCCTCGCCCACGCGCTTGCCGAGGGGAAATTGAATGAGCTTAAATAACAATATGGAAAACATGACAAAATGCGAAGAACTGAAAACAGGGCTGGAAAGCATTGAAACTCTCAAAAAAGAGTTTGATTTTGAATTGGAGAAAGTGGGGGAGATAGGAACGGAGAATTTACCGCAAGGGAAAAAAGCTTTGGCGAGAGCGAAAGAACTGAAAGCGGAATTGGACGAGAAACTGGAAGAAGTAACGGAACTTTTGGGGCGCGCTTTTTTCTCGAAATACGCGGAAATGACGAGTGGTGATTTGGAAGGAATGGAAAGTGAACTGAATAGGTATAGGAAGAACGGGCTATGGGGCGCCTTTAGCACACGAGCCATGAAAATGAAAATCCTTGACCCGAACTACGACCTCAAATTGAGACCGGAGGACTGGAAAGGAATGGAAAACCAATTAAATGAATACAGGAAGAAGGGAATGTGGGGTAACTTTGGCATACAAGCCATGGAAATGAGAATCCTTGACCCGAACTACGACCTCAATTTGGGAGAGGAAGAGTGGAAAGGAATGGAAAACCAATTAAATGAATACAGGAAGAAGGGAATGTGGGCTAACTTTGGCATACAAGCCATGGGAATGAGAATCCTCTCCTCCCCCCGCCTCGCCCACGCGCTTGCCGAGGGGAAATTGAATGAGCTTAAATAACAATATGGAAAACATGACAAAATGTGAAGAAATGAAAACCGCGTTGGAAAGCATTGAAACTCTCAAAAAAGAGTTTGATTTGGAATTGGAGAAGGCAAAAGGAGGGGAGGATTTATCGGAGGCGAAAAAGGCTCTCGCGAGAGCGAGAGAATTGAAAGCGGAGATGGATGAGAAAAAAGAAGTGCTGGAAAAAGAGATGGGGCTTCTGGGATACATACCTTTTTTAAGATATGTGGAAATGACGAGTGAGGATTGGGAAGGAATGGAGGCCGAATTGGATAAAAAGAGGGAGAGCGGATCGAGGTTGTTTTTCAGTACGCAAGCCATGAAAATGAAAATCCTTGACCCGAGCTACGACCTTAAACTAGGAGAAGAAGAATGGAAAGGAATGGGAAACCAATTAAATGAATATAGGGAGAATGGAGCGTGGAATTCCTTTAGCACGCTAGCCATGAAAATGAAAATCCTTGACCCGAGCTATGACCTCAAACTGGGACAGGAGGATTGGGAAGGAATGGAAAATCGATTAAATAAATACAGGAAGAACGGGCTATGGGACGCCTTTAGCACACAAGCCAGGAGAATGAAAATTCTTGACCCGAATTATGACCTCAAACTGGGAAAAGAAGAATGGAAAGGAATGAAGAACGCACTCAATATGTATAAAAAAAACGGACAATGGTATGACTTTAGCCGGCTAGCCATGGAAATGAAGATCCTTTCCTCCCCCCGCCTCGCCCGCGCGCTTGCCGAAGGAAGATTGGATGAGCTTAAATAATATGAAATTTACCCGCTCTTTTCTTGATATTAAAAACATGGCTGTGACATTTTTTCCCAAAAAGTCCCAAGGGTGACAACTGACGCAATAAATGGTATTATGAGGAATGAAAAGCCGTGGATTAAGATTTGGGAAATTTATTAAGATATTTATGGATAAAAGCTTTGAACAATTTAATAAGCAAGACATAGACCAAAAAGAAAGCAAGAGACCGCCCGAAGGAGAAGGGGTTAACTTGTCCCCGGAACTTTTGCCGTATCGCGATGAAATGAAAAATTGGGTTGAGAGCCATATGGATGACATTGGTGTTTTTTTGGAATATCGAAATACTAAATTTAAACTTATTTACGGCGACGGATTTTATCACCAGCCCGGGACGGACACCATTTCGGTTGATGTCGCGCATTATAAAAAATACAAAGACAAGGGCTTAGGCGTTGAGCAGAGCGTTTTTTTCCTAACATTCCATGAGTTTGCTCATCTTAAGACAATGCTGGAATTGGACGAAGCCGGCAAACACAACCTAAGGGAACAATTTAATTATGAGGGGAAAAAGGTTATCCGCTCAAAAGAAAATCCGGCAAAATTCGCCTCCCTCCAACCTACATACAGGAAATTTTACAATATTTTGGAAGACGCCATAGTTAATCATCTTGTTTTTAACACTCGTCATTTTTCCGGCGCGTCTGGAGAGGGAGGGAAGAAATCAAGAACGGAAATCATCAATCTTTATACCGACCAATTTTTTTCCATTTTCAAAAAAGTTGAATTGGGAAAAGGAGAATACATTGTAAACCCAGATCCTTCAGCCGCTCAAAAAGAACCGATTGTCCGTGTTGGAGAAGGGAAAGGAGACTTGATAGTTATGAAAAAAGAGGATTATGAACGGGGGTTTGATTGGAATGAGGCGGAGCCGGAACTTGGGAGAAGCGGACAGTTCCTCACTTTTTTTATGAAAAACCAAATGATTGGGCTGAAAGCGAGTGAAATTTACGATAAAGACAAAAATCCGGGCGGAAAACACAAACTTAATGAGGACGCGGCGATTGCCTTGACTCGGTCGCTTGGCGAGGCGTATAAGATTTTATTGGAAAAAGTTATTGAAAAATACAAGAATGACCCCGGTAAACTTAAACGATATGTTGAGTTTATGAAGGAGGTTATAAAAATCCGCTCGTATAAGGAAAAAGGGGGAGAAATTGTTGAGGGCAAGTCTGATTTGCAGGAAAATGTGATTAATCCGAAAGCTGTTTCAAATGATATGCTTGAAGTTAATGTCGCTCTTGCCGGTTTAATGTATAAGGAAAAAATAAAACGAATCGGCGCGGAAATGGGAATTTCCAGCATTTTGTCATACAGTTTTTTGGATTTGTTTAATCAATTCAAGGCCCTTAAAAAATCTCGTCAGTATTCATGGACATTTCCTTTAAAGTATAATTTGGCGGAGAGGTCAAAAATCGCCAGAAAAGCGTTGGAGCCAATATTTAGTTTGCTTTGCATATTGGATGACAGTTTTGATGTCAAAGTTATGGAAGAATCGCCCGAAGGGGAAGGCAAGGGGAGCGAAGGCGAATCCCCTTCATCACCGGAAAAACCGGAGTGGAGAAAAGGGGAGAAGGTGATAAACGACCAGGAAGGCAGCCCGAACAAAGGGAAAAAAGGAATTATCAGCAACGTTGATTACGCGCCCGATGGAAAAATCTTGTCGGTGGATGTTGAGTATTACGAAGAAAAATAATTTTATTTGAAATATCACCATGGAAAAATTCAAAGAAACACAGTTAAATACATCTGAAATGCGGGATAAAACTGGCAAAAAATTTGAATTGACCGGGGAAAAAGAAACTATTCTAAACCCTGACGAAAATATTGCTTTAATAACCAATAATGAAGGAGGTGAAGGACAAGGGAGCGGCCCGGAAGAATCAAGAAAAAAACATAGTGAAGAAAAAGATAAGGACAACGATAAAGGAGAGGAAAAAAAGGAAGGAGAGGAAAACAAGGAATCGGAAAAAGAAGAAAAGGAAGATCAAGGTGAAAATGAAGAAAATACTGACCGGGAAAGCGAGACTAATCCCGCCAAAGAACTCCTGGAAGCGCTGATAAAGCAGGATGAGAGGGAGAGGAATCTGGAAAAATTGGAAGAAGCGAAAAAAGACCCCGAGTATCAAGAGAAGGTGGCGGATATAAAAGAAGCCGAAGAACTCCTGAAAAAACTTAAAGAGACGCGTGAAAATGCGAATGAACCTGAACCGTTTGGCGATTTCTCCGATAGGGAAATCGTTGCCGCATACCAGGAATTGGAAAAAAGGCTTGCGCCATTTTCGGACAAAATGGCGCAAGCATGGCTGGAGGTAGTGAACAATATCGCCCACAAAATTGAAGTTTTCAAAGAAAAATACTTTCGCCAGGGAAAACCGGACATTAAAAAATTGCAAAAATATTTGCCACGAATTGAAATGGGCGAAGATATGGACAATAAATTGATTTATGAGCAGTTTGTGGAAAAAGTAAAAACGGAATTACGCCCCAAGATGCTTAGAGTGGAGCTCTTAGTGGATAATTCGGGTTCCATGTACAGGAATATCAATGAAATCAGAATGTCAATAATGCTGCTTAATTCTTCTTTACGCTCTTTTCGTGTTCTTTTTCGAGACAAAATGAAAGATATTCTGGGCGCGGAATCGGATGAAAGCATTGACTTGGTGTGTGATACGGAAATACGCAGTTTTGGAGAAAGGGCGAGAATGATAAAACCGTTCCGATTTCGGGATTTATCCTTTTTGGAGCCGGGAAAGAACGAAAAGGAAGAAATTGCTTTTCCTGAGATCGATATTAATCAAGAAAAGATTGATACCTTGAGGGCATTTCAAAAAATTACCGCTTCCGAGGGAGATACACTTGATAGTGAAAGTTGGGGAGAGATTTATAATTCTCATGATGAAAGATTAAAGAGGTTATTGGCGGAAAACAAATTGACTGAAGTTGTTTTTCAGATTTCTGACGGATCAATAGGAGGAACAGGAGTCGCGACTTCTATAATAAAAAAAATTAAACAATTCGGAATTTCCAACGCCGGCTTGGGGATTGGCGCCGGCGCGGTTGAGTCATTAATAGAGCGGCATGGGGAAGATAATGTCATATCCGCCAATACTCCGGAAGAAATAGTGGAGCAATTCAGCAAGCTTTTAAAACGAGTGGTCCTAGAGCAGGTGCAAAAACCGATGGAGCAGTATTTGACAAATATCTAATTTTAGTGGTAATATATGCTCAAGAGTGATTAAAGTATGGCAATAGAAAAACTTCCACTTTTAAAACACCCTGAAGTGACAGCTGAAGAAGATCGGCTGAAAGAGGCGCTTGAAATGGAGCGCCTGGTTTTTGATTATAAGGTGCGCCAAGAAGAGGCGCTCTCAATTTTTGACGAAGTAAAGGACTATTTAACTTACAATAATATTTTGTCGTCGGAGGTTTACCGGAATCTCCCGGAAGAACTTCAAAAAACAATTAAAAAGCATGCCGGTCAAGCGGATGAATCTGATTCCGGACGCAGGTATCCTCATTCGGTTTTATTTGAGGATTTCGTCAAGTTATGGAAGGGGGATTTAAAGCAAAAGGAGAGATTTTTTAAATTAATAGCCCAATCCATCAGAGACACTGAAAAGGAAAAAGTGATTGAAACCACGGCGCCGGAACACAGAAAAGACAAAGAGAAAATAAACAAACGGATAAATCTCAGGGTTTTTGGGAAGACCGCGAAAATAGCTTACGGTTTGCAGTATAAATTTAATCCTTTAATGGAAGAATTGGCTTCTTTCAGTGATGAAGAAATAAAAAAAATAACAAATTACACACAAACACAAATAGAACCTGTTAAAGGAGCTCTGCGGGAAATTAAAGAAATTAGAGAGGGTATTCAAGCGGTAAAATCAGCCAAATCGGTGGAAGCCGCGCGGAAACCGGAGGAAATAGCAAAAATATATAAAACAAACGCCGAAGATGTTAAAGAATTCAACTCATTGCTGGAAGGCGTCTTTGAAGATGTGCTTGGGGAAAATTTCAAACTGGGAGTTGAAGAGACTTATGAAAGAGTCGGCAATATTGTAAACAGAGATTTCATGTCCGCATATGTCAATTATCGTCGGGAGATGAAGAACATGCAAAGGCTTTTGCAGGAGGGGAAAATTGTGGAAACAGGTTATATCAAAGATATTATTGAAAAAGCCATGCCGGCCCTTACAAAAAACCCTCCTATTATCGTTTATTTTCACGGTGATTTTGGCACGGGTAAAACCGCTTTGGCGGTTCATATTTCCAGGACAAGGTTCGGTAAGGAGCCGATTATTGTTTCAGGGAGCAAATATCTTGACCCTGACCGCTTTACCGAGGAATTCAGAATTCAAAAACTGGGAAGTGTTGATTTTCTCAACCAAATTACCAAGGAAATGGGCAAAAAAGAGGAAATAGAAGAAAACTCTCCGCTTGAAGAGATAGTCGGCGCTCTGGCCGGCAAGAAGGCGGATTTGCGGGAAAAGATAATAGAGAATAAGTTGTTGGAAAATTATACCCACTCTTTGGGTGAAGAAAAATTCAATAAAGAAGACTTTGAAAATTATGTTAAAGAGCATAAAGACAAGATTTCCGAGGGTGAGCTTGAAGATATTGATAAACAGCTTGATATTCTTTTCAGTAACAATGTGCAAGGCAGATATATTCTTGGAGCGATGTATCAGTGTATGAAAGAAGGCCGTCCCTTGATTATTGATGAGGCGAATGCGATTTCCCCGGACGTACTGATTGCCTTTAACGATCTTTTGACAAAGAAAATCGGGGAAATAATCAAAGTGCGCAGTGAGGAAAAAGAAATTCGGGTTAAGGAAGGGTATTGCATAATCTGGACGGGAAATACCGGTGAAAGATACAAAAAGGCCCGTTTTAACGATATGGACCCGGCTTCTTACTCAAGGATTATGCCGATTCAGATGAGATATCTTCCGCAATCAAGAGAGGTGAACAATATGCAGCAGCTTATGGAGCGGTTGGAACTCGGCGAGTTGAGTGAAAAAACCTTTCTTGATGAAAAAGGAATGATGCAATTCGTTAAGGAATCAAAAGAGAAAGCTGGCAGTGATCAAATTTTTCAGGTATTGCTTTTGAAGCTCTTAAATAAGCGTTTGGGTGCCGAACTTTTGGTTAAAAACGATGATCGTTACTCGGTATTCAAAAATCTTTACCGATTAAGCGTGGGCGCAAGAATAATCATGGATATGTTTGAAGGAAGAGCGGAAAATCTCCCGAGGTTTTCAAATTTGGAAAGAATTATCGGGTCCAGCGAACCGACCGTTTTAATGAAAAAGCTGAAAATATCCAATCTGACTATGCGAGATTTGATTGATAATATTGTTGGCGGATATCTTGACGAAGGTCAGTCCATGGATATTGAATATTACACTTTTAAATTTGTGGATAAATATAACAAGAATCCCGAAGAACAAGCCATCCTTTACGCCGTGCTTCAGAAGGTCGGGATGTTTCCGCCAAGTGAAGGGTGGCCTGATTATCAGCAGATTCAAGCTAACGACCAGAAAGAAGCCTTAAAAAAATTCCAAGACATGATAAGTTTTAATCCAGTCAATACAGTGGAAAAATATAAAAAAATAGAAAGAAACGGCGACTATATCTCTCTTTTGAACACCAACGGAGAATATGAATATGATTATATTTCCTCCCTGGAAACGTTACAGCTTTTATTCGGTTATTTGCCTCCGCGCAAAAAAGAAGATTATGAAAGGATTCTTAAAAGACAAAAAGAAGATTCCAATGAAAAAGAAGTTGACGTCAGGAAAAGGGAAATGCTAAACTCAATCAGGGAGAACAGGGAAGCGTTGTCAGCCGCTCTTTTTGAAACGGCGAGCGATGCGCAGGATTTTTTTGAAGAAATATTAAAACTTAAACTGTCTGATGGTGAGTTTATAGAAAATTCAAGCGAAGAAGATTTTTTGATTGAAACGGACAAGTTTAATGAAATGCTGTTGGGTGTTATTTTCCGCGCCGGCAAGATAAGCGAAGAAGATTTGAAAAGTGCCCAAGCGATGAGCCCTGAAGCCAAAAGTGAGTTTATAAGGTCGTTATTAAATAAATCCCGTTAAAAAATATTTTCGCAGATGATTTTTAAAGCCGTCTGCGAGAAGTTTGATTAACAGGGTGAATAAGTAAAATTATGGCTAATTTTAAAGAGGGTGTTGCAGAGGAATTCACACAGACGACTGAAAAGATGGATAAAATATCGTTTGAAAAAGAAGTTCAAGAATTGAATGAAGAAAAAGGTCCTTTTGAAGAAAGTGTGGAAAATTTGAAAAAGGATATTGAGGATTTTTGCAAGTCGGAGGCGAAATAATTTTTTACTGATTTTTATTCGTTGTCCCCATTTCTTAATTCGTAAAAAATAATAAAAACAGATATTAGAGAATTTCTAATATCTGTTTTTATTATTTAAACTCATTCAATTTCCCTTCGGAAAGGGCGCGGGCAAAGCGAGAAGAGGAGAGGATTCTCATTTGCATGGCCAACGAGGTGAATAACTTCCACCACCTATTTTTTCTGTACTCATTCAAATCATTCTCCATTCCTTTCCAGTCTTTCGCTCCCAGCTTAAGGTTGTAGTTCGGGTCAAGAATTTTTATGCACATGGCTGGCATACTGAAGTGGTCCCACAACCTTATCTTCCTGAATTCATCCATTCCCTCCCATTCTTCTTCTCCCAACTTGAGATCATAGCTCGGGTCAAGGATTTTTATTTTCATGGCTTGCGCGCTGAAGGACTCCCATAACCTATTCTTCCTGAAATAATCCAACTGACTTTCCATCCCCTTCCATTCTTCTTTTCCCAGTTTAAGGTCATAACTTGGATCCAGGATTTTTATTTCCATGGCTCGCGTGCTGAAAAAGTTCCATTCTCCTTTCTCCCTGTGCTTATTCAGTTCGTTCTCCATTCCTTTCCACTCTTCCACTCCCAGCTTTAGATCATAGCTCGGGTCAAGAATTTTCATTTCCATGGCTAGCGCGCTAAAGGCACTCCACATTCCTTTCCTTCTATACTCACCCAGTCCTCCCTCCATTCCTTTCCATTCTTCCGCCCCCAGCTTGAAGTCGTAACTCGGGTCAAGGATTTTCATTTGCGTGGCTTGCATGCTAAAGGCGTACCATAGCCCGTTCTTTCTGTAATCATTCAATTGGTTTTCCATTCCTTCCCGGTCATCATTCGTTATTTCCGCATATTTTGAGAAAAATATGTATCCCAGGAGCCCTATCTCTTTTTCCAGCACTTCTTTTTTCTCATCCATTTCCGTTTTCAAATCTCTCGCTCTCGCGAGAGCTTTTTTCGCTTCCGCAAAGTTTTCCGTTCCCTCCACTTTTCCAAATTCCAAATCAAACTCTTTTTTGAGAGTTTCAATACCTTCCAATGCGGTTTTCATTTCTTCACATTTTGTCATGTTTTATATGCCGTTAGTTTAATTCATTATGTCATAGAAAACGTGCTTTGAGAAGAAAATAATGCTGTCCATGGCAATAATTTACCCTTGTTATGTCCGGGGACGCCTTGCTTACAGAGTAACCATGACGCGCCGTTTTTAATTGGGCATTAGTTAAATTCTGAATGGCGCCGAGTGTTCAATACGCAATTTCTGCCAATTCTTTGAAATACGGAATCTTACTTGATTGCTGATTGAAACGCCACGATAAGACCATTGTGGCGAAGCAAAAACTGGGGGTGGTAAGAGATCAATTTGCCGTAAAAACAAAAAACGGTTCGTGGCACTCGTGGGGAATGTCCACGGGGGAGCCACCCAAAACGCCATTCTTCCATTCCGCGCCTTCAACATGGAAACCAGAAACAAGGTCGTTTCGTTAATAGGGAGATTGTTTTTTTGTTGGAATTGCTAATCTTTTTTCTTTTTTACGCCTTTCAAATACTTTCGGTTTTCCAATTTATCGGGGAGATATTCCTGGTTTTCTTTGTAATTGTGGTCGGGGGAGTATTTATATCCCTTGGCGTATCCAAGGTTTTTCATTAACTTTGTGGGCGCATTGCGGATATGCAATGGCACCGGCAAATTGCCGAATTTCCGGACATCTTCCATCGCTTTTTCATAGCCGGCGTACAAGTCGTTGGATTTTTCGCATTTCGCCATATAAACGACCGCCTGCGCCAGATTCACACCGCATTCCGGCATTCCGATTAAATGACAGGCGTGATAGGTCGCCACCGCCTGTTCCAGCGCGCGCGAATTTGCCAGCCCCACATCCTCGGAGGCGAAACGAATCAAACGGCGCGCGATGTAAAGCGGTTCCTCGCCACCCGCGAGCATTCTGGCAAGCCAATACAGGGCGGCGTCGGCGTCCGAACCCCGCATTGACTTATGCAGGGCGGAAATGATGTTGTAATGCTCGTCGCCGTTTTTGTCGTAAAGCAAGTGCGATTTTTGGAAAGATTCCTTAACAAGCGCCGGCGTTATTTTCTCGCCGGTCAAGCTGGCGTATTCCAAAACATTCAGAGCCGTCCGTGCGTCTCCGTTGCTCATTTCCGCCAGCGTTTCAGCCGCCTTTTTTCCGATTTTGATTTTAAGCCCGCCCAACCCCTTGTTTTTGTCTGTAACGGCACTTCTGATAATTTCAACAAGCTCCTCCTTGCCCAATTGCTTCAAAACGAAAACCCGGCATCTGGAGAGCAGAGCCCCGCGCACCTCAAAACTCGGATTCTCCGTCGTGGCGCCGATTAAAATGACCGTCCCGCGCTCCACATGGGGCAAAAGGGCGTCCTGCTGCGCCTTGTTCCATCTGTGGATTTCGTCAATGAAGAGAATTGTCCGTTTGCCCAATCTCTTGTCCATCTCAGCAATCTCAATGACCTTCCGCAGTTCCGCCACCCCGCTCGTCACTGCCGAAAAACGGACGAATTCCGATTTTGTCTGTTTGGCGATGATAAAAGCCAGGGTCGTTTTCCCACTCCCCGGAGGACCCCAAAAAATCATTGACGGCAGATTGTCCGCCTCAATGGCTTTTCGCAGAAGCTTGTCTTTGCCAACAATTTCATCCTGACCCAAAAAATCCCCGATTGCCTCCGGCCTCATCCTGTCCGCGAGGGGACTGCTCATATTTTGTTTGTTCATCATGTTTGCCTTAATTCTACTCCCGCGCCGGCTTTAATACAAACAGGTTGGCCATGCGAATCCAGCAAGGGTATGCACAAGTTCACTAACATATGGCACTCTTCTAAAAAGAAGAGAAATGAGACAATTTAATAAATTCAAAGGAACAAAGGGGTTTTTGAGTTTGTATGAATCCGCGTTAAAGTGGAGGAATATGAGAAAACAAGAAGAAGTGACAAGAAGAGCAAGGGCGCTCACATTTTGGCAAACACACGGATTAAAAGCGACAATGGATGCCTTTGGAGTTTCAAAAAGGACACTCTGCAGATGGAAGAGCGCGCTAAAGAAAGAACAAGGAAAACTATGCCAAAGAAAGGAGGATCGCTTATGTTAAGAGCAAACAAAGGTTTTACAATAATTGAAGTACTGGTAGTTATGGCGATAATCTATAGCATCGCCATGGTACCAGTACTTCTCATGGGCAATTTTTGGTACACCCAAGAGGGTGTGCTGAAAAAAATAAAACTTAAGTATCCCAACTCCGGGGTAGTGGAGGTTGTGGATACTCAACGGAATATTCTAAAATATTCCGTTGTGACCGTCCTGCAAAAGGACGGAACGTATAAAAAATATACCGTTGACTCGGATATATTTTTTAATTACGAAATCAAGGAAGCAAAGGCGAGCGATTAACTTCGCCGTCTCAAACCGTCGGGAACATTCCGGCGGTTTTATTTTTTTGCCATCTCGCTCCCATTTCGTTAACGGACATGCCGTAAATATTTTTAAAAATCCCCATATTTTCTTCTTTGTTTTTCAACCCGCTTGCCCGCCCATAAAATTCCTTAAACTTTTCAATTCCGAAATTATCAATCAAGAATGATACGAAGGATTCCGCAAAAGCGTAATAGTAGGGAGCTTCTTCGTCTGGCGAATCCATCCAAGCCTTTTGCGTCATCATACATTCAGCGCCGGGAACAATATTTTTCTCCAACGCCTCCCTCAACCAAAATTCTCGCGTTTTGCCCAGCCAAGTTCTCTCGCCTGCCATATATTCCGCCAACCCTTCCTGAAAAAAACCGATTGACCGACCTAACGGCAAAGCCAATAAGTGAGTGTCCTCATGCTCTCCCAACGGATTGATTCCTTTCGCATAAACGGCATGTATGCTGAAATCGTGGAAAATTGATTGAGCGACTCCGCCGTCTCCCGTCAACTCCTTCTTTATTTTAGCGTCGGGATAAAGATAGTAGTGTATTTTTTGTTTTGGTTCGTCAATGTTTAAAATGCTTATGATTTTTTTGTAAGCGTTTTCCTGTCTTTCCGCGATTTTTGTTATATCCAACTCCGCCTTGGAATTCGGCAAATAATGGAAAATATAATGATCCGTTTCTTTTTTCAACCATTTGCCATAATCGCTGTATTTATCCGCGTAGTTATTTAATTCCTGTTTTATCTCAGTTTTTTGCATAATTTTATCCTACACGCTTCGCCGGCATAGCCCCATTCTAACAGATTTCACCCGCTTACTGAACATCCTAATCCGCCAGTCGGCACATTCAGCCCAAGCGCATTCAAAGGGATGAGAATTTTTGAATATTTAATGTATAATACAGAGAATCGTCATTATTTATCAAAAATAAAACTCATCCTTGCCACCAGTTTCAAATGCCTAAAATCATATTAACAAATCATGCTAAATCCAGATTATTAGAACGTGGCATTGATTTTTCCAATGTTAAAAAAATCATTAAAAGCGCCCTAAAGACAAAAGTTAATTCATTTGCTACAATAAAAACAAGTGGCGTCACACATACTGGGGAAATATTAGAGGTTGTTTTTGTAAAAGAAGAAAATAAAATTATAATTAAAACAGCTTATTATTTATGAAAATCAAATACGATAAAACCATAGACGCAAAATATATCCATATCAAAAAAGGAAATATCGCAAAAACAGAAAAAAGGCAAGAATGGCTTTTGTTTGACTATGATAAGAATGGGGAAGTGCTGGGAATTGAAATATTGGATGCATCCAAGCATCCGACCAGTTTTTTTACTATTGGAGGTGAATTGGCAGGATATGGAAAAGTGAAATTTGCTAATGAAAACACAGAATTGGTTTTTAGTGGTGAAGTGTTGCAAAAAAATCCCCAGTTTGTCGCTTAGTCTATTATGGTTGTTCAAAATCGCAATATTAAAAAGAGCAAAATAGGAAACATTCACTGCGTTTGGGGTTTAATTTGCAGTCTTTCTTCAATTGACCAAGAAAAAAACAATATTTCTTTGTTTGATGTTGTTGAAGAAATAAACATTAAAAAAAATAACTTACCTTCACGAGAAACAAAAAAGGGAAAGATATTGTTGGTTCCTTTCCCTCACGAAATCATACTTCTTTTTAGAAGACGGTTTAGATTGGAGATATCCAGTGAAGAATTAATAACTGACTGCAAAATCAATCTTATTGATTCGCGCGGGATAATTCTACAAGAGATAATTACTCCTCTTAAAATTCAAAAACAGAAAAGAAGATTGAGGTTTAGGGTGAGGGTAGGTAATTTAGCGGTTACTGATTCTGGGGATTATATATACGAAATTCAAATTAAGGAACCCGGCAAAGATAATTTTAGCACGGCCTTTAAAATACCGTTTGAAGTGACAATATCATAAAAACTCTGGGAAATACAATAATAAATATCGCATAAAACCCCAATCCGCCACGGTGGATTGGGGTTTTGCCCGCTAGAAAACCCTTAAAATAAAATGTGATATAATAAGTCAAATGAAAAAACTGAAGGACATCCCTAAAACGGACAGGCCGAGAGAGAAAATGGAGAAAAAGAGCGAAAAGGAACTAGAAAAATACTTATACGACCCAATTTAAATTCATTGGAAAGTTATCAGAATTTGGGAACACGACTTGAAAAAAGATTTTGACAAAGCGATAACGAAAATAATCAATTTTTTAAATCTCCGATAGGCGGTTGATGTTTAAATCAAAAGGGTATATGAATGAAAGAAAGGTTTAATGCAAGGGCTGTTTGTGTAGTGAGGTAGCGTATTCCTTTTTTAAAATTGCATTATATTACAAATATGGTATATTAGCATGAGTGATGAAGAAAATATAGAAATTGAATTTTGGGAGGATAAAAATGGTTTTTGCCCAGTTGATAGTTTTTTGAATGATAGAGGTAAATTAACTGAAAGAATTTATAAACAAATTATCAAAAAAATTGACCATGTTATATCAGGACAAACTTTTGATAGCTTGTTAAAAGACAAAGACAGATTGACCATATTATCAGAGTATAAAGGGAATAAAATCACTCCCCGACCCTATGAATTAAAATTTAAATCACAGTCTGTAAGAATTATTTCCTACAGAAAAGGTAATATTTTGATTCTTGTTGAAGCGGTAAAGGGCAGTTTTTCAAACAAAAAAATATTTGAAAAAGCAATGAATACTTATCAAACAAGAATTTGTCAATCTAATTAAAAAATAAATATGAAATTTAAAGAATACTTAAATAAAAAGATAAAAGAAGACTCTAAGTTTAAGGAAAACTATTATAAAAAAGATTTAACAAATTTGCTCATAGATATTGGGAATGAAATTGAAAACAAGAGGATTCAAGGTGGGATAAGACAGAACGAGTTGGCTAAAAAACTAAGAACTTCGCAATCTTATATTTCAAGGTTGGAAAATGGCTCATTATCTCCAAGTATTAAAATGTTACAAAAAATAGCTGAAGTTTTTGGCGGATTTGTTGAGCTTAGTATTGTAGGTGGAGCAAAAGAAAGCAACACGATTAATGAAAATACCGGCTTTGGTCGGGGGGGATATGAAAGTATGTACAAAGTGATTTCAGGGAGTGTGGTTTTGAGTGGAGAGACTGGGACAGTATCATCAGAAGAGATTATTATCAATTAGTTACAAGATTTTAAGAATATGAAAAAAATATCACATGTTTGGTCAATAATTTGTATGAGCTCAGTCACGGACCAAGAGACTAATAATATATCTCTTTTTAATTTAGTTGAAAAATATACTTTGAAAATTGCCAAAAAAGAAACTCAAAGAATAGAAGGTAGCAAAATAATGGCTCCTTTTAATCAAGAAATTGTTTCAAGATTTGTGAAGGATGTGAAGAGCGAAAGTGTAATTTTTGAGTTAAAAGTTGACATTGTGACATCCGTTGGAAAAGTAATCGAGAGCAAGGATACCGCAACAATTAATTTCGACGAAAAGCTCCAAAACATTAGAATAAAAAATAAAATTGGAGGCATCCCGGTTGAAGAATCCGGTCTTTATCATTTTTCTGTAAAGGTAAAAGAAGAAGGAGAGACAAGGTTTGTTGAAGTGGCAAAAATACCAGTCGAAATAAGCATAGAATTTGAAAAATAACTTTAGTTTTTCTGGGCCTATTAGATGATAATTCGGGGATTATTGACAAAGAACTAGCTCTAGCCCAAAAGGGTCTTTTGCGAGGGGTGTTTGTGTGATAGATAAAATATGAGTATTAAGCAGTGGTGCGGAGATGCAAGCGAGAGGCAGAAAAAAAATAAATACAAAATGCTTTATGTGAAGCAAGGGGAATGGGATAAATACAAGTCGAAAGATTTTAGTGAATTAGTAAAGAATCTCAGTTAAATTGATGGGCGTTATTATTAAAAAGTTTTAGTGGTTATTGTTTATGAACAAAATTCTCGGATACACACTACCAGAAGTTGGTCAAAACAATGGATGCCCCTGTGGTAGTGATATTAAATGTGAAGGATGCCATGGTAAATAAATATAAAATTGAATATAAAATTAAAACACTTGCGTCTTGTGCTGTTATGAACAGGGAAGAAAAACCAGCATCGTTTGAGATTGATGGAATTGAATTTTCTCATTGGGATTTTAATTTTAAAGATGGCTGGATGAAAAGCGATGCGTGGATTGCAGAAATGCAAATTAGCGCTGCTAATTATCTTGATGCGATTAATAATTTTATACGAAAGTTGGAAAAAATTATTCCACGGATTTCCTTTATTTCACAGTCTTACACAAATTATATTTTTGAGCCATTTATGGTGTATAAAATAGGATCTGATGTGGCTTTTTTGCGATATGTAGTAGAGTATCCCGGTTGCGGTTTAGCGTTTAGGGAAAATGAACAAGAAGCATTAGCTGAATTGCTTAAAATAAAAAAAATACCCGATAGTTTTTATTATTACTGGAACGATGCAGTTAATACGACTGGTTATTCTTCAAAATTACTTATCATGTTTTCTGCGATAGAGGCATTGGCAAAAAACAGGGACAAAGAAACATTTAAAAAGCCTGTTGATTTGTATTTAGAAATTTTAGGGAAAGAACTTACTGTTGAACTATTCAGTGATGGAAAAGGATTAAGAAATAGATTGATCCATGGAGACTATTTTAAAAAAGAAGATAATGGGAAAGATTATCTAAAAACGATTCATGATAAAATTGTTTATTATTTTAATAATAAATTGTTATCTAAACAATTGATACAAAAAGACATAGTTCGTCCGCAGAGACATTTTTTTGGGAATAAAGAAGTTGGGGATTTTTTTCTAAAATGTAAAGGTGAAAATCATTTATACACACTTAAGGGTATATTGGAGGATTTTAACGGAGAATGGGCTTATGATTTAAAAAATTATGAGCAGGTTGATGCTAAGGGTTTAAATAATACATATTAGTTATGAAAAACCAAAACAAGACCTGTAAAAACTGGAACAATCCATTTTACACAAGGCGTTTGGCGGGGGGTTGATATAAAATTTTATGAACGAAATTCCAGAATACACATTGCGGAGAAGCGGGCGGGCGAGGCGGGTG
>CAYWCU010000018.1:0-18645 GCA_964456855.1 uncultured Candidatus Saccharibacteria bacterium | reverse complement strand
GGGTTTATCAGAGCGAAAGTGCCATAAGTGGTGGACTAGTACATTTTCTTGACAAACGCAATACTCTAATGTATCGTGTGTTTAGCAACAGCGTTTTGAACTTTGAAAAAAGGAGGCGAACAAAATGAAATTTTTGGTATGGAGGACGGTGGCTGTGTTGTTCATTTTTTTTGGAACATCCATCCTTCCTAGTTTGGGTTCATATGAACCCAAACTAGGAACAATTATATTCTTGTTTTGGATTCTCGTTGCCTTGAACGCGCTGGACGCGCATTCAACTTATACCGGCCTAATGGCCGGAGCGACAGAAAAGAATCCTACTCTTTCTATTTTAATGGAGAAGGTAGGTATTTTGCCGGCGATGATGCTGGTAAAATTGCCGTCATTGCTTTTATTAGCAGTGTTTCTTGTTTTGTCGGCATATTTCAAGGCCAACAAAACAAGTTTTTCTCTATTAGTGGCATTGCTTGCATATTACGCGTATGTTGTAGTATGCAACTATTACATAATTTATTTTAAAATTAGGGAGGTGTAAGGATGAAAAATTTTAAATCTCCAGTCAGACTGGAGACCAAAAAGGACCCACATCCGGGTCATGTAATCAGAGAGGCGATTTCAATCGCCATCCGACTCAACACCGAAGTGGTGTTCGAGATGGATGGCGTTGAATTTAGGGTAACCCCTTCTTCAGATGAGAAAGGGGTGTTTGTAAAATTTTTTAAAAAATAAAGTAAAAAATTAAAAAACCCTTAAAATTTGAAAAAGTTTTAAGGGTTTTATTTTTGCCGAAATTGAATTTCGCAGTTTTTTGGAGTATAGTTACTCTTATGAAAAAAGCGGGAAAACAGACTCCGCCGGTCGGAAAAAGGATTTATCTGGACCACGCCGCCACCACTTATTTGGACGAGCGCGTCAAAGAGGCGATGGAGCCGTACTGGATTGAAAAGTTCGGCAATCCGAGCGCGCTGTATAAAGAGGGTAGGGAAGCAAGGCAAGCGTTGGAAAACGCGCGCGGGAATCTTGCTAAGGAGATGGGTACGCGGGCGGAAGAAATAATTTTCACGAACGGAGGAACGGAAAGCGACAATCTCGCGATTTTCGGCGTGGCATATGCCGTCTTAAAAGAGAAGGCCGGGAAAAATTCCAGTGGTGTTTCTCTTCCTCATATTATTACCACAAAATTTGAGCATCACGCCGTTCTTTCCCCGTGTGAATTTTTGGGAAAAAACGGTTTTAATGTTACCTATCTTGAAGTTGGAGAAGAAGGAATTGTTAATCCAAAAGATGTTGAAAAATCACTTCGCCCGGAAACGGTTTTGGTTTCCATAATGTACGCGAACAATGAAGTTGGCACTATTCAACCGATTGCTGAAATTGGGAAGCTTCTTAAAAATCATAAAGCCGTTTTTCACACGGATGCTTGCCAAGCCGCAGGCTATCTTGATTTGGATGTAGAAAAATTAGGCGTTGATTTGATGACTCTGAACGGTTCAAAAATGTATGGCCCCAAAGGTATCGGTTTGCTTTATGCCAAGCGCGGAGTCAAATTGGAGCCGATGCTGCGTGGCGGGCAGCAGGAAAGAAGAATGAGGCCCGGAACCGAGAATGTGCCGGCGATTGTGGGTTTAGCTGAAGCGTTAAAGATTGCCCAAACGGAAAAAGAAAGCGAATCCGTTAGAGTTAAAGAGTTACGGGACTATTTTATTAAACGGGTAACGGCAGAAATACCAAAAGTTTTTTTGAACGGAGATGCCGAAAAGCGACTGCCGAACAATATAAATATTTCTGTTTTGGGCGTTGAAGGAGAAGCGGTTATCTTGTATCTTGACGAGTATGGAATCGCTTGTTCAACAGGTTCCGCTTGCACCTCAGAAAGTTTTGAGCCTTCGCATGTTATTCTGTCTTTGGGAAAGCCGCGCGCTTACGCTCATGGCTCGGTAAGATTTTCTCTCGGAAAGCGAAATACAAAAGAAGAAATTGATTATGTCCTTGAAACATTGAAGGGCGTTGTTGAAAAATTGAGAAGTATTTCGGCGTTTGGCGTATAATAAAAAAATGATTATCCGCCACGGCGGATGCTCGTTTTTAAAATAAAAATGGCAGATGTAATAAACAAAAGCGGGGACGAGTGGCTTTATTCCGAGAAAGTAAAGGAGCATTTTTTGAATCCGAAAAATTTTCTTTCGGGGGAGCCGAAAGAGGGGGAGTTTGACGCCGAAGGCGAAGCGGGCAATTTCGCGTGTGGGGATATTATGAAAGTTTGGATTAAAGTTGATCCCAAAACGGAAAAAATCAAGGATTTCAAATGGCGGACATGGGGTTGTGCCTCCGCCATCGCCGCCACCTCAATGTTTTCCGAGATGGTGCTGGAAAAAGAGGGTATGACGATTGAGGAAGCGCTGAAAGTCACGCCCCAAGACATAATCGCGCGCTTAAGCGGTCTTCCTCCGCAAAAAGTCCATTGCTCCGTTCTCGCCGACCAAGCGTTCAAAAACGCCGTGGAAAATTACAGGGATAAAAATAAATAAAATTGTGAAAAATAAGGAAAACAATTTCGCCTACATTGACGGAGCAAATCTTCATAAAGGGATTGCGAGTTTGGGCTGGGAGTTGGATTACAAGAAATTTAGGATATGGTTAACTGAAAAATATGGAGTATGCAACGCCTATTTATTTATTGGATTAATACCAAAATTTAAAGAACTCTATAAATATCTGCAGGAATCAGGTTTTACTCTTGTATTTAAAGAGGTGGTGTATGACGGAAACGGGAAAGCAAAAGGAAATTGTGATGCCGATTTGGTGTTGCAAATGACGCGCGATGCATATGAAAACAAGTTTGATAATGCATTACTTGTCGCGAGCGATGGCGATTATGCCGGTCTGGTTAAATTTTTAAAGGAAAAGCAAAAATTTTCTGTTCTTTTGTCGCCTCACTCAAAAGACAAATGCTCAATCCTGCTTAAACGAACGGGGGTGAAGATTGCTTATATTAACGACCAATGTTCGCGTTTAAGTCTTTCCCAAAAAGAAAAAGCCCCCGATGCCGACGGAACAGCATAAGGGTCTTTTTCGTGGGTATTACAAACATTCTAGCAAGTAGTTGTTAAAAGTCAATGATTTGTCTACAAGAGGTATTATAAAAATAAATAAAAATATGAAAAATAAAGAAATATTTACGGAGGAGATTCTTAGCAAATACGCCGATGTTTTAATTTGGGGGTTGGAAATGGCAAGAAAGTCCACGGGCGGAAAATACAAAAAAGGAGACATAATTTATGTCAGCTATGAAGCAGAATCACTGAAATTGGCAGAAATTTTATACAGGAAACTTTTGCAAAAAGGAATGAATGTGGTCGCCAGAATGGGCACCACTCCAAAAATGCAATTTGATTTTTACGATGTAGCAAACAAAGACCAGTTGAAATTTTTGGCTCCGTGGAGCAAGGAATTATACAAAAACTTGAATGGACTGATTGGCTTGATTGCGCCGTCTTCTTTGACGCATCTTTCCGACATTGACTCAAGAAAAATAGCGCTTGCGGCAATCTCTTCAAAACCACTGAAAGAAATCACGCACAAACGCGAACAAAACGGCGACTTCGGATGGACTCTTTGCGTGATGCCAACCGAGGAACTGGCGAAACAGGCAAAAATGTCCAAGGAAACTTACGCCAAAGAAATCATCAAGGCATGTTATCTGGACAAAAAAGATCCGGTAAAAATTTGGAAAAACCTGATCAAGAAAGCTGGTGCCGTTAAGAAGGCACTCAACCGTTTAGATATTGATTACTTGCATCTTGAGTCTCCGAATATGGATATAAGAATAACTTCGGGGGAAAAAAGGAAATGGCTCGGGCTTAGTGGGCATAACATTCCCAGTTTTGAAATTTTCACTTCTCCTGACTGGCGTGGCGCGGAAGGTGTTTATTACTCCGATATGCCGTCTTTTCGCAGTGGAAATTATGTGGAGGGTGTTCGTTTGACATTCAAAAATGGAAATGTTGTAAAAGTGGAAGCCAAAAAAGGGGAGAAATTCATCAAAAAACAGTTGGCGATGGATAAGGGAGCCAGTCGGATTGGTGAAATATCTTTCACTGACAAAAGATTTTCACCAATCACGAAGTTTATGGCGAATACTCTTTTTGATGAAAACGTCGGAGGAAAAAATGGCAATTGCCATATCGCGGTGGGGAGCAGTTTCCCGGATGTTTATGACGGCGACCCCAAAAAACTGTCCAAAAAAATGAAAAAAGAACTTGGGCTTAACGATTCCGCGCTCCACTGGGACTTGATAAACACGGAAGAGAAGAAGGTTACCGCGTTCTTAAGGTCCGGGGAAAAGATGGTAATTTACAAAAATGGGTTGTTTACTGTTTAAGGTGTTTGACGCCTAAAACTTCTCAACGCCAGATGTAATAATGAAAAAAAACGCTAAAAAATTGTTAGAGGAATTAAACCGAGAATACAAGGGACTTCATAGAAAATATGAGGAGCTGTATTGGCTTTTCTATATGGGCGACCATTCCGTTAAAGAAAAGATGAACAAGGCGTCGGCGTTAAGGGACGCTTTTCGGATGAATAAAGGATACGCCTTTGCCATTGATAAGTTTTTAAAAAACGCGCGCGGAAAAGAAAAAGAAAAATTGGAGGCATGGAAGTTGTTTTTTGGGAAATATCAAACTCCCGAAGATTCAATTGAGCTGAAAAAGAGAATAGACAAGTTGGAGAGCAAGATTTTGCAAAAGCGGGCAAAGCGGAAAGAGGGATACAAAGACCCTCGGTCCGGTAAGTTCGTAAAAGCATCGGTAGCGCAAATGAGTATGATTATGTCAGCGGACAGTGATGAAGAGGTGAGAAAAGCGTGTTTTCGCGCCAAAGAGGAGTTGGCGGAAGCGTATGTTTCTGAATACGTCCGGCTCGTGAAGATGAGAAATGAGTATGCCGAAAAACTCGGGTATGAAGATTTTTATGATTATAAGTCAAAAACATCGGAGGGAATGTCCAAAGAGGAAATATTTTCCATTTTTGATGAGATATACAAGAGGACCAAATACGCTTTTAAGGATATTGAAAAAATGGAAAAGAAAATGCCGGGATTGCGGAAGCCTTGGAACTTTTTCTATATTTTGTCCGGAGATTTCAGAAAAGAAGAAGACCAATATTTTCAATTTAAGGAAACCTTGGTGAGGTGGGGGAGAAGTTTTTCCGCCCTAGGTGTTGATTTCAATGGGGGAAGTTTAAAACTTGATTTACTAGAAAGGAAAGGGAAGCACAGTAATGCTTTTTGTTGTTATACGAAACCGGTGAGTTTTGAAAACGGAAAGAAGGTTCTGGGTAGCGCCAATTTTACCTGCAACGCCATTCCGGGTCAGGTTGGGTCAGGCATCGATGCTGGTCGGACCTTGTTCCATGAAGGGGGGCACGCCACCCATTTGTTGAACGCGGAGCAAAGCGAGATATGTTTGAACACCGACTATCCTCCGGCATCATCCGCATGGAATGAAACCCAGAGTATGTTCTTTGAAAATATTTACCGCAGTATTGAATGGAAAACCAGGTATGCGTTGAACGAAAAAGGGGAAGGATATCCGCTCAGTTTCTTTGAGAGGAAAATGAAAAGGCTTCACAAATTGATTCCTCTCAATTTGGCGGCGGTTATCTCCGTGAGCGAGTTTGAAAAGAGGGTTTATGAGGAAAGAAACATAAACGAATCCAAGGTGATACAAATTGCCAAAGAACTCCACAAAAAACATTTTAATCGCAGTGAGCCATCCATTTTCATTTTGAGTGTTCCTCATTTGTATGTGTCGGAGCATTCTTGCTATTATCACGCCTATGGTTTGGCGGAATTGGCCGTCTGCCAATGGAGGAATTATTTTTATAAAAA
This sequence comes from uncultured Candidatus Saccharibacteria bacterium, assembly GCA_964456855.1. Taxonomy (GTDB): domain Bacteria; phylum Patescibacteriota; class Minisyncoccia; order UBA9983; family UBA9983; genus SZUA-82. The sequence goes on along the minus strand of CAYWCU010000018.1, from coordinate 12,755 downwards.
ATACGGCTATATCGTGGACAATCCGAAAATCGGGAAAGAGGCCAGAAAATTTTGGCGGATGGGTTCTTCAAAGACATTTAAAGAGTTTGTGAAATTGGCGACAGGAAAATATCTTTCTCCGAGTGCGTATTTAAAGGAGAACACAATGAGCCTTCGCGAGCGAATCAGCTCCGCTGAGAAAAGAGTGAGAAAAATAAGAAGTGTCCCGAAATACGGGAAAAAAGTAAAATTGAACGCTGATATAAAAATGGTTCACGGGGGAAAGACCATCTGCGATAATAAAAACGGATTTGAGAAGATGGCTCAAAAATATAAACAATGGCTTAAAACATTTTGATTTTCCGAATTCAATTAATTTTGTGTTAGAATAAAGTCATGTCTCAATACTACAACGCTCAACGGACACGCAATTTATATAATCCGACTAAAAACAGCCCTGCCGAAGGCGGAGATGCCTTTAAGGTTTCGCGTTCAAAAATTGATTTTTTTTTGCAATGCCCCCGGTGCTTCTATTTGGATCGCCGGTTGGGAGTCGCCAGACCTCCGGGATTTCCCTTTGCCCTGAACAGCGCCGTTGACACCCTGCTAAAGCAGGAATTTGACATTTATCGGCAAAGAAAGGTCAAACATCCGTTGATTGAAAGATATGGAGTTGACGCCATTCCCATTCCGCATAAAGATTTGGACAGATGGCGACATAATTTTACCGGTATCCAGTATTTGCACGAACCGACCAACTTATTAATATTCGGAGCCATTGACGATCTTTGGCAAAATTCAAAAGGAGAATACATCGTCGTGGATTATAAGGCGACCGCCAAGGATGAAGCGATTACGAGCTTGGATAAGGACTGGCATATCGGGTACAAAAGACAGATGGAGATTTATCAATGGCTTTTGCGGAATAACGGTTATAAAGTGTCAAACACCGGATATTTTGTTTATTGCAATGGGAAGGCGGACAGGGAGGCCTTTGACGGGAAACTCGATTTTGATGTTACTTTGATTTCTTATGAAGGCGACAGTTCTTGGGTTGAACCGGTTATTTTTGACATCAAGAAGTGTCTGGACGGAGATCAAATTCCTCCCGCAGGCGCAGATTGTGATTATTGCGCCTACATCAGTTCCGTAAAATCAAAAGAAGATATATAGAGGTATTGGGAAAAATGGCAAAATATGGGAAAATAAAAATATGATAAATATCTTAATTAAATGGTTAATCGTTTCTCTTGTTATATTAGCGTCTGCCTACGCTTTCAGCGGAATAATGGTGGCGAATTTTTTTGTGGCGGTCGTCGCCGCAATCTTTATCGGATTGGTCACGGCTATTTTGCGTCCCATTCTTCTGATTTTGGCGTTGCCCATCACCATTTTGACGCTGGGATTGTTTACATTCGTTGTCAATGCTCTTTTGATAATGCTTGTCGCGATGTTTGTTCCCGGCTTTGTCGTAGCCAGCTTTTGGTGGGCGCTTCTCCTTGCTCTTATTCTTTCCGTCATCAATTTGCTTAAATAGCGGAAAAGCTATTTTAGAACCGTCGAAAGAAATGTTGATTTTTTGTTTGTAGTGGAATAAAATAAAAGAAAAAATGAATGAACTCAATAAAACACAAGTGGTCATGCTCGTTCTGCTGGTCAGTTTCGTAACATCTCTGGCGACTGGCATCGTTACGGTAACCTTGGTCAACCAAGCTCCTCCTCCTGTTACGCAGATGATAGGCAGGGTCATTGAAAAGACCATTGAAACTGTCAAACCGGGAGAAACGATTCATGAAAAAACCGTCATCATCACTCAAGAGGATATGGTTATGAGCGTTGTTAAAAATGTTTCTTCAGCTGTTGTGAGTGTGGTGGCCACCAAAGATGTTCCCATTATGGAAGAGTATTTTACCAGTCCCTTCCAAAATCTTCCGCGAGGATTTTTCCCAGATATCAAAATACCTCAATATCGTCAAAAGGGAACAGAAAAGAAACGCGTTTCCAGCGGTAGCGGTTTTTTTGTTTCAAAGGACGGTTTGATTTTAACCAATAAACATGTTGTCGCCGATTCCAAGGCGGAATACTCGGTAATAATGAACGATGGGAGAAAACTTGCCGCTAAAGTTTTAGTAAGAGATCCTTTTCAAGATATAGCAATTTTGAAGGTTGAGGGTAAGAACTTTAATTTTATCCCTCTTGGGGATTCAAAAAATATTAAAGTTGGGCAAAGCGCGATAGCAATCGGAAATTCCTTGGGGGAGTTTCAGAATACCGTTTCGGTGGGAATAATTTCCGGTTTGAAACGCAGAGTTTTGGTTTCGGGTAACGCCGTAACGGCGGCAGAAGAACTGCAGGAGCTCATTCAAACTGACGCCTCAATCAATCCGGGAAATTCCGGCGGACCACTCCTCAACCTTAACGGAAAAGTGATTGGAATAAACACCGCCATGGCGGAGTTGGCGGAAAATATAGGGTTTGCTTTGCCCATCAACATAGCCAAAAGAGACATAAAGGACATTCAAGAATTCGGCGCGGTAAAATATCCCTTTATAGGGATAAGATATCAAGCGGTTAATGCTGAAATAAAGGCAAAAAAGAAACTCTCCGTTGATTATGGGCTTCTCTTGGTGAAAGGACCTAAAGGAGAGCCGGTTGTCGCTAAAGATAGTCCGGCGGAAAAAGCAGGTTTAAAAGAAGGGGATGTCATTCTTGAGGTAAACGGAATAAAAATGAACGACGCCAATTCGCTAATGGCTTTATTGAACAAATTAAGGATTGGAGACAAAATAAAGATGAAAATTTTCCGCAATGACAAAGAAATGCAATTGACAGTAACTTTGGAGGAAAGACCGGAAAAATCGTAAATTACAAGATAATTTGACAAGAATCACATTTGATGATAAAATTCGGTATTAAAAAAATTAAATAACGCGTCCATTGGCGAAAACAGTTCATGGTTCGCCGGTGACGATATTACAATTATGCAACCATTTCAAAATTTTACGATTAAAGCCCAAGAAGCGGTGCGGAGAGCGCACGAATTGGCGGTTGAAAGGGGACAAAATCATGTTGATGTCCTGCACCTTTTGGCCGCTCTCACTCTTCAAGAGGAAAGCGTCGTTATTTCCATTTTAGAAAAACTGGAAATAGATCTTGTTTTTCTTTCAGAGTCCATTTTAGACCAAATGGATGATTCCCAGGCATCTTCAACCGTCGCGCCTTCGTACCAAATGTATTTAGCTCCGGAATTGGCAAAGGTTCTTGAGGAATCCCACCGTATTGCCCAGCTTATGAAAGATGATTATGTTTCAACGGAGCATCTTTTTCTCGCGATACTGGAAGTGCCTTCGGAGGGGAAGAGGATTCTTGAAAAATTTAAGATAGAAAAGGAACAGGTAATGAGAATACTAAATGAGCTTCGTAATTCAAGACCCGCTGAGGGCGAAGGAAAACATCAATTCAAGATACTTTCAAAATACGCGCGAAATCTCACTAATATGGCGAAAGAGGACAAACTAGATCCCGTTATCGGAAGAGATGAGGAAATTAAAAGAATAATGCAAATCCTGAGCCGAAGAACAAAGAACAACCCTATCTTGATAGGAGAAGCGGGTGTCGGGAAAACCGCCATTGCCGAGGGACTGGCGAGAAGAATTGTTCAAGGCGATGTTCCCGAATCGCTTCGCGATAAAGAATTGATTTCTCTTGATTTGGCATCTTTAGTCGCCGGAACAAAATACAGAGGAGAATTTGAAGAGCGCTTGAAAGGGCTCCTAAAAGAGATGGAAAAAGCGCAAGGCAAAATAATACTTTTCATTGATGAGATACATACTCTGGTCGGCGCTGGAGCGTCGGAGGGAGCGATTGACGCATCCAATATATTGAAGCCGGCCTTGGCGAGGGGAGAATTGCGCGCTATTGGGGCGACAACCTTGAAAGAATACCAAAAATACATTGAAAAGGACCCAGCGCTTACGAGAAGGTTTCAGCCGGTTTATGTGGAAGAACCATCCATTGAGGATGCCATTTCCATTTTGCGCGGATTGAAAGAAAAGTATGAACTTCATCACGGGGTGAGGATTACGGACAGCGCCATAAGAGCCGCCGTCAACTTGTCAGCCAGGTATATTTCCGAAAGATTTTTGCCTGATAAAGCCATTGATTTGATTGATGAAGCCGCATCCGCCCGCCGGCTTGAGCTGGAGAGTATGCCCGAAGAGCTGGAAATAGCGAACAGACAAATAATGAAACTTGAAGTTGAAAAACAAGCGCTTTTGAAGGACGCCGAGGGAGAAGGAGCAGGAGCAGCCAAGGCAAAAAAGAGAATTAAAGAAATAGAAAAGGAAATAAGCGACCGTAAAGAAAAAATTTCCGCGCTGGAGTTAAAATGGAAAAACGAAAAAGACGCAATAGGTGTCATCCGCGGGTTGAAGAAAGAAATGGAAACGGTGCGTTTAGAATCGGAAACGGCTGAACGCCAAGTGGACTTGGCGCGCGTGGCGGAGTTGCGTTACGGACGAATTCCGGAAATTGAGAAAAAAATTAAACAAGAAGAGAATCGCCTTAAAAAATTCCAAACATCGCGCAGAATTCTTAATGAAGAAATCACGGAAGAGGATATAGCCGATATCGTTTCGCGTTGGACAGGTATTCCGGTTTCAAAAATGTTAGAAGGCGAGGCGGAAAAATTACTGAGAATGGAGGATGAATTAAGGAAGAGGGTAATCGGGCAAGATGAGGCGATTAAGAAAATAAGCGAGGCGATACGTCGCTCGCGCGCTGGCATTTCTTACGAAGACAGACCCATTGGCTCCTTTATGTTTCTCGGACCTACAGGGGTGGGGAAGACGGAATTGGCGAAAGTTCTGGCTAAATTTATGTTTAATGATGAAAAGGCGCTCATAAGGGTGGATATGTCCGAATATATGGAACGCCATTCAGTATCAAAATTTATCGGCGCTCCGGCCGGATATGTCGGATATGAAGAGGGGGGGCAATTGACTGAGCAAGTTCGCCACCGCCCTTATTCAATCATTCTTTTTGACGAAATAGAGAAGGCGCATCCCGAAGTTTTCAATGTGATGCTTCAGATTCTTGATAACGGGCATTTGACGGATTCAAAGGGCAGAAAAGTTAACTTTAAAAATACAGTCCTTATCATGACATCCAATGTGGGATCTCAGTTCTTACGCAGGGCGGAAACGCTTGGCTTTGCCACAAAAGAGGAAAAAGAAAGCGAAAAGAAAACCGAAGCCGAAATAAGGGAGAGAATTAAAAAAGCGCTTGAAGCTAAATTTAAACCCGAGTTTTTGAACCGATTGGATGAAATAATCATCTTTAACAGTTTGAGTCGCAAAGACATTGAGAAAATCGTGAAAATACAGATAGATATGTTGGCAAAGCGTCTACTGGAGAAGGATATAATTCTGAAAGTGAGCGACACCGCCCTTTCCTTTTTAGCGAAAGAAGGATATAATCCTTACTATGGAGCGAGGCCATTGAAGCGATTTATTCAAAATAAGATTTTGAATCCCATTGCCAGTTTGATTATCGCCAACAAAATAAAGTTAAAGGGCATTATTTCAGTGGATGTAAAGAATGGCGATTTGAAAATTGAGCTTTTAAACAAGGGTAGAAAATCATCAAAGAAAAAAACAGGAGCGAGTTCCAGAGATTAAAAATTTTAAAAAACAAAAAGACCAATCACCCTGAAAATGATTTTTTAGGGTGATTATAGGGTAGGTGGCGGAGTGGTCAAACGCACCAGACTGTAAATCTGGCGGCTTAATTGCCTACGGGGGTTCAAATCCCTTCCTGCCCACAACGAGAGAGCGAAGCGAGTGAGTTTGGGCAGGAGAAAGCAAACTGCTTTGCTTTTGTGAGGGATTTGAAAGCCGGAGCGATGCGCGAGTTTTGCGAAGCAAAGGCGAGTGCCGCGAGGCAGGGTCGTGAAATTTTTCCGTCAGGAAAAATATTCCTGACCAAATCCCTCCCTGCCCACAAGTGAACAAAGTGAACGCCGTGGCAGGAGTCCCGCTTTTAGCGGGACGTGAGGGATTGTTTAATTTGCAAAAAAAGCTTATTTCCGCTATACTGTAACCATAATCATTATGTCACAGGATAAACTTATAAAACTTAAATGCTCCGAATGCAACAGAATCAACTATTGGAGCAGAAAAAACAAAAAACTCGTTGAGCGAAAAATTGAGCTCAAGAAGTTTTGCAAATGGTGCCGAGGGCACAAGCTGCATAAGGAGGTGAAGAAATAAGAAAACCGGAGTGTAATACTCCGGTTTTTGCATTTTATACATCTATAATGACAATCCCGGGTTGTCCCGGGATTGTCAAATCCACCCTTGTAAAGGTATACCATCCGCCGTCAGCCCCTCCTGCTGACATGGTGGCGGCACACAAACATGTACCGTCAAGACGACGGTTAAACAGTCGTCGTCTACTGACGCCTCTTTAACCCTTTTTCCTACAAGGGTTAAAATTTCTTTCTTCGGCATTCTTATCACCTCCCCCCAGTTCAAGAATTAATTGCAACACCTGTCATTAATTATTAACGCATAGGGCTATATGAAGAAAATTAAAAAGCGCGGCTCAAAAAGCCACAAACCCCTCACGTTGAGAAAGCGCATAGATATTGAGTTGCTTAATAGCGAATTATTGATTATTATTAAGAAATAATCGGTTGGGCATAATTAAATTGGGAGATTAGTTAAGTGGTATAACGGCGGTCTCCAAAACCGCGGTCGGGGGTCCGATTCCTCCATCTCCCGCAGTTATTATAACGAACAAAAAAACAACAATTTTTAGGCAACAGTTAAAATTATGGCATTAATTTTTAAAAAATCCGTATCGGATTCCAAACAGTGGATACCTCCATCCGCAAGAAAGGATTATATTAAATTGGACTTAAATGAAAATTACGGACTGTTTGATAAAAACTTTTTAAATAAATTTAAAAAGTTTGACAATTTCACTCTAAGCTCCTATCCCGAGTATGAAAATTTGCTGAAAGCATTGTCCGAATACACGAAACAGCCGACTAAAAATATCACTCTGACAAACGGAGCGGACCAAGGTATCGAACTCATTTTGAGGTTGTTTTTTGACAAGACCGACAGAGTCGTTATGCCTTCTCCGGTATTTTCAATATATGATCATATCCTGAGCATTTTAAATGTTAAAGTTTTCCATATATCTTACAAAGACAAAAACGAATATTTTGATTTTCCTTTTGAAAAAACCTTTGCCGTGCTTGAAAAATCAAACGGTTTGATACTCTGTAATCCAAACAATCCCCTCGGCTCTTCCATTAAAGAAGAGGAATTGTCCGTGCTGATAAAAGAAACCAATCGGCTTAACATACCTTGTCTTATAGACGAAGCGTATTTTGAGTTTTACGGGGAGACGAGCGCGAATATGATTAAAAAATATAAAAATGTAGTAATCATTAGAACTTTTTCCAAGGCGTTTGGTTTGGCGGGATTGCGTTTGGGTTATATTTTGGCTGATAAGGAGATTGTAAAGCAGATTTTAAAGCTTCGTGGCCCATGGGATGTAAATCATTTCGCTGTTTTTGCCGGAGAGGCGGCGCTGGGCGATAAAAAATATTTTTCGGATAAAATGAAATCTTTTCTAAAAACAAAGGATTCTTTAAAAATATTTTTGCAAAAGAATAATATACAAGTTTATGGCACTGGTACAAATTTTTTGATTATTAAAATTAAAGATGATAAAAAACTCATAAAACAATTAAAGCAAAAGGGGATTCTTGTTACGGGACTCGCGGACTATCCTTTTTCTTCAACATTGCTTAAAAACGCCGTGAGAGTTACAATACCATCAAACACAAAGGATCTGCGAATTTTAAAATATGGCATAAAACAAATATATGGATAAAAAAATTATAGAAAATTTTGTAAAAAATTCCAAAGAGATTTACGAGTCAGGGGAGAAGTTGGTTTGGCCTATTCCAGAGGGCGCAAGCAAAGACAAGGGCGATTACGGTTTGCTTCCAGAAGATGAAGATATTCGTTCTTGGCAAATACCGCCAAGTTCGGCGATGCTGTTACGTTTTCTTATACTTGCGACAAAATCAAAAGTTGTTTTGGAGCTTGGCGCGAGTGTTGGGTATTCAACCGTATGGCTCGGTTTGGCGGCAAAAGAAAACAACGGGCATGTTTACACGACCGAAATTTTGAAAGACAAAGCGAAAATAGCGAAAAAGAATTTTAAAAAGGCGGATGTGGAGAAAGTTATAACTTTGTATGAAAAGCCGATTTTTGAGGTATTGAAAAACTGGCCCAAGGAAAGAAAAATAGACTTTGTGTTTATGGATGCCGACAAACAAAATTATGGCGAATATTTGAAGTTGATGTATCCCTTGCTCAATGACGGCGCGATGATCGTCGTTGATAATGTTGGCGACTATCCAGAACATATGGAGGAATTTTTAAAGCAAACCACGACAATAGAGGACGCGGCGACCTACATGCTTGAAATAGATCATGGAATGTTCCTTTTTGTTAAAGGGGGAGGAGCGAATTTGATGCCTTTGCTTGCTGACGATTTACCTCTTTTCCACACAAAAACGCTAAAAGTGCTGATGAAAGAAAAGGAGCTTGTTGATTTTTGGAAACGTTACATTCAAAAAAAGGTCTCTCTGCGGGCGGACATTCTTCTTGATCCACTTTTGTGCGGTTTGCTTGCCAATGTAAAGGGTAAAAAAATACTCGTTATGGAGTGGGGTATCGGGCGGCTGGCAAATGATTTGGCGCGAAGAGGGGCAATCGTAACCAAAATTGATTTGGAGCGGCAAAAAAATATTTTTGAAAAAATCAAGAGGTTGGACAATATGGAATACTCGGGGTTGAACGATTTTCTCAACAAGAAACCAGAAAAAGAAAAATACGATTTTATTGTCTCTCATATGTTCAATCTTTATTTGCCAAAAGATAAATTTATTGAATCAATAAAAACAGCAAGAAAAGTGTTGAAAAATGACGGAGTTTTCATTTATACCGACATACAACCTTTCAGGGCAATTGTCAAAAGCAAAACTGAACGGGGAGTAATAGCTCTACACAACCCATTTCATGCCAATTACCCGCAATTTTCTTCTTTAAAAGCCAAGCTTAGGGCAAGCAATGGCGATAGCATTCTGAGTGAATATAATCGTTATCCGATATCTTTTCTCGTAAATGTTTTAAGCGAGAATGGATTCAAGCTTGATAAAATGTATGAACCTGTCCCAAAAGGGGGCGATCTAAAAAAATATCCCATCTTATTCAGCCAAGAGGATGTGAGAATTCCTCCGTACATAATCATAAAAGCCGTAAAATAGATTATGCATTTTTTAGAGGAGTATAAAAAAGATAATTTATGGAGAGAAAATGTTGATGGAATTCATATTCGATCAGATTTACTGGTTTCCAAAAGGGTTTTGAGCATTCTTGGCGGCATTGAGGGCAAGAGGGTTCTTGATTTGGGGTGCGCGAACGGGAAAGTTTCCAGATGGCTGGCAAAAAAAGAAGCCAATGTTACAGGAATTGATTTGGCTGAAAATCTCATAAGACTGGCCGAGGCGGTGGAGGAGAAAAGGAAACAGGGAATAAAATATTTTGTCGGTAGCGCACTTGATGAAAAAATAGGCTTGCCATATAAAAAATTTGATATTGTTCTGGCGTTAATGCTACACCTTTATTTCAACGAGAAAGAATTCAAAAAAAGCTTGAAAACGATACATAACAGGCTTCCTAAAAACGGAAAATTCATTTACGCCAATATACATCCTTGCCGCATTCTGTTGAGCGAGCAAATGGAGGGCGCTGAATTGGTTGGTTCAAGAGGGAGGTTAAATTATTTTGAGATTCAAAAATGGCAAACAAAACTTCTATCAAAATTAGCTACCACCACCACTACTACTTACTATAATCATCCATTAAATTTTGTTGTTAATTCGCTGTTGGAAGCGGGATTTGAAATTGCCCGAATATATGAACCCAAACCAACCAAAGCAGAAATGAACAAGTATCCGGCATTACTCGCCAAAGCGGATAAAGTACCGTCTTATTTAATTATTGAAAGTTATAGACGACAGTAATTCTGGAAGCCGAATATCATCAGCGTTTCCGTAATCAGGGGAATTTCTTAACTATCTTTTCCGCCTCCACGGCGGTTTTCACCCATTTTGTTTTCGGTGTGTATTTCTTGAACCATGTCATTTGGGTCTTGGCGTATTTGAGGTTTGACTGGACAAGTTTTTCCAGCAATTCCTCTTTGCCTATTTCTCCCAGCAGATACATCGCCGGATATTTGTATTCAAACCCGAGCTCGTTTATTCTTTTCCATGAAAGCCCTGATTTTTTCAGTTTCTCCGTTTCTTTCACCAACCCCCGCCTCAGCATTTGTTTCATTCTTTTTTCAATTTTCTTTTTTAGTTCTTTTCCAGGCAGTTTAACGCCGATAAATAAAATTGCGTCGTTTGGAGGCTCATTTTCTAAACTGAGTTTCGGCACGCTTCCCAACGCTGTCGCTATTTCAATCGCGCGGATAAGCCGGCGGGGGTTCTTCGCGTCAATCGTTTTGGCGCGTTTACTATCCAGTTTTTTCAGCATTTCAAACAGTTGTTCAGCCGTTTTTTTCTCCAGTTCTTTTCTTAATTTCCAGTCCGGCTTTACTTCCGGAATGGCGATTCCGCCGGTAATCGCTTGGATGTAAAAACCGGTGCCCCCGCAAACAATGGGCAGTTTTCCCCGCGACCAAATATCCTCCAGCGCCTTTTCAGCTTTTTTTTTGAAATCAACGACAGTGAAAACCTTTTTGGGGTTAGCGACATCAAGAAGGTGATGGGGAACACCCTTCATTTCTCGTTTCGTTATCTTGCCCGTTCCAATGTCCATCCCTTTGTATACCTGCCGCGAATCGGCGGAAATGACCTCACCCCTGAATTTGCGCGCCAATTCAACCGCCAGATTGCTCTTGCCGGACGCCGTCGGTCCAAGTATTACGATAATTTTCTTGTCGTCTTTTTTCATTTGATTAGTCCAGCGGGCTTTTGATTTTTTTGAGCGCTGGGTTGGTCACTTGTGTATAAATTTGCGTCGTCCTTATATTGGCATGCCCCAAAAGCTCTTGCACATATCTTACATCAACGCCATTTTCAAGCAAATGCGTGGCGAAAGAATGACGCAAAGAATGAAATGTCGCGTCCTTTTTAATCCCCGCCTTTTTCAACGCGTTTTGAAAAATTTTTTGCGGCGAAGTTGTTGTCAGTTTTCCGCCGCGGTTACTCGCGAAAACAAAACCGTCTTGAGGTTTCCCGCGCGTCAATTCTCCTATGCTTAAAACCAATTTTTGCGGGAAAACCGTAATTCTGTCTTTTTTGCCCTTGGCGTTTTTGATATGAATTGTTAACTCTTCCAAATCAATATCTTTTATTTTTAAATCAACAACTTCGCTAACGCGCAATCCCGCGGCATAACCGAGAGACACCATAAGTTTATGTTTTGGATTTTCTATTTGAAGAATAATTTTTTCCACTTCTTGCCTTGATAAAACAACCGGCAGTTTTTTACTTCTCTTCGCACATTTGAAATCAATCCTGTCTTTTGATTTCAAAACTTCGCGATAAAGAAACTTTACGGCGTTCAGGGCGAGATTGATTGTTTGAGGGGAATTGCCCTGTTTTTGTTTTTCCAATAAAAACGATTCAATCGCCTTATGTTTTTCTTTGATGTTTTTTCTTTCGGAAAACTCAATATATTCGCGAATATAAAAAAGATAGCTCTTTATGGTTTTTGGGCTGTAATTTCTCAATTTCAATAAATTTTCCACTTTCTCTAAAATTTGCATTTTCATTATTTTAATGATAAAATTTCAGCATAGTTGATATGGGTGCAAGTATATCACATACTTGCATAACATACAAATATCAACTATTATCCAAACAAAAAGTTTGCATAATAACCAGTTGTCCTAAATCCGCTCGCTCAGCTCACTCCGCTGTCGCTCCATTCGCCCCACTCTCGGATTTAGGACAATGCGCCGCGGATGAATCCCTCTGCCGTCCTCATCCCGCTCGCTTTGCTTCGCGGACTTCGGACAACAGCGGGATATGCGACATTTGCTCATAAATTATTGTAGCTATGCTACAATAATTATACTCACAAACGGTCGCATCATCCGCGGCGCATTATGTGAAATAGCCAGAAATTTCTTTATTATTTTTTAGATTTTTTTGGCAATTTATTTCAGGTCGAACATAACTTATGATATATGTGATATAATTTAATCATTAATAATTTAATCAATAATTCTATGATTGAACAACTAAAAAACATTGAAGTTGGTAATAATGAGTCTTCCATGGAGGAAAGAGTTACTTTTGCACCACACGAACGTGAAGAAGAAATACGAAATGAGCTTAAAGGTGAAAAAGCTGAGGGTCCAGTTGGTGAAGTATTTCAACGCATTGACGAGGCATATGAAATCTTAAATTATATGAGCGCTGGCAGAATTACCAATATGCAAGAAGGATTGGATAAAGCAAGAGTTTTACTTGATCAAGCAACAGACGCTCTTGGAAAAGTAAGCAAAAAAGAAGATAAATAAATTGTCAAAAAAAATAATAATAAGGAAAAGAAATTTCTGTCTACATCACATAACAGCGTATATCTGGCTACGGAAAATTGGCGTTGATCAATTCATATGGAGTACCAATTTTCCTCCGCCCAAATTTTCATCCCTTAGTTCGATGAGGATTTGGG
>CAYWCU010000017.1:0-19544 GCA_964456855.1 uncultured Candidatus Saccharibacteria bacterium | reverse complement strand
AAGGCGCCCCATAGCCCGTTCTTTCTGTAATCATTCAATTGGTTTTCCATTCCTTCCCAGTCACCACTCGTCATTTCCACATATCTTAAAAAAGGTATGTATCCCAGAAGCCCCATCTCTTTTTCCAGCACTTCTTTTTTCTCATCCATCTCCGCTTTAATTTCTTTCACTTTCGCGAGAGCTTTTTTCGCTTCCGCAAAGTTTTCCGTTCCCATTCCCTCCGCCTTCTCCAATTCCAAGTCAAGCTCTTTTTTGAGAGTTTCAATACCTTCCAACGCGGTTTTCAGTTCTTCACATTTTGTCATGTTTTCCATACTACTTGATTTAATTCATTATGACAAAGAAAACGCGCTTTGGGAAGAAAATGACGGCTATCATCTACCTGCTGTTGTTTGCAATCCGTGTCTTGAAAAAACAATACAAGGAAATTATTTCAATTTGATTAAGCGCCTGAACAATTTATTGATAAAAACGATAAAAATGTTACAGTATAAAACAAGTTAAGGGCATGTAGCTCAACTAGCTAGAGCACCCGCCTTGTCCCGCAAAATAATAAAAACGAATTGAAGCGAAATATATTTTGTGAGGATTCCGTTAGGGGGAGTGTGGGGTATGGCGGGCTGGTAGTTCAGTGGTAGAACGCCGCTTTTGCATAGCGGAGGTCAGGGGTTCGACTCCCCTCCAGTCCACAAAGTTTTTTATTTTTTTTCGCTTTATTGCCACGGAATCGCGAAAAACATAGTCACCGCCATTCCTTGTTTTTTGAGACACGCAGGAGGTTGCCAGTTCAACTCCGGTCGGGTCCACAGCATTTTTTTCTTCAAAAATGGTATAATAAAGCAATGAAAAAGTTTTTGTTTCTTTTGATAATCGTTTTTTTGGCAGTTTATTTTCTGAATTCGGGGGGGCTCTCTCAAATCAAATCATTTTGGAATGCCGTTGACATATCATCTAACGGCTATTACTCTTTCAAGTCCGACATATTAAACCACATGGCTGTCTCTAAAGGCAAAAAGGGAGAAATTGAGGAATCCGACAGTCTTTTTAAAAAATCAAAAAAAGCGGTCTTTAAAATCACAGATATCGGAAAAAGGGCGGAAAAGATAATAAATATCGCCGAGAAACGAATGGAGACCAACAAAGAGCTTATGCAAGAGGCTATTATACAAGATACTGAAGAAGCGGTTAATGAAATAGCCAAAACAAAGGGAGCAGTTTCCGTCGGAGTGAAAAATGAAGTTTTCAGCAAGGTGGCAAAAATTCAATTATCTCTTGGGAACCCGGATGCTCTAAAAAAAACAATGGAAGAAATAAGCAGTTCTCCGGACGCCCCCCTTTTCTTGTTCAATCTCGCCAAAATTTACGCGGAACAAGGGAAGATTGATTCCGCAATGCAAACAATTGATATGATACCGGATAAATACTACAAAGCGGCGGCGGCGCTAACCTTGATGCAGAACATTCTTTCGCGAAACAATAAAGAAGAAATCGCTAAATTCAGAAACAAATTTAAAAAAGATGATTTTTTAAAGAAAATATCGCTCATGGAGACAATAAGTTTTCAAATCAAAAAAGGCGATGTTGAAGGCGCCGTGAAATCGTTGAAGGAGTTTGAAAAAAGTATTTAAATATTAATGCCCGCCAACCGCCTTCTCTATCAGATGAGTAAGAAAATCAGAGTAACTCACGCCCGCAACCTCAACAGACCTCGGCAAAAGAGATTCTTTTGTCAGTCCGGGTAAAGTGTTTATCTCTAAAATATATATTCCGCGTGGAGAGATGATAAAATCGCTCTGCGAGTAATGCCGACACCCCACCGCTTTATGCGCCTCGCGCGCGATATTCTCCATTTCAACTTTTTCGCTCTTACTGAAGTTTGCCGGACAAATTTCGTTTGCCGTTCCGCCATACTTCGCTCCATAATCAAAAAAATCGGATTCATCCGGAGGAACAATTTCAACAATCGGCAGGGCATAATATTTTTCATTTTTGAAATTTTCAATTACCCCGCAGGTCGCTTCCTTGCCTTTGATGTATTCTTCAACTATTATTTTTCGCGATTCGGAAAGAGGGACTCCAGTTTCGCCGAGGAATGCCCTTTCAATGGACTTGATTAAGTTTGAATAATCGTGAACAACTGAAACACCCATTGAAGACCCTGACGAGAGTGGCTTTACGACGAGTGATGGACCCATTTTTCTAAAAATTCTCAAGGCTGCTTCTTCGATATCTTCATCTTCATTCACTGCCACGGCGCGCGGAATGCGCAAACCGACGGAGGAAAAGGTTTCTCGCGCCAACATTTTATTCATCCCTATGGCGGACGCCAAAATACCCGAACCCGTGTAAGGAATTCCAAAAGTTTCCAGTATTTGCTGAACCTTTCCGTCTTCGCCGAATTGACCGTGCAGGGCGTTGAAAACAACGTCAACGGAACGGAAAGCCTGTTCCGGATAAGAAGTTTTTCCATCCAAAAACCAATTTCCTTGCGGAGAAAGAAAAATGTCGTGTCCCTCGTATTTTTCCGACAAAGAGGATAAGACGCTCTCTCCCGTTTTAAGTGAAACTGTATGCTCGGCGGACGGACCGCCTCTTAACACGCCAACCTTAATCATAAATTTCCTTTAACCAACTAACAATCTCATTCATCAATTCCGGCTCTTCGGAAAATATTGTCGTGCCATGCCCAGCGTTCTGGAAAATTTTTATTTTTTTGTTTTTTGCTTTAAGTAAATTAAAAAGTTTTTGTGCCGTTTCGCTTGAGTAGGCGTCATTTTCCCCGCCGGCGCATAAAAAGACGGACTGATTTTCCCCAATATTTTTGGCGGCCGGTTCGGTGTCCAACCCGTGGTAACTTAAGCCGGGGGAGATTGGAACGGAGGCTTTTATTTCAGAATGAGACGCCTGATAAATAAAGGAAAGGTTCGCCCCGATAGAGGCGCCGACGAGAGATATTTTTTCAGGAGATAAGCCCGCTGAAGTGAAGAAAGCGACTGCCGTGTCAACATCGTTAATGGATGCCTGATGATCCTCGTCTGAGAAATTTTTGTAGCCGTCCGGTCCTCCTTCAGATTCCCCATGACCGCGCAAATCAATCGCCAAGCACTGGAAACCGATGGCGTTCAGTTTCGTCGCCAAAGCCCTCCAGCTTTCTTTGTTTGAAGGCATCATATGCGTCAAAATGACAGCCTGGGCGCCCTTGTCGCCAACGGGGTAAAAATCCCCCGCGATTTCCACGCCATCTTTCGTTTTTAATTTTATCGGTTTGAACATAAAAACATTATAACAAAAAAACCGCTTCCGGGGAAGCGGTTTTTAATTTTTAGGAGGATTCTAGCCGAATATGGCGGCCAGAATCAAGATTACGATTACCGCCACGAAAGAGAACGTGGCGACCTCCACAGTTCCGTCATTTTCATGACGGGAATAATACTCTTCGGGGGTCATAAGCCCTCCCGAAGAAACAACGGGTTTCTGTTTTTTCATTTTTTACACCTCCCTTCTTTCTTTGTTTTTAATTTTTCTGCCTCTCATTTTTGCACTCTTTTTTGCATTTGTCAAGGACTCCGATTGGGCATTGCCATTGTTCAGTATTTTTTTTGAGAGAGCGAAAAAAAACCAAACAATAATGGATACTATTATCACAACCTCTATGGCATGATATGTTTTTGTCATACCGTCCGTAATCCTTGCTATATCATAAGAAAACCTGTATCCGAGGAAAAGGAGGACCGGAATGTAAATTAAAGATGCCAAAGTATCAATCCATAAAAATACCGCCGGCTTAACTTGAGACATACCTGCGGAAAAAAAAGAAATGGAACGCAGGCCTGAAACAAATCTCCCGAAAAAAATGAGTTTTTTGTTATGTCCGTCAAAAAAATTCTGAACTTTGTCTATTTTGCCCTGAGAGATAACCATGGAAATGATTTTAATCTTCAAAATCTTCATTCCGAATTTTTTCCCCACCCAAAAAAGAAAATAATCGCTCGTTATCAAACTGATGAAAACAACAATGAAAGTCAGAAATAGTTTTCCCACCCCCTGTTCAATCCCCACGCCGGCGCTCAAGACGATAATTTCCTCAGGTATGGGCAAAACCCCTATCCCCGCCAGCCACACGACAAGAAAAATAAAGATGTAGAACATTAAGGATATTTTAACACAAGAAGCAAAAAACAAAAATAAAATTGCTTTCTTCTCCGTTTTCGCTTAAAATAAAGGCAGAAAAACAAAATTCTCAAAGGAGGAAGAAAATTAAAAAAATAAAAGAAGTATTCAGAAGCATATACAAAGCTCCAGTGCAGTATTTAGTACTGTACTTGGTCTTCGGAATATTTGGGACGGTCGTCGTCCCTCCAATATTAATTTTGAGATTAATATCCAAAATGAAAAGGACGACAAAAAAGTAGGAGGTTTGCCTGGCAAACCTTTTTTTGTTCTTCCCTCTTATCAGGAAAGATAAGAGGGGTTTCTCGTAACATGGAAACATTGGCTGTCGGTACCCTTGTTTTCTTGTATAAATGTAAGGAATTCATCTTCTTTCATTTCATCCAAAACTTCTTTCAGAATTTGATGGACAAGCGGCTTGTAAATCTTGAGATAATTCTCACACTGCCGCGGATTGACCACGCTATCCTTTATATAATATCCACATCCGTCTATGTCAAAACTTTGCCCCTTCGTGTGCGGGCTGTTCGGCATCGCCAATTTTCCAGCCTTGATTATTTCTTCTTGGTATTTTTTCGTCCTTATTAAACTTGTAATCGCCAAACGAATGTCATCCGGCAAACCCGCCGCTTTCATTCTTTCTCGCCACCTCTCACCCGCTTCGCGTAAAAGGCGCGCGGCTTCTTTGCCGAGATACGGCTGCCATTTTTCAAGTTCCGGATTTGAAAACCTCATAATAAGCTTCAGGTTTTCGTCATCTTCAATTCTTTCAAGCGCCCCTTTTTCAAAATCCTCCAGAATTTGTTCGTTTGTCTCGTATGGAGAAAAATCCCTCCACCATGCGCGCTCCATTTCCGACAACTCTCTCACTTTTTCCAATTCTTCTTTTTCGGCAACAATCCCTTTTGAAAGCACATCCAAAATTTCCTCCCTGCTTTTAAGAACCTCCGTCTTCGCTCCTTTTTTCTCACTTTTTATAAAAGAGTCCTCCATAGACATAAATTTAAAAAATCAACTCCGCCTCACTTC
Source organism: uncultured Candidatus Saccharibacteria bacterium (assembly GCA_964456855.1). GTDB lineage: Bacteria > Patescibacteriota > Minisyncoccia > UBA9983 > UBA9983 > SZUA-82. The sequence goes on along the minus strand of CAYWCU010000017.1, from coordinate 14,345 downwards.
CCACTCCACATTTGCGTCCAGAGCATCCATTATTTTATTCATTAAAGCATTTATTTCTTCTTCAGAAAGAGTTTTTTCAGCAGATTGGAAAACCAGGTGGAAAGCGAAAGATTTCCTGTCTTCATCCGGAATTTCATAGATGTCAAACAAATCAGTGTCAACCAAAAGCATACTGGCGGTGTTTTCAATAATATCCAGAACTTGAACCATTTTTGTTTTCAGTGGTACAAAAACGGAAATGTCCCTCTTGACCGCCGGATATTTTGAAATTGGCCTGTATTCAACTTCTTCCGTGGCAAGTCGGACAAGCATATCAAAGCTTATTTCCGCTTCGCCGTGATTAATGACCCCCAAAGAAGTGTTGCCGATCATAATTTCGGAAACTCCAAACTCGAAATCGTCAAACCACGCGTCCGTTATACCGATTTTATCTAAAATATTTTCAACTGTTCCTTTCATTTCAAAAAATGAAGCGCTTGTGGAAATCATCGCCAAAGATGCCGTTTCGTTTCCGCCAGCAAAAACGCACCCGATTTCAAATATCTTCACGGCGGGAAAATATCTGATATTTTCTTTGGCGGTTTTTCTCAAACCGTCCAAAAGATTATTCCTCAGATATTTCTTGTCTTTGGCAATTGGGTTCGCCAATTCAATGTCCCCCGTGGAAACGAAAGAATAATTATAAACCTCGGAAAATCCGGCACCCGCGAGAATACTCCTCACGATGTCGGCGTAGAAGAAATTATCGTTTCGTTTCGGGGGGATTAACACTTCTTCCGGAAGCCTTGAAGGAATGTTTTTATAGCCGTAAATCCTCCCTATTTCTTCAATCAAATCTTCTTTTCGGCGAATATCAAGACGCTCACAAAGGACTGAAACGAGAAGTATGTCATCTTTTTCCCCAACAAGCCGGCGAAATCCCCTGAAATTTTTCCCTTTAAATAATTTGGACTTCTTTAAATCTTCAATAATAACGCCGTTCGTGTTGTGACGCGAAGCGTGAAGGACTTTGCCTTTTTCAAGGTAAAGTCCGACATGATCAATACCCTCCTTTGCCTTCAAACCCTTCATAAACTCTTTGGATTCATAATGAATTTTGCCGTTCCCCGAGTTTGAAAAAACCAAATCTCCGGGCTTGGCATCTTTTTCGTCTATCGGTTTTCCATAAAAAAACTGGTCAATCGCCATGCGCGGAATTGAAACTCCGGAATGGGCGAATACATAACTCGTAAGAGACGAGCAGTCAAAATAATCAGGCGCGTCAAAAGTTACACTCGCCCCGTATTTATAAGGCTTTCCCGCCAGTGATTTCGCGAGTTTCAGGGCATTTTTCACCGGATTTATTTTTTTAACTCTAAAACCGAGCCGTTCTAAAATGCCAATTATCTCTTTTTCTTCAATCTCAACGCCGAGCAGTTTTGAAACATCTTTCGGGTGAACGCCGAGCTTGTGCCCGTTCGCTTTTTTGGGATAAAAATCGGTTACCTCAGACAACTTTAACTTAGGTGCAAGGCACCTAAGTGCACTTAGGTGCCTTGCACCTAAGTGGGTCTCCGCCACCAAGTGAAAACCAAAAATTATTTCCGTCACTCTGTCCATTGCCTTCCCCGCCAACTCCGGTGTGATTTCATTTTCAAATCTCAAAGACGATTCCGTGCGTATGCCTATTTTGCGGGAAGTTTTCCTGATATTCACCGGCTCAAAATTCGCCGCCTCCAAGATTATGTTTTTTGTGTTTTCGTCCACCTCCGCCTTTTTGCCACCTTTTATTCCAGCAATCGCCAACGGTCCTTTCTCGTCTGCTATAATCAATACGCTATTATTAAGTTCAACTTCTTGCCCGTCAAGAGTCGTAATCCTCTCCCCTTTTTTCGCCATCCGGACGACAATTCCGCCCTCAATTTTATCCGCGTCAAAGGCGTGGAGCGGCTGACCCATTTCAAACATCACATAGTTCGTCGCGTCCACGATATTATTGATTGATTTTTGCCCTATCGCTTCCAGCCGCTCGCGCATCCACTTCGGTGACGGTCCCACCTTCACGCCATTAATAACCTTGCCAATATAACGCCTGCACAGCTCAGGATTTTTAATTTCTAAATTCAACTTGTCCAACTTGGACACTCGGTGTCCAAGTGCACTTGGACACCGAGTGTCCAAGTTGAGCGACAGATTCAAAATCGCGGAGATCTCTCTCGCCATCCCGATATGGCTCAAGCAGTCATGCGCCCTGTTCGGCGAAACATCAATATCCAAAATAAAATCATTTCCTTTCTTTTCCACACTTTCCACTTCAAAGCTATGCATCGTCAAAAGCTCAACCAGTTTTTCCTGCTTGGGAAGTTTTTTGGGGAAATATGAACTTAACCATTTGTATGAAATTTTCATATAATTAAATTATAACATTTGCCGGAAAAAATAAAAGAATATAGCGTAATGCGCCATATTCTTTTATAAGATAAAAAACTTTTTGCAGCCGGGATTTTTAGATTTCAGAAAGGGGAAATTACCATTCTTTTATTTTTTCAACAATTTCTTTAATCGTGCCTTTCTTCATCAATTCAGATAATTCGTATTTTTTGTCAATTTCTTTGGCTTTTTCTTCTTCTCCGGCCTTACGGTAAGCCTTGGCAAAGCCACTTATTCTTTTGACTCCCTTCTCTTTTTCAACAATTCATAAGCTGCTTGCCAAGTTTCAACATCCTTTCCCATATTTTTTTCAAGTTTCATAAGGGTTTCTTCGTCCGACTGGATTTCTATTTGATTGTTCCCAGAAGCCGTAACAAAAACATAAGGGATTCCTTTCTCTTTTAGAATTTTAGCCACTTCTTTGCCACTTCCCCCTATGATGTTGACATCAAGTAAAGCGGCGCTTGGTTTGAATTCGTCAATTTTGGAAACGGCCTCCTCATAACTTTTGACGGCGATGCAATCTTCAATATTTTTATCGCCTTGAAAGGCTTGCAAGGCGCCAATCATATTTGGAAAGTCATCTTCCACAATCAAAATCCTTTCTTTTTTTTGCTTTTCCTTGTTCTCATTTTCGTAGTTTAATTGTTCTTTAAATTCTTCCATATTTTATAATTTCGGCAATTAAATCTCATTATTCTCAACATAAGATAAGGTGCGAATAATTTTTCTTTAATTGTACATTATATATTTTAACCAAAAAACGGATTCTTTGCAACGGACAATTTAAAACTCTGAAAGTTAATTTAATGCTTCTTACGGAGTTTGCATAAAACTTTATCTTTGTATTCTTGCTTGAATAAAGCCAATGCCAAACAATATGGATAATAAGTAAGTTGTTTTTCGGAAGTAACCATTTTCCCTTGTTTAAATTTTTTGCCACCTTTCTTAATATTGCAACTGGGCGTAAGAACATTATCAAACACTTTATTTGTCATATTCTTCTGATTAAACAGCACCAATTTTCCGCCCTTGAAAAGTTTTTCGGGCAAAACTTCAAATTCCTTTTTCTCCGCCCGCGAATCGGTAATTACCACCGTTAAGTTTACAGTTTTTAGCCCCAATCTTTTCAAAACTTCAACAAAATAAGCGAGAGTAAATCCTTTGGCTATGTTAGCATCAATAAATAAAATTTTGCTATTCTTATTTAGCTTGTGTTTTTTCAAAAATAAACTGAATTTTTTTTGTATGAGAGAAATGATTTTTTCTCCGTATTCGGTAAAGACTATCTCAAATTTCGCTTTTTCTTGAGTGTAAATTTGTTTTTTGTTAAGCGGACTTGAGCTTATCGCAGAGAATGTGAATATCGGTATTTTTTTATGTTTTTTCCCAATATACAATTTCTGAAACAGAACAGCCGGCACAAAACCCGAATACAGAGGGCAAATTATCGCATCATAATTGTTTTTGCCGAGTTTAATCCCTTCTTCAATAAACTGGCGTATTGCTATTCTTTTTTCATCTAATCTCGGGATTCGTTTAATTTGGTTTTTCACCTCTCTCTCTATTTGGGAAATGTTTTCATTGTTTTTAAAAATTTTTTTATCACCATACATTAAAATTGTTTTATAAACCTCAAATCCCCTGAATAGAATAATCGGACATCGTCTATTTTATGCTTAATCATCGCCAGCCGGTCTATCCCCATCCCGAACGCAAACCCTTGCCACTCCCGCGAATCAAGCTTCACATTTTCCAAAACACTCGGATGAACCATCCCCGCGCCGGCAATTTCCATCCATTTACCCTTGAATTTCATATCAATTTCCACTCCCGGTTCCACAAAAGGAAAATAACTGGGACGAAGGCGGATTTCCATTTTTTTATCTCCGAAAAATCTCTGGAAAAAAACTTCCATTATCGCTTTCAAATTCGCGAGGTTGATGTTCCTCCCAACCATCAAACCCTCTAGCTGATAAAATTGTATCTCATGTGTGGCATCCGTCGCCTCATAGCGAAAAACTCTGCCGGGAACAATGATTCTAAACGGCGGTTTGTTTTGTTCCATATAATGGATTTGAACATTTGAAGTATGTGTCCTCATCACTCTCCCGTCCTTGGTCCAAAAAGTGTCCCACATATCGCGCGCGGGATGGTTCTTGGCGATATTAAGCGCGTCAAAGTTATAGTATTCAGTTTCCAATTCCGGCCCCTCCGCCACCTCAAAACCCATTGAAGAAAAAATTTCAATCGCCTTTTTTTGGGCCTGAGTAAGCGGATGCAAATGCCCCGGCTCACTTTTCTTGCTCGGAGCCGTCACGTCTAAAAATTTTTCTTGCCTTTTTTCCTTGTTCATATGTTTCCATTATAACCAAAAATCTTCGCGTAAACAAGAAACGGGGGATAAAATTTAATTGGATATCCTATAAACAACTTCGCAAGGTTTATTTTTGAATTCAACATCCTTAGCACACCTGTTTTGAAAAAAATCTTTTGCGTTCTCAGCCAGATTGTTTCCAAGGGCGCGAAATGCCTTCACTTGTGATGTATATTTTTCAATCTCATCCACTTTGTTCTCGAGTTGTTGGCTTGTTAACGGTATTTCTATTTTTTTAATTTTTATATCTTGTTTTCCTTTGAGGTAGTTATAAAAATTCCCTTTCGTGTTTTTTATAAATTTATAAATGTAAGGAAAATCCTCATACATGAAAAATTTTACCCTTGAATCCTTGTTTTTTTCAGCAACACTGATAAACGCCTCGTGCAGGATTTTATGATCAGGATGAACCAAATCTGATCCGAAAATCGCAGGTCCGTAAAGAGATAAGTGGGGGCTGTTATTGTCCTTAATTATTTTTTCAATGTCCTTAATTATTTTTTCCTTTAAACCGGCGCCTTTTGAATCAATTCTATATTGAGAATCCAAGTAACCGTAATTTCTTACGCCCGCATCGTACGAGGCGAGGACTCGCCGATTTTCTTCGGTTCGCGAAGAAACCGCTTGATCGCTGTCGCGAAACCCTGATAATTTATTCCATTCAGTGCTCATTACCGTATCAGGTCGTCCGCTAAAAAATGTAGCGACCGATAAACTTTTCTGCCCTGACATTAATCCGCCAATTGATAATACCGCGTCATCAAAGTGTGGCGCCAAAACAATAACGGATGATTTTGCCATGGCTTCCTCCCCCTGCTTGACGTCCGGAAATAATTCTTTTATTTCATCCTGCGCTTTTAATCCGTAATACACTTCCCCATTTATGACAATCGCCGGCAAATCATTCTTCACCCCATACATCGCGATAAGGGTCTTTATCGTGGATAAATCAAGATTGTAGTCAAAAGAATAAATCCTCAGCCGGGGGTATTCCCTTCTCAGATATGTCAAGGCGTATCCAGCGCTCTGGCAGTCAGGACAATCGCCTTTGTTTGAATAAAAATAAAGGATAAAAACGGGCGAAAAATCGCATTTCTCACCCATTTTTTTAAGCAACAAGTAGTCTTTTATTTCCAAAAGAGAATAATATTTTTTCAGCCTTTTCACTTCCGCGTTATCCACTCCGAGATTTTTTTCCGAATAATCAAGTTTCGCCGCCAAAGAATTTAATTCTCGCGAGAGCACCGAATTGTCTATATTTTTACATGAAGATTCCCCAAGCAACAAAAACTGCGTCTCCGAAGCCAAAATATTCATTGAAATTTTGTCTTCAATATTATTGAGCTCTTCCATCTTTTTACCGCTGAAATAACCGCTTAACGAAACAACGGAGATAAAAATAACGCCAGTTATAATAAGAACGAATATATATTTTGTCCAATTTATTTCTCTCATTATCTCCATAGCGCCTTTTTGGCGAAAAACAAATTATAAATTGATTTTATCAACCAAAATGGAGATATCAATCCGTATAAAAACAAATAGTAGAAAAAATCGCGCGACAGCTTGAATTTTCCATCCGCCATTTTTTTCCCAGCGCCGACGAAAACAGCTGTCATAAGCAAAACAGAAATACTCAACATTCGCACCGCGCCCGTGTTCACGAAAAACCAGTCAAAATTCAATCCGGAAAAGGCAAAATTCAAATTAAAGTTCACGGCATTGAGCAAAGAAATTTTTTCAATCGCATAGCTGATAATTGTTAACGCGACTCTGCCGACAAAAAACAACGCGGAAAAAACTGAAATGAAAGCGAGGGGTAAAACCAAAATTCCAAGGTTGCCGTATTTTTTCCTTAGAAACATAAATCTGTAATCAACGGCGTTTTTCAAGAATCCCGTAATCCATCTGACTCTTTGCCTGTATAAACTTTTGAATGTTTTCGGCACGACCGTGTAAACAAAAGCGTTATGCGCGTTCTCGATTTTATAATGTCTGCTCTGCATTCTTAAGGCATATTCCAAATCTTCAGTGTTATAAGCATGTCTGTAAAGACCTAGCTCGTCAAAAACTTTTTTCCTGAAAATTGAAAACGGACCGGGCGTTACCTGAAGAGCGTCCAAAAGACTAAACATTTTCCTGATAAAAATACCCATCTTGTATTCCATATTTTGAATCAACTCAATTATATTGTCGCTTTTATACACCTTAAGCGCCGGCGTAACCGCCATCGTTTCCGCATCTTCAAAATATTTCATTATTCTTTTCAGGGCTTTTCGGTCAACAAATGAATCGGCGTCCAAACATCCGACAAATTCCGTTTCAGTATGCTCAATACCCAAATTCACCGCCGTGTGCTTACCACCGTTTTCCTTGCGGAAAATTCTCACCTGATTATCGCCATTAAACCGTTGAATCCTCCGCCATGTCCCGTCGGTACTGCCATCATCCACGACAAAAACCATAAGTTTGTCTTTCTCATATTCCAAGGACAGTAAAGATTCAACGGTCGCCTCAACGGTATTTTCCTCGTTCCAACAAGGAACAATAATGGTCACCGAAGGGAACTTATTGATTTCTTCCGCTCTTTCCTGAGATTTCAAACGATTGCGATTTTCTAAAAAAGTCAACATTAAAAAAACCTCAAAATAAAGAGAAATAAACAAAAGCGCGTAAATTGCCCCGTTCTCAATTCCGCCCATATTGCTCTTAATTGTATCTGAATTGAGCACGTTTTGCAAAATAAAGAGAAATGATGTATAATTTAGAACGTTATGCTTGAAAACTATGCATTTTATTTCCTTATCGCCTTCGGAGTGGCCATCCTCTTATTGGCTGTTTGGGTGCTGTTATTGGAACTCCGCCTGCGAAGAGTCTTTCAAGGGAAAAAGGCCGATGACCTGGAAAACATAATGGCGCAAATAACAAAAAACATTAAGGAAATCAATATTTCAAGAGAAGAAACAAAAACATATCTGAGAACGGTTGAGGAGCGTTTACGGAACAGTCTTCAAGGGGTCGGAGTGGTGCGCTTTAATCCGTTTGAAAATTCAGGATCAAACCAGAGTTTTGCCATCGCTTTTTTGAATGAATACGGGGACGGAACGGTTATATCAAGCCTTTATTCAAGAGAAAAAGTCAGCGTGTATGCCAAGCCGATTAAAAAAGGTCAATCTGAATATTCCCTTTCAAAAGAGGAAGAAGAAGCGATTGGTATCGCAAAAAACAAAAATGGACAAGAATAATCAAAAAATGAATAGTGGACAAGGTCTTATCGCCCGCCCCCCCGTAGTTGTCGTTATGGGGCATATTGATCACGGAAAATCACAGCTCCTTGATTATATAAGGAAAAGCAATGTTGTGGAAAAAGAAGCGGGCGGAATCACGCAGCACATCGGAGCTTATGAAAGTGAAGTAAAATGTCAGTCAAAGGAGCACGGGCACCAAAGTAAAAAAATAACTTTTTTAGATACTCCCGGACATGAAGCTTTTTCAAAAATGAGAGCCCGCGGAGCAAAGATTGCCGATGTCGCCATTCTGATTATCGCTGCTGATGACGGCGTAAAACCCCAAACCATGGAAGCTTACGAAGCAATAAAAGAAGCGGGAATACCTTTTGTGATTGCCATTAATAAAATAGACAAGGAAGGAGCGAATCCGGAGCAAGTGAAGGCGCAGTTGGCGGAAAAACAAGTTTTCGTTGAAAATTATGGAGGAAACATTCCCATTGCCAATATTTCGGCAAAAACAGGGCAAGGAGTTGATGAACTGCTTGATATGGTTCTCTTGCTTGCGGAAATGGAAGAACTTAAAGCAAATCCGGACGAAAACGCTTCAGGGACGGTTATAGAATCCAAACTGGACACTAAAAGAGGAGTATCGGCAACACTTTTAATCCAAAACGGGACAATGAGAAAAGGAACATTCATTGTGGCGGGAAAGACCGTCGCCCCAGTCAGAATCTTTGAAGACTTCCAAGGAAAACCGATAGAAAAAGCCAGTTTATCTTCTCCTGTCAAGATTGTCGGATTTAACAGCGCCCCAGAAGTGGGAGTGAGTTTCCAAACATTCAATTCAAAAAAAGAAGCTGAGGAAGTGGCGAAAAAAAATATTGAAAACAGTTATTCTGATAAAGTCGTCAATTCCTCTTCAAAAAAAGACTCTGGAACAAAAATTACAATTCCTGTTATTATAAAGGCGGATACTGCCGGATCAATTGAGGCGGTTGAAAAAGAGATAATGAAACTCGCCGACGAGGAGGTCTCTATCAATGTTTTACGAAAAGGTATCGGAAATATTTCTGAAGAAGACATGAAATTATCCTATGGAACAAAAAGTCCGATTGCGCTCGGATTCAATGTTGAAATAGATTCTCAGGCAAAAGACCTCGCGGAACAATTTGGCGTTAATGTGCAAATATCTGACATTATTTATAAAATCAGCGAGTGGCTTGAAGAAGAAATCAAAAAACAAAAACTTTTAATTCCAAGGGAGGAAATTTTAGGCAAGGCGGAAATCTTGAAAATTTTTAATAAAACAAAAAATAAACAAGTTGTCGGAGGTATGGTCACGGAAGGTAAAATTATTTCCAAAAAAATTATCAAGATTAAAAGAAAAGATTTTGAAATCGGGGAAGGAAAAGTCGTAGGTCTCCAGAGCGATAAAAAAGAAACACAGGAAGTTGCAAAAGGAGAACATTTTGGAGCGATGGTGGAATCAAAAATTGAAATCGCAAAAGGAGACACAATTGAAATAATTGAGAAAATCGGATAATATAAACACAATGGAATTCAGAAAAGAAAGAATGGCCTCGCTGATAAAAGATATTGCGTCCTCTTTTTTAAAATTAAAAGGCGGGTCCGGAGTCTTAATTTCAGCGACACGAGTCGGAATATCCAGGGACTTTAAAAATGTAACGGTTTTTGTCAGTGTTTTTCCCGAAGACAAAGAAAGCGATGTTATCAACGCTCTAAAAAACAAGAACTGGGAATTGAAAAATTACACAAAAAAACAACTGAAAATGAAATTTCTTCCCCAATTCAAATTTGAAATAGACAAGGAAGAAAAGGCCAGGCAAAGAATGGAAAAGATTTTAAACGAAGAAGAATAATAGTTTGCGCCAATGTTTTGGTTCCGATGATTTATAAAGGAAGATGATGTTTCAAAATCAAGTATGGTCTGGTAGCCCCGCCCGCCTTGACTTCGCAAGGCGATGTCGGGCGCGGCAAGTTCCGCCCGAGGCGGACAGGGTCCAGGCAAGGGTCCCCGGTTTTGAAGGCAGATGGTGTTTCAAAATCAAGTATGGTCTGGTAGCCAAGTTCCGCCCGAGGCGGACAGGGTCCAGGCAAGGGTCCCCGGTTTTGAAGGCAGATGGTGTTTCAAAATCAAGTATGGTCTGGTAGCCAAGTGGTAAGGCAAGGGTCTGCAAAACCCTTATGCGGGGGTTCAATTCCCCCCCAGACCTCCAGCCCATCCGTGTCAGTAAAACATTTAGGTTTTATTAGAAATGGCGGGTTAGCGCAAGCCCGGGTGGTGGAATGGTAGACACGAAGGACTTAAAATCCTTTGGCCGCGAGGCCGTGCCGGTTCAAGTCCGGCCCCGGGCACAAGTAATGAAAAATATTTTAAAAATCCGCCCGTAGCTCAGCAGGCAGAGCAGGTGGCTCTTAACCACAAGGTCGGGGGTTCGATTCCCTCCGGGCGGACTAAAAAATTATGCGGAAACAGTAAAATTGCGGACAGGCGCGCTGGGGTGGTGAAATGGCAGACACGCCGGCTTTAGGAGCCGGTGGGAGCAATCCCGTGGAGGTTCAAGTCCTCTCCCCAGCACAGCGAACAAAGTGAGCGACGGCTGGGGAAACAAGCAAACTGCTTTGCTTGTGTGAGGACTTGAAAGCCGGAGGCTCCCTGTTTGTTCAAGAGCGAAGCGATTGATTACAAACAGCAGTGACTTGGTCCGCCTATTTTTAGGGAGCAAAGCGACCTTAAAAATAGAGCGTTTCGCAACAAGTTTCTTGTGAGAGGCAAGTCCTCTCCCCAGCACAGCGAACAAAGTGAGCGACGGCTGGGGAAACAAGCAAACTGCTTTGCTTGTGTGAGGACTTGAAAGCCGGAGCCATGTTGAGCGAAGCGAAACGGGCGAGGTGGGGCCGGCGAGCGCGAGCAAAGCGAGCGACTTGTGGCCAAGTCCTCTCCCCAGCACAAGCGAACGAAGTGAGTGGGTGGGAGAGGGTTTAAAAAAATAATATTTTTGTTATAATACCTAAAACATTGCGGTTATCGTTTAGTGGGTTGAGAGCAATGTTATTGCTCTCAACGGGTGGCTTCATTGGTGTATAATTATAAAATAAATGCCACCCCGGATGGACACAGCCTTGAGCAAGGATGTGTCGCGCTGAGAATCAAGAACGGTTTTTGAAAGAACAAAAGTTTGAGTCATGCGGTTATCGTTTAGTGGTAGGACACATCCTTGCCAAGGATGAGGTGGGAGTTCGATTCTCCCTAACCGCACAAAAACAAGAAGGCGAAAGCATCGCTTTTGATGACTATGGTTTTTCGGTTAGGGAGAATTGAAAGGCGGACTGAGCAAAGTGAAGGAGCCAGGGTCGTGAGCCATATAAAACCAAGGAGCGGAGCGACTGTGGTTTTATATGGCTCACGACCGATTCTCCCTAACCGCACGGATAAGGCAATTTCCACGCGCTTAAAGTCGCTGTGCAAAAAAAAGTAAATTCTAGAGTGTCAGACTGGCTGAATTATAAACGGAGAACACCAATTAAAAAAGGCCCACAAGTGTGGGCCGAACTCTACTTCACTTTTTTATTTTACTTTTCAACTCCGGGGCGAAATACACAGCCCCCTTTATTTGCCCACAAATTGGGCATTTATATTTCACTTCATACAAGAAAACATGCCTCGGTGGCAAGCCACCGAGCCATTTGACCCAATACTCCTCATCTGGCGGACAAGGACCCGAAACTGCGCGAACAGTTCCTTGGGCTACGTACTCGGCGTCGTCAGAACATACCCGGGGCTCCAGAGATGTTACCCCGTCGCCCACATTGAATTTTTGTTCTTCGATGCCCATGGTTTCGCAGTCCATGGCATCAATTTTCTTTCGGTATTCAGTGCCACACACTGAACACCTGTATGATACTGCTCTTCTAACAATTTTTTCCATTTATGCCTATGCCTCCCTTTTCTTTATTTTTAATGTCCCCTCCTCCTCTTTCTTTTATTATGCATTTTTGAGGGAATAAAAGCAATCCGAAATCCACCGAAACCGGGTTTCGGTGGATTCGGTGGATTTTTTAAATAAAAAAACCGGCAAGGCGCGATTGTTCGCGCGATGCCGGCAAGTTTAACCGCTTCCGGTTTTTTGTTCTTTTTTAGTCCTTAGTCCAGCGATCTAATACCGAACTCTTTACCGAGTTCTTTCAGCAGTTCATCGTTGCTGAAATCCTTCTCGGTTTCGGTATCTCCGCCGGGAAAGGAGATTTCTGTCATAAAAATCCTCTTTTCCGGGGTGAAGGAGAAGCGTAAGTAATTGGGACCGAAGTCCACTTTTTTGCCTTTGTTCTCCTCAAATTCGGTGCCGGACTGATACGTGCCGAGTTGGATGGCGACTCTCTGTCCTATGCCGGGGTCGCAGCTTGTAAGCGCCACTTCCGTGTGGAAGTTGGCATGGATCACGACCTGCTGGCGGTGGCTCTCAAGAAGCGCCTGACTCCTAAGAGTCACTGTAAGCGCCCTCCCCATATACAGATGGTGGATTAAAAAATCAATCCCCGAATCCAGTGTATAGGTTTTATCCTTTAGGTATAGGGTTCTTTCCCTTATTATTTTCCCCAATCTGGGCAAAGAATACCCTCCGGACAGGAGAATATCCTCTATCCCGTTCCTGAGAAATTCAGACAATTCAGTGCTGAATTTCTCAAGGGGAACAACCCCAAGGCGGGAAACCCAATCATCGTGGTTGCCTTTTATGTAGAGGAAGAGGATCATAGCTCTTCTCACAAGAGATTCGACTTCCTCCCTTGTCAGCGCCTTTCTCTTCTTCTTTGAGGAGTATTGTTTGGTAAGTTTTCCAAACCTCTCCTCAAAAACCCTAAGCATTACCTCGGCAACCATCTGCCCGGCGAACTTCTCCTGTTGAGTATAATTCGCTCCGGCAATGATTTGGTCTTTTTCCGGGAGACCATGGAAACGCCCTTCAATGAAATCTCCCGCGCCGACGAGGATGTCCGCATCCCGTTCAAGGATAAGCTTCGGCAACTCATTGATGAATGATTTGTGCTGGCTTCTGATACCCAGCACATGCAGGCAACCGAAGGAAACGATCCTGTGTTCCTTCAAGGTTTCTGGGAGTTTATACGTTAATCCTCTCTGAATGTGCTCGGGCGGGAAACCATACCTTTTCCCCCCGTCGTCCTTTATCAATCGCGGACGAATCCTAGTCATTGCGACGAGTTTCTCCAACTCATTGTCAATGACTTTCCTTGGCAAGCCGGTTTCGCTTTCCAACTGGCCGGCAGTCAACTCAAAGTCTCCCCGCCTCTTTACAGCTTCCATTATTTTTTTTTGACTCTGTGAACAGGTATCGGAAATCCTGATTGACTCTCTTTCACTGACGACAAAATCATTCAGCGAATAATTTCTCACTAAAATGTCCCTGCCATAAGCCGGAAGCTCAAGAATAACCGCGCCCACCTGATTTTCCGAAGTGCGTCTCTTTCCGATAGCGCTTATATTTGGAACCGTAAAATACGGTCTCTTCTTCGGATAACGGGGATTGAGAAAAAATGACCCCATGCACCCTATGGCTATAACTTCCGAGCGGAAAACTCTGGTGCTGTTTTCAAACTCACGAAGCACAGAGTCCGCAGGGGTGCTGTAATACTTACTCCTAAACGGCGGGAGCGTATCAGGCACCAAACAACCGAGATACTTGAATATCTCCGGTTGATCCTGCGTGGAAAAGTCCTCGGATGTTCTGGAAAAGAACAGGATATCTTCTCTCAGTGCCGCCAACTTTTCCGCGACAATTATCCCTTCCTCTCCGTCAAACGGCGGGCTCACCATAATATACAACTTGATGAACCCTTTGCCGTCCGGTTTCCTGCGCTGAGGGATAACCTCGGCAAGATAGCGAACGGCCTCCTCAATAAGCTGGTTTTTTATATGTCCCTTGTCCGCGAGAGAAACTTTTTCCCCTTCGGACTTTCTCCTGGCGATTTCCTTTTTAACGCAATCTTTGAGGGCGTTTTTCGAAATCAGCCCTCCCAGAAGAACGTTAAAATCAGTACCCTCCTTTTCTTCAAAGATATCGGTCAATGCTATTTTTACCAGCCCCTCACGATATCCCTCTGAAAAATAGTCCAGGCGGGAAATAATTCCCACCCTGACCGGTTTTCTCTTCTTTGTCTTCATCTTATACCTCCTCTTATTTTTAACGTCCTCTCCTTCTTCCTCTTTTTTCATTATGCATTTTTAAGAGAGTAAAAGCAACCCGCTGTACTAGTCCACCACTTATGGCACTTTCGCTCTGATAAACCCATTT
>CAYWCU010000016.1:21197-21512 GCA_964456855.1 uncultured Candidatus Saccharibacteria bacterium | reverse complement strand
TGAAGGAAATGGGTTTATCAGAGCGAAAGTGCCATAAGTGGTGGACTAGTACAAACTCTTGACAAAAATAACCCGTTTAATATACTTTAAACATAAATTAACCTTTTAATTATATGAAAAAAATCACATCATTGTTTTTCATTTTTGTCTTCGTGTTCGGAGTCGGTCTTATGTTTAATAGCCAACCAGCGTATGCCGGTTATGTTAGTGGATATTATAGAAGTAATGGAACATATGTTAGTGGGTATTATAGAAGTTCACCTTCATACTCCACAAGCTATAAGAGTTATAGCCCGTCTTACAGTAGCTCTTATT
>CAYWCU010000016.1:0-21097 GCA_964456855.1 uncultured Candidatus Saccharibacteria bacterium | reverse complement strand
CTTACCCGTCTTACAGTAGCTCTTATTCTTACCCGTCTTACAGTAGCTCTTATTCTTACCCGTCTTACAGTAGCTCTTATTCAACCAGAAGTTATCCGTCTTACAGAAGTGGGTTAAAATGGCAAAGTGGTTATTACAAGCCAAGCACAGGAACATATGTTCAGGGTTATTATAAAACATACTCCGATGGATATACGTGGAATAATAGAAAGAGTTTGTACGGCTGGTAAAAAATCAAAAATAGTTTTTTAAGCCCGCTTTTGAGAAAAACGGGCTTTATTTTTATTACATCACTTAACACGGCGTATGCGGCTCGCGCTTGGCTAGCGCCAAATGCTCACCCAAATTGCCGATTTTCTTTAATTTTGATAAACTAAAAGTAGAAAATCGGTAACTTCGCATACGCCGAAACGTTCTCTGACTAAATTTAATAATAAAAAATCCACTTATGAAAACACAGTTATTTGAAATTCCTAACAATGAAAATCAAAATCTTAGAGGTATTATTGTCGCACCTGATAATCAAATTCAAGGAGGTGTCATTTGCCTTCATGGTTTTGAAAGATGTTCCTCTACCGAAAAAAAATTTAAAGCACTCTCAAATAGCTTAGTCAAAAAAATGGTGGCAGTTCTAAGATTAGATTTTTCAGGGTGTGGTCTTTCTGATGGGGATTTTAAATATATAACGATAGAAAAACAAGCTGATGAATTTATTGTAGCATTGAGAAGATTAAAAGAAAAAATCGGACAACAAAAAATAAGTGTTGTTGCTCATAGTCTAGGAGCTTGTGTTTTGGCTACAAAAATTGATGAAATTGAAGAAGAAATAGAAAAAATAATCTTAATCGCTCCTGCATTAAATCAGAGAGACCTTATGAGATATTGGTTTGTAATTTCTCAAATGAAAAAATCTAATCTAGAAGTTGAAATAACTTGGCAAAATTACAAGCAATATTTAGACGAAAGAGCTTTTCAAGAAGATTGTGAAAGAACAGATAAAACAACAAAGGCAAATTATATTAATTCAAAATACTTTCTGAATGCTAAAGATTTTGATTTTTCTAATAAATTCAATTCTACAAAAGACAGAGTTTTACATATTCATGGATCAAAGGATATTGCAGTTCCAATTGAAAGTTTAAATACAAGATTTCCTAATCAGATAATAATTGAAAATGGTGATCATGATTTAGAGAAACCAAATCAGTTGGAGCAATGGAAAGATAAAGCCGTGGATTTTTTATTACAATAAGGAGTGTCAGAGAAAAGACTCAAGGGGGCGTTGCACTTTCGCTCGTTCCTCGCTCACCCTCACATAACACAGTATATGCGGTTCACTCCTGCCGTCACTCTCCCATATTTTGCTCCACTGCGTTCCGCAAAACATCGCATATACTTGGACGTTGTCCTAAATCCGCTCCGCTCCATTTTCATTTTGGCAAAAGCGGCAGCTTTTGGGGAAATGAAAATGTCGCATAAACGGCGTGCATTATGTTATAATGTGAGCGTGAACGAAAGAGCAAAACAAATTGAAATAATTCCCGCGATTAACGCGGACAGTTTTGAGGAGATAAAAAGGCGGGTTAAACTCGTGGAGCCGTTTGTTGAATGGGTTCAGATTGACGCGGCGGACGGGACATTCACTAAAAATACCATTTGGCACAATCCGGAAGATTTGGCGTTTTTGGAAACGCCCTTAAAAATTGAACTTCATCTTATGCTGGATAAAATGGAAAGGCGGATAGGGGACTGGCTGCTACCCAACGTCCACAGGATTATTTTTCACATAAGCGCGACGAACGACCCGGATTTCGTGATTAAAAAATGCAAGGAGGCGGGAAAACAAGTCGGCATTGCCGTCGGACCGAGTGAATCGTTTGTTAAAGCGATGGGATACAGAAAGAAGGTTGATTTATTCCAAATTCTTGATGTTTACCCTGGTCTTTCGGGTTCTGAGATAGTTGAGAGCTCCTCTAAGAGAACGAGCGAGTTGCGTGATTTTTGCGGCGAGTGTATAATAGAAGTTGACGGGGGAATGAATAAAAAAACAGTTAAGGTGGCCGTGGATGGAGGGGCGAATATTATTGTTGCCGCAAGCGCGATATTCGGAGCCGAAGATGTGGGAAAAGCGATTGAAGAATTAAAGAAAGAGGCAAATAAAAAATAAGTATATGGATAGGGGGGGCGAAGAAAACAAATTTTGAAAATCGTAGGTAGTGGGCGGCTAGGGATAAGCGATTTTCAAAATTTGTTTTTCATGGACATATTGAAAGTGAGATAGGGCAAATTAAGAATTATGGAACATTTAACCGATGATAAAATAAAAGAGCTGGAAGAGATGGCGAACACGATTCGCCAGTCCGTCATTGAGATGCTTTTGGCGGCCGGAAGTGGGCACTCCGCCGGCTCTTTGGGAATGGCGGATGTCTTCACCGCTTTCTATTTTAATATTTTAAACCATCAACCCAAAAATCCGGACTGGTCGGAGCGCGATCGTCTTGTCCTTTCAAACGGGCATATTTGTCCGGTTTTATACGCCGCCATGGCGCACAGCGGTTACTTCCCAGTTGAAGAGTTGAAAACATTGAGAAAACTCGGTAGCCGATTACAAGGTCATCCGCACAGGGAGTGGCTCCCGGGATTGGAAACGAGTTCCGGTCCACTCGGCTCAGGATTGTCTCAAGCGATTGGAATGGCTCTGGCGATGAGAATGAATATCGGCAAAGATGAAGGAAAAACTCCCGATAAAACAAGGTGGGTTTACTGTTTTATGGGTGACGGAGAACAGGATTGCGGACAAGGGTGGGAGGCGGTTATGCTTGCCGGACGCGAAAAAATTTATAATCTCATAGGAATTGTGGACCGCAATAACATTCAAATTGACGGATTCACTGAAGATATAATGCCACTTGATCCGTTTAGAGAAAAATTTGAATCATTCGGTTGGCATGTTTTGGAAATTGACGGGCATAATTTTGAGGAGATAAACGATGCAGTTAACAAAGCGAAAGCCATTTTTGAAAAACCGACAATGATTATCGCAAGGACCATTCCGGGTAAGGGAGTTGATTTTATGGAAAGAGAATTTTCGTGGCACGGAGTTCCGCCCAACAAAGAGCAGGCGGAAAAAGCCCTACATGAGTTGAGAACACTCCAAGGTAAAATAAAAAGTGAGCATGAGTAAATTGGAATTTTTATTTATAAAATTATTCATATATGTTAAACAAAGACCAAAAACTTAATCCAAAATTGTTGGACAAAGATGTTGAGCAGGTTCCTCTTCGCCAAGGATACGGCGAGGGGCTTTTGCAGGCTGGAAAAGAAGATGAGAATGTTGTCGCGCTTTGCGCCGACCTCACCGGATCCACCAAGACAGCTATTTTCAGCAAAGTGTTCCCGGAACGATTTGTGGAAATGGGCATCGGCGAACAATCAATGGCTTCCGTGGCATCCGGAATGGCGGCAATGGGCAAGGTTCCGTTTATCGCTTCTTACGCCATGTTTTCTCCGGGCAGAAATTGGGAACAAATAAGAACAACCATCTGTTACAATAACTCAAATGTTAAAGTTGCCGGAGCGCACGCCGGAGTGTCCGTCGGACCGGACGGAGGAACACATCAGGCCATTGAAGATATAGCGATTATGCGAGTAATTCCAAGAATGACCGTTATCGTTCCTTGCGACTCAATTGAATCACGCAAAGCGACGCTCGCGGCGGCGAAAATGATAGGTCCCATTTATTTGCGTTTCGCGCGCGAAGCGACTCCTGTTATGACAACCGAAGAATCCCCTTTTGAAATCGGTAAAGCAAATTTGTTGAGGAATCCGGAAACTCCGCAAGTGGCGATTATCGCCTGCGGTCCGATGGTTTACAACGCGCTGATGGCGGCGGAAGAATTAAGCAAAGAGGGGATTGAAGTTTCAGTTTTAAATAATCACACCATCAAGCCGATGGACGAGGAGGCGGTTGTTGGGGTTGCGAAGAAGGCCGGCGCGGTTGTCACGGTGGAGGAGCATCAAGTAAAAGGCGGAATGGGTAGCGCCGTGGCGGAAGTTTTGGCAAAAAACAGCCCGACTTTAATGGAGTTCGTCGGCGTTCAGGACAGATTCGGCGAATCCGGCACACCCAAAGAACTCATAGAACATTTCGGAATAGGAATTTCCCATATTAAGGATGCGGTAAAAAAGGTGTTGGAAAGAAAAGGATAGACACTGTGGCCAAAAAACAAAACCCTTCGCTGACCAATCGCGAAGGGTTTTGTTTTTTGGCGAGGGTTTGGTATAATACCGAGTAACATATGCAAACATTGATATTCGTTGTTTTGGTTGTCTTGTTCGGATCGGCTCTTTTTTCCTGCGTTGAAGCGGCGCTTTTCAGCGTTTCCTTGGGGCGAGCGAGGGTGCTGGCGGAGCAAAAAAAGAAGGGTTCGGCAAATTTAATCAAGGTAAAAGAAAATATTCGCCGTCCTATCACGGTTATTGTTATCCTCAATAATATCTTTAACATCGCCGGAAGCATTATGGTTGGAGCGATGGCGGGACAAGTGTTAGGTAGCGCTTGGGTGGGCGTTATTTCCGCTGTCCTGACTTTCCTTATTATTATTCTTGGAGAAATAATACCAAAAACACTGGGAGAGAACTACGCTGAACCGATTTCTCTCTTTGCCGCGGGACCTCTCCTCGCCTCAACTAAATTATTTTTTCCGTTCATTTGGTTCATAGAAAAAATAACCTCGCCCTTCAGCCAAAAAAACAAAACGGTTTCCGAAGAAGAGATTAGAATTTTAAGCCATCTCGGACACCTTGAGGGTTCCATTGAAAAAGACGAAAAAGAAATGATTCAAAAGGTTTTTCGGCTTAATGATTTGACGGCAGAAGATATTATGACCCCGCGAACAGTAGTTGAAGCGCTTGAATATGACAAAACGCTGGACGAGTCGGAAGATGAAATATACGACTTGAACCATTCGCGTCTTCCGGTATTTAAAGAAGACCTGGATGATATAGTCGGTATCGTGCACCAGAGAAATCTTCTCATTGCCATCGGACGAGACCAGGGGAAGAAAAAGATAGCGGATTTTGAAGAACCACCCATTTATGTTTCGGAAAAAATGAAGGCGGACGAACTCTTGCCTTTCTTTCAAAAAAGGAGATGTCATCTGGCGATAGTGCGGGACGAATTCGGAGGCACGAGTGGGGTGGTAACTTTGGAGGATGTTTTGGAGCAGTTGGTGGGGGAGATAGTGGACGAAACTGACGAAGAAATAGATATGAGAATCAAAGCGAGAAAAATGAAATGAGATCCTCTTCAGGAAATATAAACTCTTCCATGACGGGATTCCGACATTCGCGCTTTTTTAAAAATGATTGCCGATAAATTAAACCGTCAGAAGCGAACTCATATCTCATTAAAAGCTTGACATTTGGTAATAACTGTTTTATTTTATAGACAGTATCTGAGCAGAACATTAACTTTTGAATAAAATAAAAAAGCCCCAATAGGGCAAGGAGGTAAAATTGAAAAAAATAATTTTTCTTTTCCTTTTTATTTTTATTTTTTTAGTGCCCCAACAAAACGTAGCCGCCGGGGACTTTTCTCTCGGTGGATATATAGAGGGTGGGTTCTTCCCTCTGGGGAACGAATTCAACCCTCCGGGGACGATTTATGGTCCCCAGAAGATTTTAACGCACGTAGCGCGTTACGCGCTACGTGCGAAGTTGGAAGTAAGGTATAAAAAAATTTTTCTTATTTATAAGCCGGCGCTGTATCTGGGCAACAATCGCCCGGGGCAGTGCAAGGCAGACGGGAAAAGGGATCCCGACTGTCTGGAGGGGCAATCTTATGACGCCCCTCCATTGGTGTATTATCAAAAAATAAACTTTGGTGTTTCTTTGAACAAAAACACCGAAGTTTATGTAGAGACAGGCCGGACATTTTGGCCATCCCCCAAGATCGCGCAGGGGGATGCCTATATGTATAGCGGAGTTTTTGTCCGCTATACATTTGGCGGAGGCGAAAAATAAAGAACACTCGCCCTTTCAGTCGCAACTAACCGCGATTGAAAGGGTTTTATTTTTGGCGATTTTCCGTTTTATTTGCTATAATGATGGTGTGAAATACGACATTATTACAATCGGAACGGTAACGAGAGATGTCTTTCTAAAAAGTCCTGATTTCAAAATTGTTAAAAATGAAGACTTCAGAACTGGCGTTGCCGGGTGTTTTATGTTGGGCACAAAACTGGAAGTGCCGGAGGTGGTTGTTGCCAGTGGGGGAGGAGGAACAAACACGGCCGTAAGCTTCGCGCGCCAAGGATTCAAAACGGCTTGCATCGGTTCTGTCGGAGACGATGAAATAGGCAACGAGGTGGCGGAAGAACTTAAAAAAGAAAATGTGGAACCTCTTTTTGAAAAGGACGCCAATCATAACACCGCCTATTCCACAATTTTGGTAGCTAAAAACGGAGAACGGACGATTTTGGAATATCGCGGAGCGAATGATCACCTAAATGAAAAAGAAGTTGATTGGGGGAACCTGAAAAGTGACTGGGTTTATATAGACTCTCTGGCGGGTAATTTAAAACTCCTGGGGCGCATTCTTGAATGGGCGGAAGAGAACGGCGCAAAAACGGCATTCAATCCCGGCAAACGACTCATGAAACTTGGGAAAAAATTATGGCCATTCTTGGATAAAATAGACATTTTTGTCGCCAACGAGGACGAGTCCGCCTATATCTCCGGGATTGAATACAAACAAGAAAAAGAGCCCAAGATATTCGCAAAAATGGATAAGTTGGTAAAAGGGATTGTCGTTATGACAAAAGGACCGAGAGGTGTTGAAGTTTCGGACGGCGAAAACCATTATTCCGCTGGAATTCCTGATTCTCCGGTGGTTGACAGAACGGGTGCTGGAGATTCTTTTGGGAGCGGTTTCGTTTCCGGATATATTCGATGGAATGGGGACATAGCACGTGCCATTCAACTCGGAACCGCCAACGCCACTTCAGTGGTAAAACACTTTGGATCAAAAAAAGGATTGCTAAAAAAAAGCGAATTCGGGAATTACCCCGACATTGAAGTTATAATTAAAAAGGCGTAAAATAAATATAATGAAAAATAAATATGATTTTATCGCAATAGGAGATACCGTAACGGACGCCTTTATTCAACTTGAAGACGCGGATGTTGAACACGACGACGGTTTGACTAAAATCTGTATGCGGTTTGGGGACAAGATTCCATACGAGAACCTGCATGTCATTCCAGGTGTCGGTAATAGCGCCAACGCCGCGGTAAGCGCTTCGCGCTTGGGTTTGAAGACCGCCTTGGTCACAAATATAGGAGATGATTATTTCGGGGAAGAATGTCTCAAGGCCCTGGAAGGGGAAAATCTGGGGACGGAATTCATTAAAAAAAACAAGGACAAAAAAACAAACTATCATTTCGTGCTCTTGTTCAAGGGAGAACGAACCATTTTAATCAAACATGAAAAATATGATTATGAGCTTCCCAATATTGAAAAACCAAAATGGGTTTATCTTTCTTCGCTCGGTTCAAATTCTTTGCCGTTCCATTCCGTCATTGAAAAATATCTGAACGAAAATCCGGATATTAAACTTGCTTTTCAGCCGGGCACATACCAGATGAAATTTGGGAAAGAAGCGTTGAAGGGGATTTACAAAAGAGCTGATTTGTTTTTCTGCAACAAAGATGAGGCGCAAAGAATTTTAGAGATAAAAGAGGATGACATTAAGAAATTATTGATGGCGATTTACGGATTGGGACCGAAAATTACGGTTATTACGGACGGGAGAAACGGCGCCTTTGTTTACGACGGTAAAGAGTTTTGGCAGATGCCGATGTATCCTGACCCGAAGCCTCCGCTTGACAGAACTGGAGCGGGAGACTCTTTTTCTTCAACTTTCACTGTGGCGCTTATTTTGGGAATGTCTATTCCCGAGGCATTGAAGTGGGGGCCGATAAATTCAATGTCAGTTGTTCAGCAAATCGGCGCGCGCGCCGGCTTGCTCACGAGAGAAAAGCTTGAGGAAGAACTCGAGCAAGCGCCAGAAGATTATAAGCCGAAGTTAATATAAAAAATCTATGAAAAATAATTTAAACGAGATTTTAGCCGGGGCGACGAAAGAGCATTGGTCAACTGGGCATTTCAACATTTCCAATCTAGAGCAGTTCAGAGCGATTATGGACGCTTCCAAGAATTTGGATTTGCCGATGGCAATGATAGGGCTTTCGGAAGGAGAGAGAAAATTTATCGGGCTCAAACAAGCGGTGGCGCTGGGTCGCGCTTTTGAGGAAGAATACGAAATGCCGGTTTTCATAAATCCGGACCATTCGCACTCGGTTGAATCCGCCAAGGCGGCGTTTGACGCCGGTTTCAATTCGGTTCACGTTGATTTGTCAAAACTGCCGTTTGAGGAAAATGTGGAGGGAACGAGAGAAGTGGTTGATTATGTGAAATCAAAAAATCCGAATGTGTCGGTGGAAGGAGAGTTGGGGTATTTGCGGGGCGATTCAATAATCCAGAAAGAAGTCATTGAAATCAAGCCTGAAGATTTAACAAAACCTGATCAAGCGGCGGAATTTGTTGAAAAAACGGGCGTGGACAGGTTTTCCGGCGCTTACGGAAATATTCACGGCATTGCCGCCAACGAGCCTAAAATTGACATAGAAAGAATTAAGGCAATCAGAAAAATTCTTCCGGAAAATGTTTTTCTCGTTCTGCATGGCGGTTCAGGAATTACCAATGAAGATATGAGGAAGGCGATTGAGGCCGGTATCGCCAATATCCACATCAACACGGAAATCAGGGTTGCTTACACCGAATCGTTGCGAAAGGCACTGGCTGACAATCCGGAGCAGGTCGTTCCTTACAAGATTTTCCCGCCGGTCATTGAGGCGGTAAAACAAAAGGTTGAAGAAAAATTGAAATTATTTGGGAATAAAGCATGATAAAAATAAACGAGGAGTTGAGGAATCTTATAGGGTCTCATCCATTAGGACTTTCCAGCGTTGATAAAAATGGAAATCCTCATTGTATCGCTGTCTCTTGCGTTAAAGTTATTTCTGAAAATCAAATTCTTATAACCGATGTTCATATGTTGACTACCGTTGAAAATATAAAAAATAATCCGAGAGTCTGTCTGGTTGTTTGGAATAAAGAATGGAAAGATGATTGTTTTGGATATGTTTTAAAGGGAAAAGCCGAACATTTTACTGATGGTAAATGGTGTGATGAAGTCGCTAAAATAGCGGAAAATAAAGATTTAAAATTCAAGGGGGCGATTTTGGCAACTTTGGATGAATCAAAAAGAATCACTTGATTAAAAAGTTATTTATCAATTAATAAAACAATAAAAATATGGCAAAAATATATGTTACGAGGAAAATTCCCGAATCGGGGATAAACAAATTAAAAGAAAAAGGTTATGAAATTGACATCAATCCGGAGGACAAGGTTCTTTCGAAAGAAGAATTGGTTGAAGCGTTAAAGCAAAAGGAGTATGACGCGGTTCTGTGCCTACTCACGGACAAAATTGACGGAGAGGTTTTTGACGCCGCGCCAAACGCGAAGATTTTCGCGAATTACGCCGTCGGGTTCAACAACATAGATTTGGATGCGGCAAAAGAAAAAGGGAAAATGATAAGCAACACGCCGGGAGTTCTTACGGAAACCGTGGCGGAATACACATTCACGCTCTTACTCGCAATCGCCCACAGAGTTGTGGAAGCGGATAGATTCACAAGGGCGGGCAATTACAAGGGATGGGCGCCGATGCTTTTATTGGGAACTGATTTGTCAAAAAAAACGCTTGGTATTGTCGGACTCGGCAGAATCGGTTCACGGGTTGCTTCTCACGCCGTAAAGGGATTCGAAATGAGAGTGCTTTACTACGACATAAAACGAAACGAAGAATTTGAGAAAGAATACGGAGCCGAATACCGCGACAGCGTTGAAGGATTAATGAAAGACGCTGATTTTGTTTCCGTTCATGTTCCTTTACTGGACAGCACTAAGGGACTTATCAACAAAGAACGATTTGCCGCGATGAAGCCGACCGCTTTTTTCGTGAACACTTCGCGCGGACAGGTTGTTGATGAAGAGGCGTTGGTTGAAGCGTTGCAAAACAAGACCATAAAAGGCGCTGCCATTGATGTATACGAGAAGGAGCCAAATTTGGCTCCGGGGCTGACGGAATTGGATAATGTCATTATCACTCCTCACATTGCTTCGGCAACGGAGGAAACCCGCTCAAAAATGTCCGACTTGGCGGCGGAAAACATCATAGCGGCGCTTGAAGGAGAAACTCCTCCGAATCTGGTCAAATAATGGGAAAAATATTTCATATCAAAAAAACGTCGGACTATCCGACGTTTTTTTGATTTACGCGCTCAATGAGGTTATAATTAAAGCCACTAAATATATGCTTTTGCTTTGGATAATAATTTTCATTGTTTCCTTATTCATCCTTTTGAAAGGAGCGGATTGGTTTCTTTCAGGTTCGGAAAAAATAGGTTTTGCAATGGGCCTTTCTCCTTTTATTATTGGAGTTGTCATTGTCGGACTTGGAACATCTTTGCCGGAAATCGCCTCTTCTTTGGCCGCCGTCATAAAAGGAGTTACGCAAATAGTCCCCGCCAACGCAATTGGATCAAATATAGCCAATATTCTCTTGGTCGTTGGAATTTCCGCTGTCTGGGGCGGACGCTTGGCTGTGACAAAGAACCTTATAGACCTTGACTTACCCCTTTTGGCCATTTCTACCGCGCTCTTTCTGGATATCGCGTGGGATAAACAAATAACATTCGGCGAATCCGTTCTCTTGCTTGTCCTTTTTGTCATTTATCTCGCTTATACGATTTTTTACAAAGACGAAAAAGAAAGAGAAGAAAAAAATAATGCCAAGCAACGCCCCAAAATTTCCTCAAAAGACATTTTTCTCCTCCTTATCGGAGGATTTGCCTTAATTGCCGGGGCAAAATACCTTGTAGATTCAGTGGTAAAATTGTCTGAAATTTTAGCAATCGGAACCGGCGCCATTTCGCTCGCCGCGGTCGCGTTCGGAACCTCATTGCCGGAACTCTTTGTTTCCGTCAAGGCGGCGCGACAAAATAAGCCGGAAATAGCCTTAGGAAACATATTCGGTTCAAATGTCTTCAATATTCTCGTTGCCGTCGGCTTGCCGGGTCTTTTTGGTGTATTAAAACTTGACGGACCCACATTCAAAATTGGTTTGCCAATGATGCTTATCGCCACGGTTCTTTTCATAATATCAGGCATTTCCAGGAGAATACATGTTTACGAAGGGGCGATGTATCTTGTTATCTATGCATTTTTTATAGGAAAAATATTCAATCTCATATAGCTTTCCAAGACTGTCGAAATTTTTAAAAGACTGGTAAAACACTGGATAAAAATAGTATAATACGACCATGAATTACGAAAAAAAAATTGGTTCTCCCCATGAAGAAATTGAGAAATTAAAACAAAGAATAGTTGAACTTGAATCTTCTTTCTCTATGGAGGGAAGCGAAGAGAGAAATGCCGCGCAAGAAGCAATCAAAGAACACGCCGAAAGCGTGCCCGAGGAAATTTTGCAAGAAAATTATCGTTTGCCTGAACAAGAAATTGAGGGACACGCAAAACGAATCTCAGGAATGGAAACGGAAGAAGAACATAAAAAACAGATGATGGAACTGATGCAAATCGCCCAAGACAAAGGTATCCTGAACGCTGTTTCCGTTTCAAAAAAAATAAATGATCCTCACCTTACGGACGATTTCCATGATATGTTGGCGACCTTTTTGGTGAGCCATCCTGAAATAGCGAAAAAAAGAGGGAGCGGAAAGGTAAAAGACGCCTTAGGTTTTGTTCTTTATGAAATAACCCTTCCGCAAGAAAAACCGAGAGAGGAGGGGAAAAAGCCTCCAAAAGAATTAATTGCCGTAATGGAACAATTTTACAGCGGGATGGTCGCCATCGGATCTTATTTTGTCATGGAGGTGGGGCTTCCATACTCGGAAGATGAAGTGATTTTCTATTGCGCCGTTCCGGCAAACAAGGCGCAAATTTTTGAGAAACAGGTCAATGGTCTTTTCCCGGAAGCAAAAATAACAATCAAGAGAGATGACTACAATATTTTTAAGCCGGAAGGTTTCTCTCTCGGCTTAATCGCGAAACTGAAAAGAAATGTTGTTTTGCCGATTAAGACATACGACA
Organism: uncultured Candidatus Saccharibacteria bacterium; assembly: GCA_964456855.1. GTDB lineage: Bacteria > Patescibacteriota > Minisyncoccia > UBA9983 > UBA9983 > SZUA-82. The sequence continues at coordinate 8,859 of CAYWCU010000016.1, read as the reverse complement.
AATTTGAATCCGATCCGATTCAAGTTTTAATAAACACATTTTCAAAACTCAGCAAAAAAGGGGAGGGCGCGGCGTTTCAAGTAGTGGTCTCTTCTTCGGGAAACAAGGTGGCCGGAAGAGCCAAGAAAACGGCTCTGAAAATGCGCGAAGGAAAATCTTTTTCCGAGGCGATTGAGCCGGAAAGGGGATTGTTTATGGAATTCCTTGTCGGTTTTTGGGAAGCGATATTCGGATCGCCGTCCAAAAAAGAAGAGGTTAGGCAAAAACCTGTAAACGAAGAGACGGTAAAACTTTTGGAAGAAAAGGCGTCCCGCCAATCATTGGCGGTCAATATTCGGCTTTTCGTTTCCTCATCAGAAAGTGAGGAGAGGGCGGAGTCAATTCTTTCAGAAATGGAAAGCGCCTTTTTGCAGTTTGAAGAGGCGCAGGGAAACGCCTTTTATTTCGTAAGACCAAGGGGAAGGAGATTAAAGAAATTATTCCGTCTTTTCTCTTACAGAATGGTTGAAAAAAAGAATGCGATTTTTCTCAACCTTGCCGAACTGGCGACAATATTTCATTTTCCGTCCGGCATTTCAATAGCCTCAGCTCCCCAACTGAAATACGCAAAAACCAAGGAATCGGCGCCACCTTCAAACTTGCCTGAATCCGGACTCCTTTTGGGCGAAAATGTTTACAGGGGCGAAAAAAGAAAGGTTTATATGAATGACGAGGACAGAAGGAGGCATTTCTATGTAATTGGACAAACAGGAACGGGTAAATCAGTTTTGCTCAAGAATATGATTATTCAAGACATTGAAGCGGGAAAGGGAATATGTTTTATAGATCCGCATGGGTCTGACCTTCAGGATATACTCGCCAGAATTCCCAAAGAACGCGCCGATGATGTTATTTATTTCAATCCCGGGGACATTTCCCGCCCAATGGGTCTTAATATGCTGGAGTATGACCCTCGTTATCCCGAACAAAAAACATTTATAGTCAATGAACTTCTTGGAATTTTTGACAAACTTTTTGATATGAAAACCTCCGGCGGTCCGATGTTTGAACAGTATTTTAGAAATTCGGTTATGCTTGTTATGGATGATCCTGAATCCGGGAACACTCTCTTTGAGGTAAGCAGGGTTTTGAGCGACAAAGAATTTCGTGATTACAAAATCTCAAAGTCGCGAAACCCAATCGTGAAAACTTTTTGGACGGAAGTAGCCGAAAAAGCCGGAGGAGAAAGCTCTCTGGCAAATATGGTTCCTTACATCACGAGTAAATTTGACAACTTTCTCGGCAACGACATAATGAGACCGATTATCGGGCAGCAAAAATCTTCCTTTAATTTCAGGAAAGTGATGGATGAAGGAAAAATCCTTATGATTAATCTTTCAAAAGGGCGTCTCGGCGATTTGAATTCAAACTTACTCGGGTTAATTATAGTGGGAAAACTCTTGATGTCCTCACTCTCCCGAGTTGACATACCTGAAGAAGAACGCAAAGACTTCTATCTGTATATAGACGAGTTTCAAAACGTTACCACGGATTCCATATCAACCATTCTTTCCGAGGCGCGGAAATATCGGCTTGATTTGACCATCGCTCACCAATTTACCGCCCAACTTGAGGAGGGGGTGAAAAAAGCCGTTTTCGGAAATGTAGGTTCAATAGCAAGTTTTCGCATAGGCGCGGAAGACGCCGAATTTTTGGAGAAGCAATTTGAACCGATTTTTAATTCATACGATTTGATGAACATAGACAATTACAACGCTTATCTGAAACTTTTGATTGACGGACAAATGTCCAGGCCATTCAACATAAATACGGTCCCCTTTGAAAAAGGGGACCCCGCATTCGGCGAATACATCAGCCAGCTTTCTTCGCTTAAGTATGGGCGGCCGCGTGAAGAGATTGAAGATGAAATCAATAAAAGGTATAATCAGTAAAAGGAGCGGATTTGTGATTATTCAGCTCTTTTGATAAAAAAATGATTACTATAAAAAATGACATCATCAAGGAAATGGGACTGGGTGACTTATTGGAAGAAAACCGAGAGAAAGTTTTGAATGAAATAACGGAATCAGCGATGAAGAACCTCATCGCCTGTCTTCTTAGCAGATTGTCCGACAGTGAAATGGAGGAATTTGAAAAAATTCAAAAAAACGCTTCGCCGGAAGAAATAGATGCTTTTTTGAAATCCAAAATCAATAATTATGAACAAACGGTTGAAGAAATAGTCGCGGAGTTCAAAGACGATATGAAAGAATCAATTAACAGCTTAAAAGTGTCTTTAGAATAATATGGCAAAATCTAAATTTGAACACACAATAAGTGGTTTTTCCGGTCTTGAAAGTTTTAAAGACAGATTTAAAGTTCCTGAAAACCCTGAAAAAAGAGATGGGGATGTTAGAGTTGGGGAAACTAAAAATAACTCGGAACCGGAAAGCGAGAAAAAGGAAGAACGATTACCTGCAAAAAGAAAAAAAAGCGAACAAAAAAAACCGGAGCGAGAGCAATCCTTCGTTCCTTTTACCATCCGCGTGCGAAAAGACATAGACCGTCTCGGAAAAGAACTCGTGACAAACCGGAAGAAGGCGGAATTTTACGAAAAAAAGGGCGATAAAAAGCTTGCCTCTGAATATCGCGGAAAAACTGATTATTTCAGAAGAGAACTTGAGAAAGCCAAGGCGGCGCGGGACAGAACCAAAGAAAAGGAAAACCGTCCTAATGAACAGGTTGTAAAGCCGAAGGAAATAAGAGAAAAAATAAAGGATGAAAAAAATCCCGCTTCCGACAAAGAAGAAGGAATAAATTTAAAAAACATAACAAGGGCGATGGAAGAAGGAAAAGCGATGGAGGTTAAAGTAAAAAGAGGTTCGGGCGAAATAGAAAAAGGATGGATGGTGACGAATATTATTAATGATAGCGATGCCGTTGTTATTAAGGAAGTCCATGGAGAAATTTTGAAAAAGATTATACCGCTTGATGAATTAAGAGAATTAAACCGCGATAAAATAGAAAAAGAAGAGAAAAATGCTGTAAAAGCCAAGGAGACAGGGGTGGAAACAAAGAATGAAGAAAGCTCCATTCCCGGTAAGAAAGAAAAAATGACGCTGGAAAACATAGCAGCAGCGGTAAAAGAAGGAAAGCCAATGGAGGTTAAAGTAAAAAGAGGTTCGGGCGAAATAGAAAAAGGATGGATGGTGACGAATATTATTAATGATAGCGATGCCGTTGTTATTAAAGAAGTTGAAGGAAAGATTTTGAAGAAGGTTGTACCCCTCAACGAATTAAGAAGATTAAACGGCGATAAAATAGAAAAAGAAGAGAAAAATAAAGATTTTCAAGGGAAGGGCGGAAATGCCGCCAAAAAAGAAGCCCCCCGGGGAAAAATTGAATTAAATAAAGGAGAAGAACTTGAACGACAAATGGAAGCCGCCAAGAGAGCGGGGGACGAAGAATTGGTAATGGAAATCGGCAAAGATCTTGAAGATTACAGGAAACCAACCGACGAACTTTTGGAAGAAGCGCAAAGGCTGGAGGCGAGCGAGAAATTTAAAGTCGCCAAAAAGGAAGAAAACGAAAGGCAAGGGGAGATTAAAGAACTGTGGAAAAAATATGCCGGAGAGGAAAATAAAAAAGAGGAGAAACTGGAAAAAGAAGTTTCCGACAAACGTCGCGCACTCGCGAGAGAGTATTCTGAATTAAAAGAAAAGATATGGGGAATTTTCGGAAGTGAAAAAATAAAAGACGAAGAAAAAGCGCGCCGAGTAGCCGAGATTGAAAAAGATTACAGGGATTCTCTAAACGCCTACAGGCGGTATCTTTGGAATAAGGACGCGCAAGAAATGAAATCTGTTATCTCTGACAATGTAAAGGAAGAGAAATTGAGAAAAAAGGGTGAAGAAATTTTACTGAAAACTGTGGTGGACGAGGCAATCAAATTCAACGACCTCAAGGCCGAAATAAGCCTGGAATTTAACGGAAAAAGCCGAGCGGAAAAGATTCTCAGGATATCCAAGAGGGTGGTTGACCGCTACAGAAAAATACCAGCGAAATATAAGTACATGTTATCGGCGGCGTTGCTCGCCAGCGGTTGGGGAGCGGGACATATCGGCGGAGTCGTCGGATGGTCTTTGGCAAGTGGCGTGGTTACCGGAAGATGGTTCCAAAGAATTTTCGGGGCTCCTGCGGCCGCTGTCGCCTTTGAAGCCAGAATCAAGAGTTCTCAAGAAAAAAAAGAAAAGAAGAAAATTTTCAAGAAATTCAAATCTTTCTTCCCTTCTTTGGGTTCAGAAGGTTCATCTGTGATGAACAAAAGCAATGAGAAATGGAACAAGGAATTATTTAAATCCGAAAGAGGAAAAAAGAGGAAGAAAATAAGCAGATTTACTCTGTCTGGTGGTGTCGGCGCGATAATTTTTTCTGGAGCGATAGGGCATGCAATGAAAGAACCCGTAAAAGAATTTATCAAAAACAATTTCAGTAAATTATTTAAAACAGGCAAATAATGTATAATTCAACACGATTAAATATATGGCTTATTACGATATCATAATCAGAAACGGCAGTGTCCTGGACGGTTCCGGCCGTAAGGCGGAAAAGATGGATGTTGCCGTCAGCGGGGAGGAGATTAAAAAAATTGGAGACCTGAAAAACGATAACGCCATCAGGATTATTGACGCGGAAGGAAAATATGTCTGCCCCGGCTTTATAGATCTGACCAACCATTCCGACACTCATTGGACACTGTTCACTGACCCCCTGCAGGAGAGCTTGGTCAGACAAGGAGTGACGACCATAGTGGGGGGGAGTTGTGGCTCCTCAATCGCCCCGTTGGTCGGGAAAAAGGGATTGAAAAGCATTGATAAGTGGGTTGAAGTATCAAAAACAAATGTGAATTGGCAGACAATGGACGAGCTGTTTTACGAATTGGGAAAAAATCGCATGGGAATCAATTTTGCCAGTATGGTCGGTCTGCAAACACTCTATGATTCGGCGGAGGGGGAAGTGGACCAAATGAAATTTCTTTTGGAAAAATCATTCAAAGAAGGAGCATTTGGATTGTCCGCCCACCTCGGATCGGTTCAAATGAGTTCATTAAGCGATGATGATTTGGTGGAATTATTAAAAGTTGTCGCCAAAAACAAGGGAGTGTCAAAACAACACCTTGAGGACGAAGGAAAAAATATTCTTCCCGCAATATCCCGTCTGATTCAACTGTCCAGAAAAAGTGGGGCGCGTCTTCACATTTCCCATTTTAAGGTGCTGGGAAGAAGCTCTTGGCCATTGTTCGGGGATGCCTTGAAAATGATGAATAGCGCGCGGAAAAAAGCCATTTTCGGAGGGATAGAATTGACGCTTGATTTTTTCCCTTACGAAAGAACGGGCTCCGATCTTTTTATGCTCTTGCCGGCGTGGCTGAGAAAAATGAAAAGGAAGGAAATAGCGGCCATTCTTGAATCGCAAAACAGCGAAAGGAGAAAAGAGGTGGTTGAATACTTGAAAAAACTGACTCTCCATTATGACAAGATAACAGTCGCGTCCTCTTTTTATGAACAGGGGAACCTTGGAAAGACCATCGCTGAATTGAGCTCCTCAACCGAACTTTCACCCGAGGAACTGATTCTTAACCTCCTTTTGATAAATGATTTGCATGTTTCCATGTTCAGCGAGGTCGTTTCAATGGACAATATCAAGGAACTGGAGAAAGAAGAATATTCGGCGATTGCTTCGGATGGAGTGGGCTATGACAACAGTAATTTGAAATCGCAAATATCAAACCCCAAGCGGGATTTGCCTCATCCTCGGTCCTTCGGCGCTTTCCCCAAAGCCATAAGAATGTTCGCGGCGCAAAAAGACAAACCGGCGTGGGAAGAAACCATCCGCAAAATGACGGGGCTCCCCGCAGCTATTTTGGGGATAAAAAACAGGGGAATTATCGCAAAAGGAAACAAAGCGGATATAGTCGTATTTAATCCCGAAGAGATATCGGATATGGCGACATACCGAAATCCTTTTCAATTTTCAAAAGGCGTTGAATATGTCATTGTCAATGGACAATTGGTTTTGAGTGGGGAGGAACTTGCGGAAAAATTCGCCGGGCAAGTTATCAAAAAAGAATGAGGACCGGTCGCAGTTTATATTTTAAATTCTCTCTTTTTAGAAATCTTTGACGGCTTGGTTCCACCAAGGTAAAGTAACACAATAATGAGTCGCCATAAAAATTACGATAAAATTTTTTTATGTATCGTCGGAATCCTGGTTCTAATGGGAATATTCATACTGGCATCCGCCTCTTTGGGACTTCTAAACAGAAAAGGAGCCGGTTTCTTTGATGTCTTTTCCAAACAAATCGTTCTCGGTGTGGGAGTGGGAATTATTCTATGCTTGATTACATCTCGTATTTCTTACAAAAATTGGAGGAAATACGCCACGCCGATTTTTATTTTTTCTTTTTTAATCACCATTCTTGTCTTTCAATCTTATCTCGGTTTTCGGCACGGCGGAGCCAGAAGATGGCTTTCGCTCGGGCCGATATCTTTCCAGCCCTCGGAATTCCTCAAGTTCGGTTTCATCGTCTATCTGGCTTCTTGGATAAGCTCCCGCAAGAAGCAAATAGGTTCATTCGCCTACGGATTTATTCCTTTTCTGATTATTACGGGATTTGTTGCCCTTTTACTTATTATGGAGCCTGATTTGGGAACCATGGGCGTGATTGCCATTACCAGCTTGGCGATGTTTTTTATGGGTGGAGGAAAATTAAGCCATGTCGCCATTGCCGTCTTTTTGGGATTTGCGCTTCTGGGAGCGCTTATTTTCATAAAACCCCACGCCATGTCAAGAATGCAGGTCTTTCTCAGTCCTTCTTCCGATACCCAGGGCATAGGATACCAACTTAACCAGTCAATGATTGCCGTCGGTTCGGGAGGATTATTCGGAAGGGGGTTTGGAATGAGTATTCAAAAATTCAACTACCTGCCCGAACCGATAGGGGATTCCATATTCGCCGTTTTCGCGGAAGAATTCGGTTTTGCGGGAGGGTTGTTTCTACTCGCTTTTTTTATCATTTTTACCGGAAGAGGTCTGCTTATTTCTTCCCGAGCTCCGGATAGCTTTGCTGGACTGTTAGCCTCGGGAATTGTTATACTTATAATATCCCAATCATTCATAAATATCGCCTCAATGGTTGGATTGCTTCCGCTCACCGGGTTGCCACTGATATTCATCAGTCAAGGCGGTTCGGCAATGGCGATAACGTTGGCGGAAATAGGAATATTGCTTAATATCTCAAAGCATGCCAAACAAAGAATTTAAAAAAACAATCAAATGAAAATTTTATTCACGGGAGGGGGAACAGGTGGCCATTTTTACCCAATAATCGCGGTCATTGATTCTCTTAATAAAATAATAGAAGAAGAAAAAATTGTCGTCTCTGATATCATTTTTATGTCGGACGCTCCCTATGACAATGAATTGCTTCGTCAGAAAGGAGTGCGTTTCAAAAAAGTTTCCTCCGGAAAAATAAGGAGATATTTTTCTCTCTTAAATGTAACGGATTCTTTCAAAACGATTCTGGGGGCGCTGAAAGCCATACTTAGTATTTTCTTTGACTTTCCGGATGTCGTGTTCAGCAAAGGAGGATATGCCAGTTTCCCGGCTGTTTTCGCCGCCAGATTTTTCGGTATTCCGCTTATAATACATGATTCGGATGCCATTCCCGGCAAAGTTAACCACTGGTCCGGAAAATTCGCCAAAAAAGTGGCTATTTCTTTCCCAGAGGCGCAAAAATATTTTCAGAAGGAAAAGACCGCCCTGACGGGGAATCCCGTGCGCAAAGAATTGTTTATTCTGGCAAAAACAGGAGCTAAAGAATTCCTTAATTTAGAAGAGGGATTGCCTATAATTCTCGTGATGGGGGGCTCTCAGGGCGCCAGGGTGATAAACGACAATCTTTTGGACATTCTTCCAGAGCTCATTAAAAAATACCAAATTATACACCAATCCGGAAAAAACAATTTCACGGAAACAAAAAACAGGAGTTCAGTAGTTTTGGAAAACTCTCCTTATTCTTCGCGTTATCATCTCTTTCCTTATCTCAATCTAGACGCCCTGAGAATGGCATACGGCGCGGCAAATTTGGTCATTTCTCGGGCCAGCGCCGGGGCGATTTTTGAAATAGCCGCTTCCGGCCTGCCGAGCATTCTCATACCATTGGGCAACTCCGCGCAGGACCACCAACGCGCGAACGCCTATTCTTACGCGAAAGTGGGCGCCGCTGACGTGATTGACGAAAGGAACCTTTCACCACACATTTTGCAATCTGAGGTGAATCGCTTATTGGGTAACAAAGACAAACTAAAGACGATGGGAGAGGCGGCGAAAAAGTTTTCCCGTCCGAACGCCGCCGAAAAAATCGCCCGCGAAATAATAAATTTGGCACTGGAACACGCGTAATAAAACAATCAACCAACAAAAAAACCCTCGTTTCCAAGGGTTTTTCGCTTCGCCTCCTTTACGGCTTTTTACTCTGTATCCGTACGGGAGTCAATTCAAGGACAATACCCACTATATCCTCCTTGACATAATGGTAACTTACCACCATGTCAATTTTTCCATCAGGTGGCTTATGGGCGGTGAACATATCCCATAAGAACAGCATATCGTCCGAACCCTCTTGCGACAGGGTAATTTTAAACACCCCATCTTTGTCACGATAAAAGTCAGAAACTTTCATTCACGTCCCTCCTTTAAGAATAAATATGGGTAAAACTCAATCTGTGAACAATGCTAGCACAAGAAGCGCAAAAAATAAAGTTTGTGTACTAGTCCACCACTTATGGCACTTTCGCTCTGATAAACCCATTTCCTTCA
>CAYWCU010000015.1:0-22247 GCA_964456855.1 uncultured Candidatus Saccharibacteria bacterium | reverse complement strand
TATCTTTTCCAGAACGGAACCCATATCCAAAATCGGTTTCTGGGGTTCGTTTTCCCGGGCTGTTTGTTTTTCAGGTTTTTCAAAATTATGATTCATCTCGTGTTTTTCCGGCACCCGCCGGAACTGTTTCTTATGTTATCACGGATTCCCATGGCAGAAAAGAGTGAGGCGCTTCGGTCGTTAATCGTTTTCCCTCTTAAGCCGATTGCAAATAAGACAAGTAAAAAAATAATCGTGATTTATTTTTTACTTGCCCTCAATCCGATACAATAGTTCACTATTATTGACCCACCCCTCTATTACGGGAGGAGTGGGGGTTCTTTTATACAAAGAATACGAGCCATTATTCATGTTTAAAATATAAATCTCTCCCTCAAATTTATTGGCGGAATCATAGCCTGTAACAGCCATGGCTATTTTCTCCGCATCTGGGGAAAACTTAAAACTGCCAACTTGATAGGATGCGGTTTCTCCAATGGATGGAAGATTATAATCTTTTTTCTGACCGGTAATCAAGCTCCTTACGGCAATCTTATCAATAGTTTTGTCTTTTTTGTTATAAACGACAGTATCTCCGCTGACATCAATGTCGGTCATGTATGGCTGCTGAAATACTATATTAAGTGAATTGTCGTTGAAATTTAATTTATACAATTTTGTATATTTTCCATAAACAATATGCCCTCCGGCTCCGCCCGGCAAAATGGAAAAAAGTGCGTATTTATTGTTTACTAATAAAATTTCTGATTTATAAACCTCGCAATTTTTATTATCCACCGACACTATTTCTTTGCCGTCTTTATATATCTCAAATTTGCCATAATAATCGCCATGGTTGCATGGATCTTTTTTAAATCGTTCTTCGGTTTCAAATTTAACGGAAATATCGGGAGCTTTTGAATTATCGCACCAATCCTCTCTCCCGGCACATTCATCAATGCCCACGCCGCGAAACTGATTGTCCTTAATACCTTCGGTATTAATGCGCGTATCGGAACTGTTTTTTGAAGTCAAATAATAAAAAACTCCTCCGCCAACGGCAATCAAAATGGCAAATACCGCCAAAACTGTTATTACCAATGTAAAACCTTTTTGATTCATATCATTTGCCATTGATTTTATTTTACACTAAATAAAGATTTACTGCAGGAGAATGTAGATCGTTCCCGAAGGCAAAATTTAATCTTAAAAAACAAGTTACTTCTCTCTCGCCAACTGTCCGCAGGCGGCTTTTATTTCACCGCCGAAACGATAGCGAACGGTGACGGCGACTCCTTCTTTTTCCAAAATTCCTTGAAATCTTTTTACGGCGTTCGCGTCCGAAGGCCGGAAATCTCCTCCCGCCGGATTGTATTTAATTAAATTAACCATATAAAGCGGTTTTCTCATAATTCTCGCGAGCCGGCGCGCGTGATTTGGTGAATCGTTCACGCCTTTAATCAGCAGATATTCAAACATCACCCTGCGGGAAGTTTTTTTGATGTAATCGTCAACCGCGTTCAAGACTTTTTCAAGCGGATATTTTTTGTTTACTGGCATAAGTTCGGATCGCAGGGCGCCGTCCGGCGCGTGCAGAGAAATGGCGAGGTTCAACTGCAATTTTTCTTCAGCCAATTTTTCAATGCCCTCAATCACGCCGGAAGTTGAAATTGAAATCTTGCGCGCTCCAATATTCAAGCCGTCTTCGCCGTTCAAAATCCGAACCGCTCCCATAACATTATCATAATTCAAAAACGGCTCTCCCATACCCATAAAAACGACATTTGAGATTTTGTGCCCCTTGCGGGCGAAAAACAAAACCTGCTCCACAATCTCGCTTACGGTCAGGTTCCGCTTAAATCCCATTTCGCCGGTAGCGCAAAACTTGCACGCCATCGGGCACCCCACCTGCGAAGAAACGCACACAGTATTCCTTGTTCCCAAATCTCCCTTGTGCCGCATCAAAACGGCTTCAATCTTAAGCCCGTCATCAAGTTCAATGAGTGCTTTCAAGGTCTGCCCATCGCCAGATTTCAGAATTTTTCCCCTGATTTCAAGCGGGCATTCTTTTTTTAATTTCTCTTTCAGCGCCGAAGGCAACCAAGGCGCCTTAGACCAGTCATCAACCAAATTATGAAAAATCGCCTCCTTGGCCTGCTTGAGGCGGTATTTCGGCTCGCCCCTCAAAACATCATCCAATTTTTCTATGTTCATTTTGTTTTTTTTGTTAATCCAATATGTGCATTAAACATCATTGACAAACAAAACGCAAACGCGCGCGACGCAGGGACGCCACCGGCATGTGTTTTAAAAAAAATTGGTTTGACTTTGTTTACTTGATAAGCCTAAAAGTGGAGAGTATCTTATCAAATACCCCGGAAAGTTCGTAATCTGAAGATTCATCATACAGCTCAAACATATATTTTTCGGTCGGAATAATAAAAGCCGTCGTTTGCGGACGCACGGGACCAGTCATACATTTGGATTGTTTTACCGCATAACCGTCTTTTGTATTAATTAACAAAATCTTTTTGCATCCGTATGAGGGCTCGTAGTTACTCGGGTTCCATGAGATTCCGCGAGTAAATATTTGCGAAAGCAGTTTATCGCGGGGAATCCCCATATTCACAAGTTCGCCTATAATCCTTGAAACTTGTTCAGGAAAGGCTTTTTGAAAATCGGTTAATTCACCTTTGCCTTCCGGTAAAGGGTATTTTTCGTCAAAAACAGAAGGGCAGTCAGCATTTTCCACCCTTAGCGAGACACTCGGGACTCTGGTTTTAGCATTCCCCTCCCATGCCTTTTTCTGTAGCATCGAATCAATAAAAACCACTTCGTAAACAATGGAACAACTTCCTTGCTCTTGAGAATATTTTCCTCGTCCCATTCCTTCCGATGTGATTTGAAAAACATCAGGGTATTTTATTTCAAATCCATACTTCTCGTTCCGATAAGTTTTCCATCTCGCTGTTTTATCCGTGGACGGCTCTCTTTTAATGGTTGAATTTTCTTTGTTGTTTGTTTCTTTCCGCGCGTTTCTTTGAGTATTGGAATCATTATTTTGCTGATGATTTTGGGATAAGGGGGGCTCTACCTTGCTCCTTGCCACAACATAAACAATCGCGGTCAAAACAATCACCACGCCTATTCCGATAATCACATTTATAAAGTTTTTCTTGTTCATATATTCACGGTAAATTAGATTGAATTGCGAGCTGGCTTATTGTGTCCGCCCGACTAAATCTTTACTTTCCTTTTTTTGAGCTTATGAAGTCAACTAGTGACCCTTTGCATGACTTCTTCATCTGCCCCTCATTCAAATAGTCCCTAAAATCCGCGAGACGAGACTCTGGAACCTTGCAAGACATTTCCTTCCCGATTACGCCGGTAAAGCCGGCGGGAGCGGATATGTATTTCAGATAGACATCACATTGCCCGTCTTTATCCTTGCGTACTTTTTCTTCAAAAGAAAGTCCGTTTTCTAAAATCATGGCTTTTGCCGGGCTGCACAATTTGACATACTCCGAAAAGCAAGAGTCGGAAGCGCCACAATCATAATAACTTTCGTTTTCGCCGACCGCTTCGGGCTGCTTCACGGCTGAAGATGCCTTTTCAGCAAACTTAAGGATATTAGAGTATAAAAGCTTATTTTCGCTGATTAAATACCCTCTTGGGTTTTCTGTAAACATCCGGTTCACTGATTCAGCAAGCTTGTCAAAATCATCTCTTTCCAAAAACTTGATTGTCTCCAGTAAAAGACCACCTGTATCAGTCGTCGTCATTATTTCGGCGCTTGTAATCAGAAGCGCCAGTGTCGTGCTCTTTGTGTCCGCGACAATCGCTCTGCGGTTTGGATAAAGATAGGGTTCAATAAGTTCTTTCTGTTTTGTCGTCAGTGTTTTTGGCGCGCTGCTTCGCGGAAAAGCAACGGCCATCAAAATTTGATGGCCGGATTTATCTTTGATAAAAATAGTTTGGTATATGCTATCCAGTTTGGACTTGGCAAGCGAGAAAAAACCATCCTTTGATACAGGTTGTTCTTCAAATAATGAACTCACTGTCAGATTCTCCGGACTTATGCCAAGTGTCTTCGGAATATCCACAAAAAACGAATTTCCCCTGTTCATTTCTTTTTTTTGCTCAGTTTGGCTAACCGCCTGCCGTTCAGACGATTTCTTCTCGGACTTTTGCATAATGACATACGCCACTATCCCGGCGATTACAACAGCAATTATTCCAACAACTAAAATGCCCATAAAACCCCTATTGTTTTTATTTTTCATTTTATAATTTTCATTGTTAAATTGATTTATAATACTCTAATGATAACACATATACGAAAAATTCAATTATTTCAAAAAGTTCTGTTATGGTAAAAGACCAAAAAACATTGGAAATATAAGTCTATTGGTGTTACTATCAGTTCATATGAGAATGAGATTTGAAAAAGACCTGCGGTCGTTCAGTGAGCTTTCCAAGGAGGAGTTGGAAGGGAATGAGACGGAAAGCGAAACGGATGAACTTCAAAAAGCTATTGACTGGCGCCTAAAAAAGGCGGCTGAACGCCAAGGCACGGATGCGGATACTCAAAAAAAAATCTACGCTATCCAGGAAAAAAAGCAGTTGATAATGGAACGACTCAAAAAACAACTTGCCTGTTTGGATAACCCTGACTGTCGCAACGAAGGAGAAAAAGGAGATCGTCTGGCAAAATTTGACGACCTGGAAGACGCTTTTACATACGAAGACGACAATCACGTTAAAAGAGAGGCGACATTCGGGGAAATAATAACGGATATGGATTGGGGTGTCTATTATGACCTGGATGAACGCTCCGTTCCGCGAGCGGAGCTAAAAAAATATTTGGTGGAACGCGCCAAAAACAAACTCGGAGACCTTTTAGACAGTCAGATAACGGAAAGTGAAACTCAAGGGAATATTTCTCATGAATGGCGCAAAGATGCGTACCGCACAATATCCAAAGAAAAAGCCTCGGGTAAGCGACAAAAGAAGGCTGGGTTTGTTTCCGAAACGATGGTAAAAAACATTCTCAAAAAAATGAATATTGACGCGGATGCGCCTTTCCAAATTAAAGAAGCTGATGTTTTTCAAGATGTTGAACAAAAAATAGATTTTATTATTCATCGCAAAAAAAATAAGAGAGGCGTCAGAGTTGAGGAAAACGAAACAGTTGAGGATGTCGGAATCCAGTTTTCCATAAACCCTGAAACGGAGGGGAAAAAGAAGGAACAAGTGCGAAAAGCGAAAATGGGACTACAAAAGAACGGAGGAGAAATTGATGATATAGTGCTAGTTGTATTCCCTTTTAAAATCGCCACTGAGCTCAGCGAAAAATGGAAAAGAAACGGGAGAATATCGGGAGGACCGGATAAATTTCTCTCTCGCCATATGGCAAAAAAAATATTCATAAATCTTATGACAGACATTCTCACCAAGAAGGAAATTGATGATTGCTGGATCCGGTACGGAAATAAATTCCTGGGGGGTTAGGGAATAAAAAGGACGTGGTTTTAACCACGTCCAAGACTTCAGCTTCCTTTGCAACAATGCGCGATTCTCGGAACCATAAATCTCTTCATACGCTCACCTCCTTTTTCTTAAAAAAACTATCATGATTTAAAGATGTTGCCAAGTAGGACTTTGCCGGCTCGGAAGTTTAGGTGATAAACAAGTTACATCCTTATTTTTTAAGAGCTCCAGGATGCTGAAGACTCCATGCGAAGAATGTTACGGCGGCGGACGCCGCGACATTGAGCGACTCGCACCGCGGATGCATGGGTATGGAAACAAGCATATCGCACAATTCGGCGGTCTTTTGCCGCAAGCCTTCGGACTCATTGCCTAAAACAAAAACGGCCGGCTTGTCATACGATTCACCCGTAACGGTCTTTTCCACCCGCCCGTCAAGACCGTAAATCCAGAAACCGCAATCTTTAAGGTCGCGGATGGCGACATTGACGTTCCCTATTTCAACAATCGGAACGCGAAACGCCATACCGGCGGAAACCTTGGCAACGGCTCCCGTAATCGGAGCCTGATTGTGTTTGGGAATAAGAATGCCGGAAACTCCGAATGCCGCCGCCGAACGGATTATCGCGCCCACATTATGCGGATCCTGCACCTCTCCAAGAAGAACAAGCGATGTGTCTGGACCAATCTTCAAATCGTGAATAAAATCGTCGTAAGGCTTTATAAGCCGATCCAATAAAACGCGCCCTATAACCCCTTGATGGGAGGCTGAGCCGAGGGCGCGGTCGGGTGATTTTTCCGAACCCAAAGATGCCACGGGAACGCCGGCTCGGCGGGCGGTGGCAGTCAACGCCTCGTTCTCGCCTTCTTTTGCCAAGAAGATTTTATCAAACGCTCCCGGAGTGTGAGAAAGCGCCTCCATGACCGCGTGCTTTCCGTAAATATAAATTTTATTTTGTTTCATAATCGTTTTTTTCCCCCGTGTCGCTTTTCATTGTTGTTCTGTGAAGATAAAAATTAGACAGGGCGACTACCGCCATAACAAACATTCCGAAACCCATTATAATTTTCCCTCGTTCAAACCAGACCAAAGAAAAATACAATAGAACAAGCGCTCCGAAGAAAATGAGCCACATTGCGATTTGGTGAAGATGTTTATCCATGTTTTTTCCAATAATCTCATTTTAACATAGTGGCGGTCAAAACGCCCGAACGCCTTGTGTGAGAAAATAAAAAAACGCGAGGAAACCCCGCGAATTTTTCCGAATTTCTCGCCCATGTTGAGCCGGGTCCTATCTTGTCTTTAATCAAAATAATAATATATAACCATGCTCGGATCTTGTAACACTGTCGGAAACGCCGGACATCCGCCGAAGGGTTCCACAAGCAAGCATTGCGCCCCCTCACTTTTCCCGTATAATACAGAACGTGCAAAAGAAAAATATTTTGATAATAATCTCGGTAGTGGGCATTTTAATTGGTGGCGCCTTTCTGTTTTTTTACAGTGGAGAGCGGGGGGCTGAAAAAGTTCCTGAGCAAAACGCCACCCTGCCTGAAAAATCCGGGAAAGCCGGACAAAATGAGATAGATATTTCAAAAGAGGCGATTGCCGGATGGAAAATATGCAGAAACGAAGAATATGGATATGAGTTTAAGTATCCGAAGGGGTGGTATATGTATGAAGTTTTTGTAAAGTATGAAGTTTTAGAGTACAAAAAAACATCCGTCTGCAAAGGGCAATTTGTAACCCTTTCACCAGAAGAAAATTTAACAACTTTATATTTCCAAGACCATCCTTCAGGGATTGAGGTACGCATGCACTTCAATAACGAAAATAGCTCACCAAAAGAATACTTGAGGGAATTCTACACGGACAACCTAAGTCAACGCCTCACTATATTAAAAGAAAAATCAATCAATGAAGCGAAAATTATATGGTATGATTTCTATGGTTTTACTGAAGTAATGTTTTCTAATAAAGGTAATATATTTAATCTGCGAGTAATACCTCTAGATCAACCTGACTTCCTCGACGCAATCCTCTCAACTTTCAAATTCATTGATTAAAAAATAAAAGGACCCCTTGCCATAAAGGCAAGGGGTCCTTTTATTTATTTAAAGAACTAGAAATCAAAACTTAACAGGTTTTCCGAATTTCTCGCCCATGTTGAGCCGGGTCCTATCTTGTCTTTAATCAAAATAATAAGATCGAAGAAAAATTAATACTGATTAAAAATTTGGCGCGAACCCGACTCAACATGGACGAACAATTTAACGACCATTATTCTCAATAATTTCCGTAATCGCTCCTGATAAATTTTAAATTGCAAGATTTTTATCTCTTAAGTATTTTTCGCTCTTTCATGTTATTATAAATTCATAGACTGATTCCTAGATTTACCTTCTTTGATTATAGCAAATCGTTGTTAAAATAATTATAAAGAAATTATAAAGAAATTATAAAGTGAGAGAGCCATTAAATTAGCCGTATTATGCGTATTTTAATTATTGAAGACGAAAAAGAAATTAGCGACTTTCTCAAGAGGGCGTTGCAAGAAGAATTCTTCGCCGTTGATACAGCCGAAGAAGGAGAAGAAGGTTCATATATGGCGCGCACCAGCGACTATGATTTGATTGTTATGGACAATATACTTCCCAAAAAGGAGGGGCCTGAAATTTGCAGGGACATAAGGGCCGCGGGAAAAACAATGCCCATCATAATGCTCTCCGTTAAATCGGAAGCCTCCACAAAAGTTGATTTGCTGAATGCCGGCGCCGACGACTATCTAACGAAACCTTTTTCTTTTGAAGAACTCTTGGCAAGAATAAGGGCGCTCCTCCGCCGACCCAAGAGGATAGAAGGAGAAATTTTGCGAATAGACGACTTGGTTCTCAATGTTAAAGAACATATCGTCAGGCGCGCTGAAAAAGAAATTTGCTTGACCCGCAAAGAATTCTCGCTTCTTGAATATATGATGAAAAACAACGGGGTTGCCCTGTCGCGCGGAATGATTATGGAGCATGTTTGGGATATGAATATTGACCCTTTTTCCAATACCATTGAGTCTCACATTATGAGCTTGAGAAGAAAAATAGACACCAAAGGAAAAACTAAGCTCATCCAAACCATATCCGGCCGAGGCTATAAAATGGGACTGCCAGACAAAAACTGATTTTCCGAAACATTTCTCGCCGGATTTCGGAGTGATTTTGGTTTTTGCCCCTCAAAAAAACTTTATTAAAAATCCAGATTTATTTTAACTTTTTTTTAGTAAAATTTTAACTGCTATCCTTTATAATGATAGTTGGCAGAGAGTTAACTCTTTGAACTTTAAAAAATAACAAGGAGGCTGATTGTGGAGGATAAGGAAAAAATCAGTTTTGAAAAAAAAAGATGGGCGATATACGCGAAATGTTATGACGCCTTGAACCATTTGGTTCCCTACCGGGAACTGCAGGAAAGAATCGTCCAGGAATTGGGTTCCCTGTCTGGACAAAAAATTCTTGAGGCCGCTTGCGGGACGGGGAACCTGACGGAAATGTTGCTCAAACAGAACAAAAAAAATGAGTTTGAAATATGGGCGATTGATTATTCCGAAGAAATGCTGAAAATGGCAAGGCAAAAATGCCGAGACGAGAGAATTTGTTTTTCACGAATAAATATTAACAAAAAACTGCCTTTCGCTGATAATTTCTTTAACAAGATTGTCAGTGTCAACACTCTGTACGCCACACATTCACCCGAGTTTGTTTTGAGGGAATTTTTCAGGGTTTTGAAAAATGACGGGCGACTCATTTTGGAGACACCCAAAATGGGCTATGAAAACGGCTTAATTTTAAAGGAACACTGCGGAAGCCGGAAACCAGATGAATACTGGCTGAGCACGCACTCTTCCACAGAACGAGAACGCCAGCTTATATCCGAAGCATTAGGGATTGGCAAACTGAGCGAACAAATAATGACGGTGGCTGAATGCAATCGTCTTATAAGCGAAAACGCCGAATTCCATTTTTTCCACAAGGAAGAATTGGAAACCCTGCTTGAAAAGGCGGGGTTTGGAGCAATCAAAATAAGTTTTGTTTACGCAAAACAAGGCATTCTCGCGGTAACCAAAAAAAGAGGGGCAAATGAAAAAACCGAGTGATAATCCTGGGACGAATAATTTCAATTCTAGGCGGGAAGAAAAAATCATCATCAAACTTGCGGACAGAGAAGCAGAAATAAAGGAATTTCAGAAATTTTCATTTCAAATATACAAAGAGCTGCAGTGGCTTAATCGGAATGATTTTCCCGATGGCATTCTCAGAGACAAATACGATGCCAAGAGTTCTTTTATCATCGTTTACTCAGATTTGGAAATAATCGGTGGCGCGCGTTTGGTAAAAAACTCCAAAATGGGATTTCCCCATGAAAAGGAATTGGGTATTGATTTATGGAATCTCGGAGATGGCGTGGACTCCAGCATAAAGGAAAAAATATCGGGTTTGGATAAAAGTAAAATAATGGAGGCCACGAGACTTGTGGGGAAAAGGACAAGCAGACGCATCCTGACTATTGATTTGGCAAAAGGATGGTACTGGTATTCTTTTGCCAACGCCATTGAAGTTTGCTTTATGGCGGTGGATTTGAAAGTTTTTCTTTTGGCGGAAAAACTTTTCATCCCCTTAAAACCTGTAGGAATTCCAAAACAGTGCGAGGGAAGCTGGGTCATCCCGTGCGTATTAGTTGTTGAGGATATGATGTCTTCCTTCAAAGAAAAAAATATAGGGGTATGGAAATACATAATGGATAAATCCAATCTCCGCGGAGATTGGAGGAATTAAGGAAAAGCTTTTAATAAAGGGGTATAATAAAAATATACCCCTTTTTTTTTAAAAAAAAATCAAACAATTATGAATTTAAGTTGGATTATACTAACCATCGCAGGGGTCATTAACTTGGGATTAATATCTTTAATCGTCAGGCAAAAAAACGCCCTGAAAAAAACCGTTAACATAACTTTCATATTGAGTGTAATCTTTCTTTTGCTGTGGTCGCTGTTTAATTCCATGGCGGACAACAGTCTCAGTTTCTCATCCGCATTATTTTGGACAAAGATGACATTCCCCGCCTCTCTTTTTGGTTTGCTTGCCGTTTTGTGGTTTTCATACGCATTTCCGATTAAAATTCAAAATTATAAAGCAAAAATTATTTTTTATTTCTTCCCCGTGGCAATTTTTTCTGTCCTTTCTATGGGAAAATATGTCATTTCCGGCGTTGAACTGAAGGGAAAAAACGGGATATCCGGCATAAGCTTGGGCATTATCTATCCTATGATTGCCGCGTTCTATTTGTTAATTACAATAAACATAGCTTACAACCTTTACCTAAAATACAGAAAAACGGGAGGAACACACAAAGCACAAATAAAATATGTAATCGCGGGGTGGGGGTTACTCATACTGGGAGCGACCGCCACGAATCTTATCCTGCCATATTTTACGGGAAATGCCGATTGGTCAAAATTCGGACCCATTTTCAGTATTTTTATGGTCGGGTTCATCACTTACGCCATTATACGCCATCATTTAATGGATATTCGCATTGTTATCCAAAAGGGCTTTATTTACACTTCCCTTCTCGTTTTTATTATCGGATTTTACTTGGCGAGTGTCTTTATCCTTGGATATCTTTTCCAAAGAGTGGCAAACATAACCGTATTGATAAGCGCGGGGCTGACTGTTATCATTGGAGTTTTTGGCGTTCCGCCTCTTAAGCGGTATTTTAGCAGAATAACGGACAAAATCTTTTTCAAAGACAAGTATGATTATTCTCAAGCAATCCAAGAGTTAAGCGAGATTCTCAATAAAAATATCAGCCTTGAACGCATAATCGGAAAAACATCCAAAAAATTCAAAGAAATAATGAAAACGGACAAGGTTGTTTTTTCCATTATTGAGCAAGAAAAACGCCCAGGAATGCAACTGGAAAAAATTGGTGAAGGAGAGTTGAGCACAAAGATTGTTCTTGATAATAAGCTGATTGGCAAAATCATTCTTGGAAAAAAAATGTCAGGTGATCCATACACGGACGAAGATGTGAAACTCCTCCGAACATTCGCTTATCAAGCTGGAGTATCCATAAAAAGAGCGGAGCTCTATGAAAAAATGAAAAATTACTCGCGCGAACTGGAAGAAAAAGTAAACCAGAGAACGGCAAAGATAGAAGAGCTTCAGGAGGAGCAAAAACGGACAATAATGGATATATCCCACGGACTTCAAACTCCACTGACAATCATTAAAAGCGAACTCGGGGTTTTGCGGAGGAAGAATGTCAATGCCGAAAATTTTTCAGTCCTTGAAAGATCTATTGATAGAATTTCAAAATTCATTTATGACCTTTTACGATTAGCGAGATTGGAGACGATTGAAGACGCTTTCAAAAAAGAAACTTTCAGTTTGAGCCGCCTCCTTAAAGACTTAGTGGACGAATTTAGCATAATGGCTGAAGAAAAAAACATAACCATCGCGAGTGACATTGCCACCGGCATCAGGGTTTTTGCCGACAAAAGTAGAATAGAGGAACTTGCAACCAATCTCGTAAGCAACGCCACAAAATATATATCAAATGAACGAGAAATACTTATTACACTGAAGAAAAGAAACGGTTTTGCCGAACTGTCCATCGCGGATACAGGTATCGGAATAAGCAAAAAAGATCTCCCCAACATATTTAAAAGGTTTTACAGAATAAAAGAAAATCGCCACGCCGATACGAAAGGAACGGGATTGGGGCTGGCCATTTGCAAAAAGATAGTGGAAGGACATGGGGGCACAATAAAAGCGGAAAGCGAAACCGGAAAGGGCACAGTTTTCACAATCACTCTTCCAATCAGCAATAAAAAAACAGCTCCTGGAACACAATAAGTAAAATTTCGCTCTGCTCAAAACTGCCGGACTAGGATTCGAACCTAGATACTCGCCTTCAAAGGGCGATGTCCTGCCATTAGACGATCCGGCAATGTTATATGTTTTCAACGAATTTTTCTACGTCTTTCTTTATTTCATCCTCCTCTCTAAAAGGTATGGTAAAAGAGAAAACGGTCCCCTCACCCTCCTTTGATTCAAACCAAATTTTGCCTCCGTGAATTTTAACGATGTTTTTAACAATATAAAGTCCCAGTCCCGTTCCATCTTCCACGGAACTCTCGGCGTTTTTCGCCCGAAAAAATTGCGTGAATATCTTTTCTTTTTCCTCCTCAGGAATTCCAATACCGTTGTCTTTCACGGATATCTTAACACAATCCTCTAAATTTTCCAGACTAATCTCCACCTTTCCTCCCTCACCCGTATACTTAAGGGCGTTGTCTATCAAATTTCCCAACGCCAAACTTATCTTGCGGGAATCCATCATTATTCCTGGAATTCGCTCTTTTGGTTTTTCAAAAACAAGGTCTATCTTCTTTTGCCTGGCCGCCAAAGCAAAACTTTTCATCAGACCCTCCACAACCGTTTCAATGGAACTTTTAGCGAAACGATATCCCAGTCCCGCATCTTCCGTCTTGCTTATATCCAAAAGATCTTTCAACAAGAGAACCATATTTTCATTGGCGTGATAGGCGCTCTCCAAAATATCCCTCTGCTTTTTGTCCAACGAACCGAAATCCCCGCTAATAAAGGCATACAATATCCACTTTATTTTCGCAAGCGGAGTCCTTAATTGATGAACGGTCATGGCGATGAACTCGGACTTTATTTTCGCCAAACGCCTGATTTTCTTATTCTCCTCGCGAAGGCGATTATTTTCGCAAACGAAATATTTGTATCGCTTTTTGAAGGACAGCACTCTGCGGTAGAAATAAGCGAATATCAGACCTAAAACTACAAGCGCGATTACATATAAAAAAACAATCATAATGATTTTGGTGAAGTTATTTTTAATAAAGCCAATTCAATGGGTATCTGAGGCAGATAAGAACGGTTTTGCGAATCATAAGAATCCAGAAGAATTTTAAGCGCCCTTTCCAACTCCCCGTCTTTCGGAATGTCTTTATTTTTCTCCAAAAATTCAAACTCGCCCTCTGCAAAAGTTTCCTTGATTTTGTCTTTCATTTCTGGAGCGATATGAAGCAAAAGCATAGCGCGAACATTTCTCAAGATTAATTTCAAAAACATTTTCATATTTAAATTATTCCCGGTTGCCTCTTCAATCGCCTCTATTCCCGCTTTCGCGTCTTTTTTCACGATGGAAGAAATGAATTTTTTCACTGTTTGAGAAGAAGGAACGGATAAAAAATTTCTCGCATCTTCTCCTGTTATTTTTTTGTTCTCGTCACTATCTCCCAATGAAAAAAGCTGGTCCAACATTCCCAAAGCGTCGCGAAAAGATCCTTCGGAGAAGAGGGCGATTAAACCGGCGGCGTCCTTGTCTATTTCAAAACCTTCTTTTTTCGCTCCGGAAATCATAGCCTCCGCCAAAATATTATGCGGAATTTTCCGAAATGAGAAATGCTGACAACGAGAAACGATTGTCCCGGGAACCTTATCTTCTTCGGTTGTGGCAAGGATGAAAATGGCATGCTTCGGGGGTTCTTCCAACGTCTTAAGAAGCGCGTTAAACGCCTCCTTGGTGAGCATATGGACTTCGTCAATGATATAAACTTTCACATCCCCTCTCAACGGCGAGAAACGAACCCCCTCACGAAGAGTTCTTATTTCATCAATACCCCTGGAAGATGCCGCGTCAATCTCCATAAGGTCAACATCTGAACATCCCGCCTCTTTCGCCAAAATGCGCGCCACGCTCGTTTTTCCCGTGCCACGCGGACCGGAAAAAAGATACGCGTGTGAAATCCTCCCCAGTTTAACGGCGTTTCTAAGAATATCCACGATGTAATCCTGCCCCGAAACTTCCTCAAATTTTTGGGGACGATATTTGCGATAAAGCGCGACATTGCTCATTACACTTATTTTATTGCAAATGAGCGCAAAAAGCAAAAAACGCGGAGAATTGACGCGGGCGCTTGCGCCTTATGAATATTTATTTTTTGATTATTTTGTAATTTTCCTGCAAAAAGACCAATTCTTTTTTTAATGATTCCATTTTTTTGCGGTTTCTTTCGTTAACTGAACTTATATCCTCTATGCTTTTCCTCATTTCCTTGATATTTTGATCCACTATGGACATTATTTCGCCCGTCAAATCCAAGACGGTCGCGAGTGTCCCGAAATAATCTCCACTTTCAACATGCCTTTTGACACTCTCTTTGTCATCTCGCTTCTCGCCGTCGGCTATCAGAAAATATTTGTCTTCAGGGTGAGAGGAAACAACGAAACCTTTTGTAAGTTTTTGGGAAATGGCGTATTTTTCCGTTTCTTCGCGATATTTAAGCTCCGCTCCCGGAAAAATCTTTTTTTGCTCCGACATATTGTTCATAAATATTTTTTAAAATAACTGATAATATTGATTTCCGACAGTTAAATAATTAATTGTTATAATCAGCGGGGACGCTGGCAAAGCCGTTCTTTGATACAATAATGTGGTCCAAAAGGTCAATGCCCAAAATTCTCCCCGCCTCCACCAGTTGATTGGTTATTTCAATATCTTCTTTTGTGGGCTTCACGCTTCCAGACGGATGGTTATGCGCCACGATAACGGCGACCGCTCGGCAGTCCAGGGCGGGTCTGAAAACTTCTCTGGGATGAATGATGCTGGCGGTTAAGCTGCCGATTGATATTATCTCATCGTGAACGACACGATGGCGACTGTTTAAATAAATTCCGCGCAAATGTTCTTTCGGTAAATCGCGCATATCTTTTAAAAAATCATACGCCTGTTTCGGAGTCCTTACCACCGCAGGACCTCCGTTTGTTTTCCTGAAAAATCTTCTGCCCAGTTCAAAGGACGCCACTATCTGGCAAGCTTTTGCCAGAGGAATGTCCAGTTCCCTTTCCAATTCATTCGGATTGGTCTGATTAACTATTGTGTTTTCTCCATACTGCTTGAATATGCGGGATGCCATCGCTAAAACTTCTTCCTTCCTTGTGCCAACACCCAAAACGACGGCGAGAAGTTCAACCTCGGACAACGCGGAGGGACCTCCTTTAATCATTTTTTCGCGCGGTCTTTCGCCGTCCGGCAAATCTTTGACACGCAAAACATATTCCTTTTCGCGCGCGCCCAAAATCAAATCGTTGTCTTTTAACGCGTATCTTTTCATTGCTTTAATTATAGCAACCGCCCGGAGAAACTACAAATTATTCCCGCCTCGCCGGCAGTTTTATGGTGTCCGCCCCGCGCGCCCTTGATAAATATATTTAATAATGTAAGATGGCAAATAGAGTTCTTTATCTCTTGGAATTTCTACCAAAAAGGAGGTGATTGAATGAAGGAAGAGAGATTTAAGGAAATATTGAAGGAGTACGGCTTCAATGAAGAAGAAGCCGTGATATTGTGGGAAAACCGACCGCGGGATATCGAAATATCTGAAGCGTCGGTTCGCATAGCCGCCATGCTAACCTCATTACAACGGCTATTTGGTTGCTGACGCTGTATATCGCTCCAATCCGAATGTTACGGATTGGAGCGATTTTTAAAATTTATTTAAATCAAAAGAAAAGCGCTTTTTTTCTGCGTACGCATTCGTAAGCGTAAATATACATACCGGCGGACCACGCCTGCTCCGCCATCCCCATCGGCTCTCCCGTTTTGCCGTGGAACCATTCGTTGAATTCCCAGTCCCCTTCTTTCCCTTTTTTATTCATTCGCGCCAATGATTCCAGAGCGACTCGCGCCTCAGCGTGCTTTTTCATTTTCACCAAGGCGACGACGTAAAAACCGCCGAGGAACGGCCATATCCCGCCGTTATGATATTGGTTCGGGAGATTGAGATTTGAAAGCCGGTAATAATCCCTCCAGTCCTTTTCTCCCGGAAAAACCGGAGGATGAGCCGCCTTCACCGGAAACGGAACGGCGAGTTTGTGCTTTTTTATGAATTTTAAAATGGTTTCCGACCGCTTTTTATCGGCGGTTCCGGAAAGGATGGCCATGAGGTTTCCGAAAGAATCAAACCATTCCCCGAACTCTCGGAATGACAGATAGGGCAGATAATAAGATTCTTTTTTGAGGCTTTCTTTGCATGGCAGAATGTTTTCCTTTTCGCAAAAGGCGATTTTTTCCGCGGTTGAGAGTTCGCCACCGAAACAACTTTCTATATGGCAAAATATATCAATATCGCCCTTATACCAAAAATGCTCGTTTATCTCCCGCCGCACGACTCGCGCCTTTTTCAGAAAAGCGTCCGCATCCGCGTCCTTTCCCAGTTTTCTCGCGAGAAAGCTGGCGGAACGCAAAGCTTTACAGCGCAAAATGTTCACGTAAAGCACCTTGCCCCTCGTGGCAAACAGGTCCTCCCAATCAGAAGCCTCTTGTGTTGAAACCAACCCGCTTTCGTCAACATCCTGATAATCATACCAAAGCATCACTTTTTTCACGGCGGGATAATTTTTTTTCAAAAACGCCATATCGCCAGTTTGTTCAAAAGAGACGGCGTTCCCGATTACGAACCACGCCCCGCCGTCGGCGTAGGCTTGAAAATTCGGCTTAAGTGTCCGAGTATCAACATTGTTGGGAACGGTCCCAAGTGGCGAAATATTTTTTCTCAAGATGTTCAAACTGGAACGCAAGGCATTTTGGATTTTTTTGTCAGCGATAAAAGAGGCTCCCAATAAAGTAATCATGCTGTCGCGCGCCCACACTTGCGGATACCCGCTTAATTTAGCGGACGCCTTTAATCCATATTTACTGACACAATCGCCCAAGACCCTGACGGCCTGCTTATACGCCTCGTCAATCGCTTCGTCTTTTTCTTTACTCTTAATCATAGAAACATATTACCATAATTTGCCGCAAAGGATACACTTACGTCTGGACATTTTCGTTTTTTCGCGTTAAGAATATATTTAGGTTAACAACTACAAAGAAAAAGGGGGGGGATGACCAGACAGACTGTGTATATCTCTCATCCTGTCGGCTCGCCGATGGATGAGAGGTTTATTAAAAAAATAAAGGAGGCGTTTCCTCTCTGCGACTTCAAAATCGCTGAAAAAGAGAGAGGCGAGAACCTCTTAAAGACCTTTAAAAAATGCCAAACGGCGATTTTTCTCCCGTTTGGCGACGGAAGATTTTGCGCGACGGAGCGAGCCGAGGCAATTTGTTTTGTCAAAGAAGGAAGGACAATCTGGCAAATCAACCCATATTCGGGACGCATTTGCCAACTGAAATTAAAGGAGATGAAGACGTTGAGCGTCAAAGAAACGCTTAAACGCCTTCAATGAAACAAGGTCCCCGCCCCGGAAAAGCGGGGCCTTTTATATTTCCGAAGATGTTCACGCTTGTTTCAATTTAAGAAAAAAGATTTCCTTCGCGCCCTGCGCGACGAAGCCTGTGTCCGGTCGCCATGCCAATTTTTTTTATGATTCGTCAACCGGTTTAACTTTTGATTCATTCTCAACCGTGGAAGCATATTACCGTAATTTACTGAAAACAATACGACTGTTTAATCTGTGGACATTTTAAATTCCTTATGTTAAGAATGCAAGCGGATTCGCGTTTTAAAAACCAAATAACGGAGGTGAGAACAAATGGAGGAAGAGAGATTTAAGGAAATATTGAAGGAGTACGGCTTCAATGAAGAAGTCGCCGAGGAGGCTTGGGCACGCCGTCCGGTTGAAAAACCGGATGAAAAAACAGTCAGGGATTTCGCCCAGGCCCTGAAATATTTCATAGAATTTGATTTATTTTAAACGATGCTTAAACGCATGAATTCCAACAACCGGAATTCCCGCGTTTTTTACTTCCCGCAACATTTTTTATTTTTTTCAATCTTGTGCCTTAAGGCGCGAGTATCCCCATTAAAACCGCTACCAATAGTCCAAGAATAACGCCAGCAACAACATCTGTAAGCGTGTGACCGTTAAACTGTAGGAGTTTTTTATCGGACACAATCTTTCGTATTGATTCGTCTTTGCTATTTATGAAATACTCCTCAAACAATTCATGCCTTTTTTTGTCCTCCAGTAAGCTGTAAATAAACAACCCCCCGACAATTACACTGAGACCGAAAAGCAAGCCCATACCATCATCCTTCCCTATTATGTATATCATTCCCGCGATTACCGCGGAATGAGTGCTTGGAAATTCTCCGGTCCATATGCACACCCATGACAGCATTTTTTTGGAAAGCTTCTCTCCGTGCACCAAACAAATTAATAATTTAATGGATTGAACAATAAATATAATAACGACTGATAAAATAATCAATTTCATAAGTTTTGTTTGATGATGCTACACATTTTTTACGCCCTTTTACCGGCCGGGCATATCCCCGTTTTTGAACATTTGAATCTTGGTTTAAAAAACATTCTATTTGCCGTGGCAGTGTTTGTATTTTATCGGAGTTCCGTCCGGTTTTTTCGCTCCACACGGACAGGGCTCGTTTCTCCCGACATGTTTCTTGCCCGCCGAGGAGTGCCCGGCTATGGAATTGTTTCCGCCAATCATTTGCTCCGCGTGCCTCATCTCTTGAACCTCAGGTTCAACGATTCGCAACTGCGGAGCAATCTTCAGCGCCATTTCCGCAATCTGCGCGTTTATGGAATGTTCCAACTGCCGAAACATTTTCAATCCTTCATTTTTGTATTCAATAAGCGGGTCGCGTTGTCCGTAAGCGCGCAAATTAACCGAAGAACGCATATAATCCATCATCTCAAGATGTTCAACCCAAAGCATATCAATTGTCTGAAGTATCATCACTTTTTGCGACCGGAAAAAACTTTCGTCCCCCATTTCCTCTTTCTTTTTTTCCAATTCGTCAGGATCTAAACCTTGCTCGGATAAAATTTTTCTCAAAGAATCCATTACATGCTCGTCCGTACCGAACAAAATATCTTTTCTCCGCTTATAAATAATAGTCCTTTGATGATTCATAACATTGTCATATTCCAAGAGGTGTTTTCTTGAATCAAAATTAAATCCTTCTATTTTGGTTTGCGCCGCTTCTATCGCTTTACTTATCATCTTGTTTTCAATCGGCTGATCTTCCGGAATCCCAAATCTGCCCATCATTGATTTGATGCGGTCCGAACCGAAGATTCTCATAAGGTCGTCCTCCAAAGAAACAAAAAACTGAGTGCCACCCGGATCTCCTTGCCGTCCGGAACGCCCCCTAAGTTGATTGTCTATTCTTCTCGCCTCATGCCTCTCGGTGCCAAGCACAAAAAGACCGCCGAGCTTTTTCACTTCCTCGCTTTCTTTTTCTCTATGGGGAATACCGCCCAAAACAATATCAACACCTCTGCCCGCCATATTGGTGGCAATCGTCACTCTGCCCTTTGTCCCCGCCTGCGCGATAATTTCTCCTTCTTCCTCGTGGTGCTTGGCGTTCAAAATCTTATGTGGCACGCCTTCCTTTTTCAGCATTGCGGAAAGAATCTCATTTTTTTCTATGGAAACGGTGCCGACAAGAACAGGCTGCTCTTTTTCATGCAGTTCCTTGATTGTCTTTATCGCCGCCTTGAATTTTCCCATCTCGCTCTGAAAAACAAAGTCGGGATAATCCTTTCTCGCGAGTGGCTTATTGGTGGGCATAACCACCGTTTCAAGCTCATAAACTTTGTAAAATTCTTCAGCCGAACTGACAGCTGTCCCCGTCATCCCAGAAAGCTTGTCATACATTCTGAAATAATTCTGAAAAGTAACACTTGCGTAAGTTCGCGATTCTTTCTGAATCGGGACTCCCTCTTTCGCCTCTACCGCCTGGTGCAAACCTTCGGACCATCTCCTCCCCGGCATCATTCTTCCAGTAAATTCATCAACAATGATAATCTCTCCGTCCTTCACCACATAATCTTTGTCGCGCTGGAAAAGAGCCTTTGCGCGCGTGGCGGTCTCAATGTGGTGCACATATTTTATTCCTTTTTCCGTGTAAATATTTTCAACGCCGAGTATTTTTTCAACCTTGTCTATTCCCTCCTCCGTAAGAGAAATGGCTTTCATTTTTTCATCAACCGTGTAATCTTTGCCTTCTTCAAGTTTCTGCGCAATCTTGGCGAAAGTAATGTAAAAATCGGGAGATTCGGCCACGGACGAGGAAATTATCAGCGGAGTTCTCGCTTCGTCTATTAAAATTGAATCTATTTCATCAACAATAGTAAAATAATATCCCCTCTGCACAATTTCTTCTCTGCTGTAAGAAATGTTGTCCCTCAAATAATCAAAACCAAATTCGTTATTCGTTCCATATGTGATATCGGCGGCGTAAGCCTCCTTGCGAGAAGACGGGCGCAGAAATTCGTAAACAATATGAAAACTTCCAAGTTCATCGCGTTCTTTGTCCAACTCCTTGTGTTTAGAATCATAAACAAAGGAAGCCTCGTGATTCACGACACCCACCGACAATCCGAGGCTGTCATATATCTGCCCCATCCAAACGGCATCTCTTCTGGAAAGATAATCATTGACGGTAACGACATGAACACCCTTCCCCGCCAGCGCGTTCAAATAAGCCGGGAGGGTCGCGACAAGAGTCTTGCCTTCTCCCGTTTTCATTTCAGCTATTTTCCCTTGATTCAAAATAAGACCTCCAAGCAATTGGACATCATAATGGCGTTGACCAAGAACCCTCTTCGCCGCTTCTCTCACTACCGCGAAAGATTCCGGCAGAATATCGTCAAAAGTTTCCCCTTTTTCAAGGCGAAGCTTAAACTCTGATGTTTTTCCCCTTAACTCATCATCGGACAACTTTTCAATTTCTTTTTCAAAGCTGTTTATTTCCGCGACCAAAGGGTTAAATTTTTTGAGCATCCTCTTATTGGGATCTCCGACTATCTTGGAAAATATAGACATAGTATTGAGCATTATACAAAATATTGCGGTAAAAACAAATCCCCTCGCCTTCCGGCGACGGGATTTGCCGTATTCTCAGAACACGCCTTTGTTACCGTTTTTTTCTCTTAACGGTTTTTTTCTTGGCGGCCGGTTTCTTCTTCGCCGGAGCCTTCTTTCCCGCTACCGGTTTTTTCTCGGCGACCTTCTTTTTCGCCACCGGTTTTTTCTTCGCCACCGGTTTTCTTTTCACAGCGGGTTTCTTTTTGGCTACAGGTTTTTTCTTTGCCAATTTCTTTTTTACCATTTTATTTTTTTATTTTTTAATTTTAATTCTTGAGATGCGGAGGTCACCGACTACTGACTCCGCGTTCCTTCTTTATATTATCTAACATTTCTTTTTCAAAGACAATCAAAAAACTATCCAAAAAATAAAATTGTGGATAACTTTTGAGAACTCTCCCGTATGATTTTTAAAAAAAATAATGAGAACATCACATCCTGAACGGACCGGCGAAGTTATACTCCAATACAATGTCTTTATATGAGTGCTGTCGCCGATCCGTTCAAAGCGCGATGCCACCCTTTTTGGGCGTCACAGTTATATTATATAAAGAGAAAAACTAAAAAGCAACACAAATACGCCAGAAACACAAAACCCCTCTTGCGAGGGGTCTTATGTAGACATTCATTGGGTCCTTCGCCGAAACGAAGAAAACACTCATATGTTTATTGTATAGCAAATTTACCAGAAAAAGTCAAGCCCCTGTACTTGACGGGTACATGGGTAACACTTTTCCCAAAAAGGGCAATGGAACGACTTTTTGTTTCGGCTTCACCTTGGGAATGCTTTGATACACTTCCCACGGCGTTTCGTAATTGAGCGATTGGTGCGGTCTGACGAAATTGTATTCAA
>CAYWCU010000014.1:0-31460 GCA_964456855.1 uncultured Candidatus Saccharibacteria bacterium | reverse complement strand
GAATCATCCGTTTCAGGGAGCGTTTCCACGACAACCGCGGGGAGTATTTGATTTTTTCCAAGCAAGAAAAGATAATTGGAAAAATATGAGAGATAAGCCCACCGTCTCTTTTTTAAGGAGAATGGATTTAAATAATGAACGAATTTGAACAATGAAAAAAAACATAATAATTTTGCTGATTATATTTTTGCTTCCGATTTCTGTTTTTGCCGCGCTTGACGCCAATTTCACTGAAGTTGTCAATCTCTCGGTCGCCGGAATTATTTTGACCGTCAATCAAGGGTCTATTGTTGATTATGTGACGATAGAGCCAAATTATTTAAATATAGGAATGTCTCCCCATGCCACTATTACCATAAAATCGGCGAACCGAAGGGATTTTAAAGTGGTTCCATCCGGTTACCAAGTATCCTATGTTTGTAATGATAGCTATTCGTCAATCACCCTTAGATCATATTCTTCTACAGGCATAGTCAGGGTAACCCCGCTTAATTCATTATGCAAAAAGGCATCTCCGCCGCCGCCACCACCGCCACCACCTCCTCCGCCACCTCCACCGCCACCTCCACCACCTCCACCTCCTCCGCCACCTCCGCCACCACCACCACCGCCACCACCTCCTCCGCCACCTCCACCACCACCACCACCTCCACCACCTCCACCACCACCACCACCTCCACCACCTCCACCTCCTCCTTCACTTCCGCCAACGCCCCCTCCTTCACTTCCGCCAACGCCCCCCACAACTGGCGGGATTGTAATTGGTGTGATTAATGATTTTTTGGGCAATTTATCCAATACCGCGGATATCGTCGTTAAAAAGATAACCGTGGCGGCGAAAAAAACAAAAAAGACCTTAAACACTACGGCGGGAAAAGCCGCCACTAAGGCAATTATCTTGTTTTCCGTGATGACAGCGGTCGCCCAAGGACTCAGGGCCGTTCTTATGCCCATACCCCAAGTTTTCAGCTTTTCAGACATATATTTGACTATTATGAGAATATTAGGTCTCCTGGGTGAATTTTTAGGGCTTAAGAAGAAGGTTAAGAAATGGGGTATCGTTTATGATTCGGAAACAAAAAGACCCCTTGATCCCGTTTATGTTTCCATTTTTGATGATAAAGGAAAGCAAATTGAGCAAAGATTTACGGATATGGAGGGAAGATTCGGTTTTTTGGTGACGCCGGGAAAGTATCGTGTTGAGGCGAACAAGACACATTATATATTCCCGTCCGTCAAAGTTACGGGTAAAAAAGACGAGCTATATGATAATCTCTATTATGGAGAGATTATGGAAGTAAAGGATGAAACGGTTATCAATGTGAATATTCCGATGGATCCGGTTGACATTGATTGGAACGAGGAAATCAAAAAGAAGATGTTCAAATTCAATCCACGAAAAGAAATTTTGAAAAAAAGAATATCAAGCGCCGTATTTTACACGGGTTTGATAATATCCCCAATCACCTACTGGGCGACTCCCAACACTCTGAATCTTATTATTCTGCTTGCGTATTTGGGAATTTTGATATTGCGGCAGGTGGGCTTTAAGAAAAAGAACTATGGAAGAATTTACGACAAAGAAAGCCAAAAACCGATTCCTTTCGCGAAAGTGATAATATCCTATCCGAATCTCCCCGATCAAAGAGTAGCCTTTGGTGTTTCTGATATTACCGGCAGATATTACATATTGGTCGTTGACGAAGGAGAATATCTCATCCATATCCAAGGGAAAACTGTTGAAGGAAAAGAGATTGACGCTAAATTCTCCTTTAACGCCAAAGAAAGGCTTATAAATTCTGATTTTTGGGTATGATGAATCCCAAACTTTTTGACATTCATTCTCACCTGAATTTTCATCAATTTAACAAGGATAGGGATGAGATGATAGGAGTAATGCGGAAAAACGGCATTTGGACGATTTGCGTCGGAGTTGATGAGAAAACCTCTCGGGAGTGTCTTGAGTTGGCTGAGTCATCAGGCGTCGATGGAGGCATTTTCGCGGCAGTCGGCAAACACCCCACTGAGAGCGGAGAAGATTTTAACGCCGGTTATTTTAGCGCATTGGCGGCGCATCCGGAGGTGGTTGCCATAGGAGAGTGCGGTTTGGATATGTTCAGGCAAGAAAAAAAAGACTTGGAAAGGCAGAAGCGTATTTTTGAAAAACAAATAGATTTGGCGCTTGAATTGGACAAGCCTTTGATAGTTCACTGTCGCGACAGTCATCAAGAAACGATAAAAATTCTATCCGCTCGCGCTGGCCAAGGGCTTAAAGGAGACATCCATTTCTTTTCCGGAAACTGGAAAGAGGCGCAAAAATATCTTGATTTGGGTTTCAGTATCTCATTTGCTGGTCCGATAACATTTACAAATGAATATGACGAGGTGATTAAAAAAACGCCACTGGAAAGAATAATGGCGGAAACAGATTCTCCGTTTGCCCCCCCCGTCCCGCACAGGGGAAAAAGGAACGAACCGCTTTTCGTGGAAGAAATTGTTAAAAAAATCGCCTTTGTTCGCGGAATTTCTTTTACGGAAGCCGCCGAAGCCACATCCGCCAATGCGTTGAAATTATTTTTTAAAAATGCTATAAATTAGATATGGAGAAAGTTCGCGCGGAAGAATTTGGAAGGAAAGAGGATATTCATCCCAAAAAAGAGAATGTCGCCTTTTTTATGCGCCCCGAAAAAAGGCAGATTGGAAAAATTGAAAGAATTCAAAATATTGAAAATACTATAAAAGAGAATTTGGATGAGATTGAACTGCTTTTAAGAGAGGGGAGAGAGGAAGAAATGCCTCAAGATAAATATTTTGAAACTTACGCGAAGTTGAATGATTTGATTTCAATTACCGAAAGATTGGGCAATGCCGATTTGTTGAAACGCCTTGTAAGCCAAGCAAAACTGCTTGAAGAAATAAAATCAAAAAGGCAGAAAGCCGGTTTTAAAAAATTGGAAAGCTGGAAATCATTTAAAAACCGTAAAAAATAAACTTTATTTTTTACATAGGTCGCTGAATATTTTTTAAAAGAATTTAAAGCACACAAGGTTGCGTAAAGGGTTTTAATTTGCTAAGATTTATTTTATGGAAAGAGAAACAAAAATTTACGAGATAGGTTATTTACTAAGCCCTTTTATACCGGCTGACAAACTTAACGATGAAATTTACCTCGTAAGAAAAATTATTGAAGATCGGCAGTGCCTTATAACGGGAGAGGGCAGGGCAAAAATGCAGAATCTGGCATATACTATTAAAAAAGGTCCGTCCGAAAAATTTGAGAGCGCTTATTTCGGTTGGATAAAATTCATATCTTCCCCCGATGATTTAGAGGAAATAAAGGGACAGTTTGAAAAAACATCCAATGTTATTCGTTTTATCGTCCTCAAGGCTTCCAAAGAAACGGCAAATAAAAAACCGGCTTCGGGAATTATGAAAAAGAAAAAATTCCCAAAAGACGGAATGAGTGTCAAAACGGAGGTTAAACCCGAAGAGATTGATAAAAAGATAGAGGAATTGATAAAAACGTAAAATTATAAATCAAATAAAAACGGAAAGGTGGCAATTTTTGAAAATCGCCTTAATCGTCAATAAAATAAAAATATGTTTTTGAATAAAGTTTTCATCATAGGCAATTTAACGAGAGACCCTGAATTAAGGACCCTTCCTTCTGGAGCTCCTGTCGCGACATTCGGTGTTGCCACGAACAGGGTTTGGAAGAATCAAAATGGCGAGAAACAGGAAGAAGTTCAGTTTCATAATATAGTTCTTTTTGGCAGACAAGCGGAAATAGCCCAACAGTATTTGAAAAAAGGAAGTTCCGTTTTTCTTGAGGGAAGAGTTCAAACGAGAACATGGGATGCGCAGGATGGCTCCAAAAGAAGCAAGACCGAGATTGTCGCCGAAAGAATGCAGTTGGGGCCCAGAAGGACTGAATCGCAAAGCAGTCGGGCTCCGCAAACCGAGCCGGCGAAGACCGGTGGCGTCCAAAAAGAGGAATTGGAGACGATAGAATATCCGAGTGAAGAGATTAATCCGGAAGAAATACCTTTTTAGGAATGAAGGCGCGACTGTGGAATGGGCTTGAAATTAAAAGGAATTATAATTTAATCATTTAGAATTTATGACCAAACAGTGTTATTTTTGCACGAACAATATAAAGACCATTGATTACAAAGACACGGAAAATCTTAAGCGTTTTCTTGATTCTTTTTCAAAGATAATGCCTAAAAAAGAAACAGGTCTCTGCGCCAAACATCAGCGCAAATTTTCCGAAGCCGTCAAGCGTTCTCGTTTTATAGCGCTTATACCTTTCGTGAGCCATTAAAATGCCCAATTTAGTCAGTGATTCAGGCAAAAAAATTCGTCTATTCTCCAATAAAAAGGTTGTCGTTTTTGATTTGGACGGCACACTCACCGAAAGCAAAACGGCAATCAGCCGAGAGATGGCATCTCTTTTTTGCAGGTTGCTTGCGAAGAAAAGGGTGGCTGTGATGGGAGGAGGGAATCATTCTCAATTCAAAAATCAGTTTCTTTCTTTTCTTGCGTGCCCGAAAGAAAATTATGAGAACCTTTTTATACTCCCTGTTTCAGGGGGAAGTTTTTATAAGTTTCATGCGGGGAAATGGAAACTCCTTTATGAGAAGACGCTTTCACTTGCGGAGAGAAAAAAAATATTGTCCGCTTTTGAAAAAAGCCTCAAGACTGTCGGCTATAGCGTTCCGAAAAAAGTTTATGGGAAAATCATTGAAGACAGGGGAAGTCAAATCACTTTCTCCGCTCTGGGACAGAAAGCCCCCGTCAAGGAGAAAGAAAAATGGAATATTGAAAATAATATCAAAATAAGAGGGAAATTAAGATTTGACTTAAAAAAACGCCTGCCGGGTTTTGAAGTGAGAATGGGCGGATTAACATCGGTTGACGTGACTAAAAAAGGAATAGATAAAGCGTATGGGATAAATATGATAATCAAACTTTTGAAGGTCTCCAAAAAAGACATTGTTTACGTTGGGGACGCGCTTTACAGGGGGGGCAATGATTCGGCGGTAAAGAAAACCGGAGTGGATACCATTCAAGTAAAAGACG
Organism: uncultured Candidatus Saccharibacteria bacterium; assembly: GCA_964456855.1. Lineage (GTDB taxonomy): Bacteria > Patescibacteriota > Minisyncoccia > UBA9983 > UBA9983 > SZUA-82. The sequence continues at coordinate 26,378 of CAYWCU010000014.1, read as the reverse complement.
AAAAAGAGACGAAAAAAATCATTCAAGGATTTCTCTCGTGGCAAAAATAAAATTTCAAAAAATGTGGACCTGAGGAGAATCGAACTCCTATCTCGGCAATGCGAATGCCGTATTCTACCATTATACTACAGGCCCATTTCTCTGTTTAATATTTTGGAATCGGAATGATTGCGCATTTTTAAGATTACGACGAGGAACCTTTCTGAACCCTCTCAACATATTCCTTTGTTTCCGTGTTTATCCTTATGATATCGCCTTCATTAATGAATAGAGGGGTGGTTATGGTGGCGCCGGTTTCAATTATGACTTGTTTCGTCCCTCCTTGAGCCGTGTTTCCTCTCACCGCCGGGGGCGCTTCAACAACCTCCAAATCAATTTTAATCGGCAGTTTGATGTCTATTATTTCTTCTTTTCCCGAAGAAACAGAGAAAATAATTGCCTCAATGATTGAATCCGTTTTCAGCAAGTCGGCGTAATTCCCAATCATATCTTCATTAAGTCTGAACCTCCTCCCAGGGTCTTTTTTTTCTGAAAACCAAAATTCTCCACGATTGGCATAGAGATATTTTATCTCTCTTGTTTCAATCTCGGCCTCTTTGATTTTATCGCTTTGCTGAAAAGTTTTTTCTATCGTCTTCCCTGTTACAAGATTTTTGATTTTGGTTTGCGCCACCGGTTTTCTTTGTTGCATCCGCAAAAACTTATATTCCATTACAATATAAGGTTGATTGTCCAAAACGATGTATGTTCCCGGTTTTATTTCGCTGTAGGCAAGCATTTGCCTGTTATAATATAAAATTTCGGGCGTGAAGTAAAGACCGCGAAGGAAAATTTCTCGTTTTATCCACCCACGCCCTTATCTTATGCGTCTAAAACTGGTAAAATATATGTAAAACAATGCCGAAAAAGAATAAAAAAAATATTCTGTTCTCCTTGGTTTTTTTTGCGGTTCCTTTTTTTGTTTTTGTCTTCCTTGTTTTAAGCGGGCTGGGAAAGATTGTTTTTGTTAATCATCTGACGCATTTGGTTGTTCTTTTGGCAATTTCCATCTTCTCCTTTTATGTTACCGTTTTATCTTACCGGGCGTATGACAGGGGCGGAGATTTGAGAATGTTTGCGCTATCGCTCTCCTTCTATTCGTTTGGTTTCTTTTTCTTAATCCACGGTCTTATTATCCCCGATATCAGACAGAAAATTTTTCTTTTTAACCCTTCTTTTTTCAATGTCGCCTTGAATTACGGGCTCCTCTTCGGGTCATTGTGGTTGCTGGGACTTGTTTTACCGCTTCGGACGCGAGAAAAGTTTATATACAAAAACAGATTAAAAATATTCTCCGGCGCGATTTTCTCACTTTTCGCCTTTTTTCTTTTTCTAATGCTTTTTCCTCCAATCAGCGAAGTTTTAAAAAGTTTTTCCGGGGTGGCAAATCTTTTTATGGGGGGGATTTTTTTTGTTGTTCTTATTTTTCTTCTTTTGAGATTGAGAAGGAAAACCGACTCTTTTGATTTTTGCCTCCTTCTCGCCTTTTCAGTCTTGTCCAATCTTGTCGTTATTTCCCTTTTTGCCAAGGATTGGAATATAATATGGTGGTATTTTCATCTGGTGTTTCTAATCGGTTTCGGATTGGTTTTTTTTGCCGTTATCAAGGGTTGCAAAAAAAAGACAAGAGCCGAAGATGCTTTTGCGCTTGATAAAATTCGCTTTGGAATCAAGGCGAAAATGACAATTGCCTTTCTTTTTGTGGCTGTTGTCCCGCTGATTGTCTTTGGCTGTTTGAGTTTTTTAAATTTTAGCGGAGTTTTGAAGGATATTTCTTTGGATGAAATTAAAAAAGCGAATTCCTCTCGCGCCGATGAAGTGAGCTGCTTTTTAAAACCGTTCAAAAATGAAGTCGTGTTTTTATCCGATATGCCGGATTTAAACGCGTTTGCGGTCGCCCAAAAGGTTGGCGGTCAAGATATGGAAAATCGGAGAGCCGACTTGGAGGGCGTTTTTAAGGCGTTAATGGAATCCCAACCCAGCGCCCGCGCGCAGATAAGTTATCTGGATGGGAAAGGGATGGAGCTGGCAAGGGTTGAATCAAGAGAAGGAAAAACCGCAATTGTCTCTTTGGAAAAATTGCGAGACGAAGGTAACAAGCCTTATTTCATTAAGGCGATGAAGTTGAAAAAAGGAGAGGTTTATGTTTCAGCCCCTCGTTTAATCAAGAGTGCCTTTAAATATCAACCGGAAAAGCACAATGTTTCAATAATGAGGTACGCCACTCCCGTTTTTAGTTTGTCGGGGGAAAGAAAAGGGGTTGTCGCGATGGATGTTTTTATCGGCGATTTTTTGAGGGATTTTCAAAAGAAAGGCAAGCATAGGGGGGAACTTGTTTTTCTTGTGGACAGAGACGGTTTTTATCTTTCTCATCCGAATGAGAGCAAGATGTGGGGAGGGGTGGACGACTTTAATACGGGAGACAATATTAAAAAAGACCTTCCCTCCGTGGCGTCGCGTATTCTTTCAGGGAAAAGGGGAGTTATTGTCGGAAAGGATGTTGTAGGTTATGCCCCTGTCTTCCCCGGGGGGGAAAATATGTGGATTTTTGTGAGTGTAATTCCCAAGGATTTGTTTTGGGAGTCTATCGGATCCCTCAAAAATATTCTTTTCTCATTGAGTTTGATTATTGCCGCCCTGGTGTCCGCTTTGGCTTTTATGTTCGCCAACTCATTTACTTATCCCATTAGAGAATTATCCGATGTTTCAAAAAGAATCAGTGAAGGAGACTTGAAGACGCGTTCGGAAATAAAATCAAAGGATGAAATAGGCAAATTAGCGGCCTCATTCAATCGTATGGCGGATAACTTGCTTGAGGCGAGGCATTTCCCCGAGAATATTTTGCATTCTATGAAGGAAGCTCTTTTTGTTGTTGATACAAAAGGAGATATCTCCAAAATAAACCGGGTAGCTCTTAAGATTCTCGGATATAAAAAGAGCGAATTGTTGGGGAAACCGATTAGCCGAGTTTTTGCCAAAAAAAATAAATTGGGGAAAAATAAAGGGGAAGAAGAAATGGGAGCGCGCGCAGGCTTAAAGCCTTCTCTTGTCCATCTTGGGGTAGACGAATTGATTACAGCCGGATTGGCTAAAGATAAGGAAATTTCTTTTTTGAGCAAGGATGGGGGTTTGCGACCGGTGGATATTTCAGTTTCCGCTTTGCGGAGTCGCAAGGGGGGTGTCCAAGGTATGGTTATTACCGCCAGAGATTTGAGTGAATTGCAAAAGCTTCAGAAAGAAAAACTGGAGATAACCGAAAGAGCCAAAGAGGAGGCGGAAAAATTGGTGAAAGAAAGGACCGCTCAGCTCAATCAAAAAATATCGGAACTTGAGAGATTTAATAATCTTGCCGTTGACCGGGAACTAAAAATGATAGAGCTGAAAAAAAAGATAGCCCTGCTTGAAAAGAAAGCGAGCGGGGACGAGGAGAATAAACAGCCCCAAAAATCTTAATTTAAATGGATAAAGAAACAAAAAATAAACATCGCGAAGACTTTTGCCCTGGAGCGCCGCCCAGAAAACCGCAAGAAAAGGCGTTGATGAATATCCTTGAGGATATGCAAAAAGACAAAAAACTGATAGAAAATCAGCGCAAGGCTATTTTGAATACCCTTGAGGATGTCCAAGAAGCTCAACGAAAATTGCAGAAAAGATATTTAGAACTCAATGTTTTGAAAGATTTGCTTCAGGAATTGGGATATACGATGAAGATAGAAGATATCTTCAAGAGAATGGTTAAGGCGTTGAAGCAGGTCTTGCCTGAATCTGTCAATATTTCTTATGTTGTTTCACCCCGTATTTCAGGAATGAGCCCTGATTTACTCTATGTTCACGCGAGAACTCCGGTTGGAAAAAAATATCTTGACCTGGTGATATGGGACATAAGGATGTCTTTTAAAGGATTGCCTGATTCTCTCAGAAAAAAGAAGGAGCTTAAAAAATGGATTAAAACGGATTTTAGGACCGAATTTATTGGGGGAGAATTGGATACCGCGTCTAAGACCCTCCCCCATTCTCTTTTCAGTTCCTCGTTATCGGTGGGAGACGATATGATAGGATTTATAAATGTTTCTTCGTCAAAAGATTCACTTTTTTCAAAAGAGGACATAACTCTTGTAAACACGATACTGGGCGCTTCGGCGGGCGCCATTTTGCGACTTTCTTATATTTTTGAATCTGAGGAAATGAGAATAAGGTCGCTGGTGAAAGGTCTGAGCGACGGCATCCTTATGTTTGATGAAAATAAAATGGTGACTATGATAAATCCGGCGGCAAAAAAAATAACAGGCCTCTCTTCTCCCGTTTTCCCTTTTTCTGAATTTTCCAAAATATTTAAAACTATTGATTTGGACAATAAAGCGGATAAAACTTTAAAGGAGGGGGAAGTAATTAAAATAGGCGAAGCGAATCTTGAGCGTTTTGTTTATGAAATTGTAATCACTCCGGTCCGCGACTATAAAGGAAATATTGTCGGAGGGGCGTTGGTTTTGCATGACATTACCCACCTGAAAGAAGTTGACCGAATGAAGACAGAGTTTGTTTCCGTTGTTTCTCACCAGCTTCGCACGCCGTTGACGGCGATAAAATTGTTCGTTGAGATGCTCTCGGACGAGGACGCGGGAAAATTAAATGAAGGGCAGAAAGATTATATGAATAATATAAAGGAGTCAACGGAAAGAATGATACAGCTGGTCAATGATCTTTTGAATATTTCCCGCCTTGAGACGGGGAGGCTTAAAATTGAACCGAAACCGGTCCAATTGGAAGATTTTATTCAAAGTATCATTGATGAGGCCAAACCGGTGGCGCGAGAAAAAGACTGCAGAATCATTTTTGAAAAACCGGAAAAGAAAATGGAAAAAGTCCCTATTGACGAGGTTTTAATGAGACAAGTCGTCCACAATTTGATTATGAATGCCATAGACTACTCTCCGGTCTATGTTTTGGAAGACAGGGAAAAAAGAGCCGGAGAATGCGATGTTATCGTTTCGTTGAAGAAAGAATTCCCTGTCCCGGGCGAAAAAGGGAGCGAGGATGGCGCAATACTGATTACTGTCAAAGACAAAGGTATGGGAATTCCCAAAGAAGCGCAAGCCGGCATTTTTGATAAATTTTTCAGAGCCGGAAATGCTTATAAAATGATGCCGGAAGGGAGTGGCTTGGGGCTTTATGTTTCAAAAATGATTGTGGAAGCTTCGGGAGGGAAAATATGGTTTGAGTCGGAGGAAGGGAAAGGCGCGATATTTTATGTTAGGATACCACTTAAGGGTATGATTCCCAAAAAAGGCGAGAAAGGAATTGCCCTTTAAATTTTATGGCTGAAAATAAAAAGAAAATTTTATTGATAGAGGACGACAAATATATTTTTCGCGCTTACAAAGACGGTTTGGAGCACGCCGGATTTGAGGTGATTGGAGCCTCAGACGGGTCTGAAGGAGTGAGTGAAGCGAAGGATAAAAAACCGGACCTCATTCTGCTTGATTTAATTTTACCCATTAAAAACGGTTTTGAAGTTTTGGAAGAAATAAAAATGGATGACACAACCAAGAACATACCCGTCATTATTCTTTCCAACCTGGGGCAGGAATCGGATGTTGCGAAAGGAAACGCCCTGGGAGCCGAGGACTATTTGATTAAGAGTAATTATTCAATGAAGGAGGTCGTAGAGAAGGTGAAATTTCAATTGGTTAAGAAAAAAACGGCGAAGACCCTTTAATTGTCAACCATTATGGCGATATCCGCAGAAAAATTAAAAGATTTGTTGTTGGAGCCCGGTCATGTGAGCGAGGAGCAATTTGAAGACGCCCTAAAAGAGGCAAAAAGAAAAAAAATTGATTTGGAGGATGTTTTGGTGGGCAAAGATTTAATTAAGGATAATCAGCTGGGGCGCTTGACGGCCGAATTCTTGGGAGTCAAATTTATTGATTTGACCATGGAGAAAATCAAGGATGATGTTTTGAATTTTATTCCTGAAATAATGGCGCAATCCAAAGGAGTGATATCCTTTTCTCGTTCAAAAGATGGAATTAAGGTGGGGATGAGGAATCCCATGGATATTAAAGTAAGGCACGCTCTGGAAAAAAGAACGGGCGAAGAAATTATCCCTTACTATATTACGAAAAGAGGGCTTGAGAGCGCCCTTGGTCAATATAAAGCCGGACTCAGGGATGATTTTGAAAAAATATTGAATAAATTGAAAAATAAGGAATTGGAGAGGGAAGAGAGGGATGAGCTGGTCGTTCAGATGGTTGATATGCTTTTTCAATACGGGTATGACAACGGCGCCTCTGACATTCACATTGAGCCCTACAGGGAGAAAGTTGTCGTCCGATTCAGAGTGGACGGAGTGATGCACGATGTTTTGGAAATACCCAAAGGGTTGATGGATATCATTCTTTCTCGCATTAAAATTATGGCGAAGATGCGAACTGACGAGCATCGCGCCGCCCAAGACGGAAAGATTCGCTTCATCGCCAATGGCGACGAAGAAGTTGATGTGAGGGTATCGGTTGTTCCGGTAACCGAGGGAGAGAATGTCGTTATGCGTCTTTTGGCGGCAAAGACGAGGCAGTTCAGTTTAACCAATCTCGGTTTGTCGGGTAAAGACCTTGAAAAGGTTGGGCAGGCGATTAAAAAGCCATGGGGGATGATATTGGTGACAGGTCCGACCGGAAGCGGTAAAACAACCACCGTTTACGCCGTTATGAAAATTTTAAACAGAAGGGAGGTTCACATTTCAACGATTGAGGACCCTGTTGAGTATAATATTGAGGGAATAAGCCAAATTCAGGTCAACCCCGGGACAAATTTGACTTTTGCCAAGGGGTTAAGGGCAATCGTTCGTCAGGACCCCGATATTATTATGGTGGGAGAGATTAGGGACGAGGAAACCGCCGCCATAGCCGTAAATTCAGCGATGACTGGTCATCTTGTCCTTTCCACTCTTCACGCAAACGATGCAGCCACAACCCTTCCCAGACTTATGGAGATGAAGATAGAGCCGTTTTTAATCGCCTCCACGGTTAATGTTGTCATCGCCCAACGCCTCGTGAGAAAAATATGCGAAAAATGTCGCGTTTCTTACAGTTTAAATGAAGAGGAAAAAAGAGTAATCTTGGAAGACAAAAGCCTAAAGACTATTTTTGTTTCGCTTGGATATGGAGATATTGATAAAGTCATTTTGTATAAAGGGGTTGGGTGCGAGGCGTGCGGGAATACCGGTTATTCAGGAAGGGTGGGAATTTTTGAAGTTTTGGAAATGGAAGAAAATATCAAAAAATTGGTCATCAAGCGCGCTCAGAGCAATGAGATAATGGAGGCGGCGCGAAAAAATGGGATGACGACGATGTTTGAGGATGGCGTGAATAAAATGTTTCAAGCCGTTACCACATTGCAGGAAGTTTTGAGGGTTACTAAAATATAAGGAATAGTTAATTTTATGTTAAAGAAAAAGTTTAAAAAAGGATTGTTGGATTTGAATATTTTCGCGGGGAAAGTCCCCATTGCTCAGAGGGCGCTTTTCGCCAAGCATTTGGCGGTGATGCTGCGTTCCGGAATCCCTATTGTTGAAACGCTGGAAATTTCTCAAGGCTCCATGCAAGGGAGGCTTAAAAAAATAATCAAAGGGATTCTTTCTTCGGTAAGGTCTGGGCATTCTCTTTCTTCGGCATTCGCTGATTACCCGAAAGCCTTTTCTAATCTTTTTATCAATGTCACGAAGGCGGGCGAAAAATCCGGGACACTGGTGGAAAATTTGGAGAACATCGCCGAGGAGCTGAAAAAAGAAAAAGAAATAATTTCAAAAATAAAAGGAGCCCTCCTCTATCCGATTGTTGTCTTGTCGGCGGCGTTTGTCCTGGGTATCGTCCTCGCTTTTGTGGTTCTGCCGAAGATTACTCCTCTTTTTGAAGGTCTGAAAATGAAGCTGCCGTTTACCACCCGCGTTCTAATCTGGGTTTCTCACGTGGTGCAAAATTACGGAGTCTATATCTTCTCCGGAATCGTAATATTCATCATTTTTGTTTCGTGGATTGTGAAGCGGGATTTTGCAAAACCGGTTACTCATTGGTTTTTGCTCCATATGCCAATCGTCAGCAACATTACGCGTAATGCCAATTTGTCCCGTTTTTCCCGCACACTGGGCATGCTCATTAAAAGTGGGGTCAGTATTGACGAGGCGCTGGATATCACAAAAATGACTTTGGGGAATTACTACTTTCGGTCCGCTCTGGGAAAAGTCGGCCGTCGCGTATCTATGGGGGTGCATCTTGCCGAGGCGTTGAGTGAATCAGGTCATCTTTTCCCGCCACTTCTCACCAGAATGGTCGGAGTCGGGGAGCAGTCGGGTCGCTTTGAAGAAACTCTGCTTTATCTCGCCGATTTTTATGAGGAGGAAGTGGATGTGGCGACGAAGGCGCTTTCAACGGCAATAGAACCCTTGCTTTTGGCGTTCATAGGCATTGTCGTTGGATTTCTCGCGCTCTCCATTATTACTCCAATATACAACATTACCGGAGGAATCAAGGGATAAAATTAAAATGAAAAATGCGAAAATTAAAATTACAAACCAAAAATCAAGATTCGCCAAAAACCTTAAAATTTAAAAGTTTGAGGTTGTTTTCCCGACGCGAACAATCAGGATTTACTCTTATTGAGCTTTTGCTTGTAATCGCGATTATGTTGGCGCTTGCCGTTGCCGCCGCCCCTCTTTACGGCAATCTCCACTTATCAACGCAACTGAACGAAAACATCGCTCAAATTATTCAGACAACCCGCATCGCCAGAGAGCGTTCTTTTTCCCGTCTCAACAATTTTCCCCACGGCGTTTATTTTGAAATCAATCCGGCTGGGAATGATAAATTTATTTTATATCAGGGAAATTCCTATGCGACGAGGGACACCGACTATGACAGGGAAGTTTCCTTGGATTCGTCGTTATCATTGTCAACAACATTGCCCGGCAACGAGGTTTATTTTTCCAAAGGCTTCGGCATTCCCGATGCCACGGGAACCGTAACTTTAACTCATAATGTGAAAGGAGCAAGAATAATGAGAATCAATGATTTTGGGATGGTTGAAGAAAAGTAACGCGATTTGTTTTTTGTGTAGTCGGGTTGGAATTTTATATGTCTATATCGCCAATTGAACAAAAAAATAAAAGAAAACGTCAAGAAGGACAATCCCTCCTTGAATTAATTGTCGCAATGGCAATCTTTTCATTGATAGGGGCGGCAATGATATCAATGGTTACGGGAAGTTTTATCGGATTGCAAAGAGGTGGCGAGGAGACGCAAGCCCAGGCGTTGGCGCAGGAAGGCATTGAGGCGGTGAGAGCGATTCGTGACAGGGCGTGGAACGAAAATGTTTATTCAACAAGCTCCGTAGCGACGCTTGGAAACGAATGGGTATTTTCCGGAGAGGGAACGACAGAAACCATCGGTCAATTTACGCGCGTTATTTCTTTTGATGATGTCTGTCGCGATTCATCGGACGCCATTGTTGATTGCCCCGCCGGACATATTGATCCGCATACCAAAGAAGTTGTTGTTGACATCTCTTGGGAGGTGCGCCCAGGGATTTCCAGTTCCGTTCGGCGTTCTGCTTATTTGACCAATTGGGATTCTTCTTACTGGACTCAAACCGACTGGTCAGGAGGTTCCGGTCAGCCGATTTGGTCCGATGAAACGAAATATGACACCGACAATTACAATATTGACATCAGAACAACAGGAGAAGCGAAACTGGGGGCGACCGTGAACAGTAATTGGGAAATGAGCGGAGGAAGTTTAAAGAAAGACACTTCCGATGGAGATTTTGACCAAGGAACTTTTTCAAATACCGTAAGGAGTGACAGCGGGGATTCCGCAAGCGTTATTCTGGATACCGGATATCTTTGGGCGGAGCATGCCGATAGCGGGGTCGCGACCACTCAAACAATACGCGATATCAGCGTCGTTTCCCCTTCGGATATCTGGGCGGTGGGCAGTGGCGGAAAGATTCTCCATTACGACGGAACAAATTGGTCCGAGTTCACGGACACTGGCTCCCAAACTTGGTATTCAATAGATATGGTTTCCGCCACGGACGGTTGGGTTGTCGGAAGTAGCGGGAAAATATATCATTACGACGGAACATCCTGGACACAATTCACGGACACAGGCTTCCAAACTTGGTATTCAATAAAAATGGTTTCCGCCACGGACGGCTGGGTCGTCGGAAATTACGGAGAAATTTATCATTGGGACGGCTCAAGCTGGACGCTTTTTACGGACACAGGCAGTGAAACTTGGTATGCGATAAATATGGTTTCCGCCACGGATGGTTGGGTTGTTGGAAATTATGGAAAAATATATCATTACGACGGCTCAACATGGTCTCAATTCACGGACACCGGTTCCCAAACTTGGTATGCAATTGATATGGTTTCCGCCACGGACGGTTGGGTTGTCGGTAATTACGGAGAAATTTATCATTGGGATGGAACCTCTTGGACATTGTTCACGGACACCGGTTCCCAAACTTGGTATTCGGTTTTAATGCTTTCTTCAACGGAAGGCTGGCTGGTGGGGAGTGGAGGAAGCATCTTTGAATACGCGAATTTTTACAAATCTTCCGGGACTTTTTCTTCAAGAATTTTTGACGGTGGAAGTTCCACCACGACTTGGAATTCTCTTTACTGGACGGATGTCTTGCCAGCCGGTTCTGATGTTACCATAGCCACCCGGACAGGGAACACCCCGACTCCTGACGGAAGTTGGTCTTCTTGGAGTTCAGAATTGACGAACTCTCAATCTTCTTCAATCTCTTCTCCAGACGGAAGATATTTCCAGTATCGCGCCTCTTTGACGAGGGGAAATCTTCCAACGGAAACTCCTTCATTTGACGAAATTACCATTATTTACAATTCGGCTGTTTCCCAAACAATACGCGGTATCAGCGTCGTTTCCCCTTCGGATATCTGGGCGGTGGGCAGTGGCGGAAAGATTCTCCATTACGACGGAACAAATTGGTCCGAGTTCACGGACACTGGCTCCCAAACTTGGTATTCAATAGATATGGTTTCCGCCACGGACGGTTGGGTTGTCGGAAGCAGTGGACAAATTTACCATTGGGATGGAACCTCTTGGAATTATTTCACGGACAGCGGACGCCAAACTTGGTATTCAATAGATATGGTTTCCGCCACGGACGGTTGGGTTGTCGGAAGTAGCGGGAAAATATATCATTACGACGGAACATCCTGGACACAATTCACGGACACAGGCTTCCAAACTTGGTATGCAATTGATATACTTTCCGCCACGGACGGTTGGGTTGTTGGCAATTCAGGAAAAATATATCATTACGACGGAACATCCTGGACACAATTCACGGACACAGGCTTCCAAACTTGGTATTCAATAAAAATGGTTTCCGCCACGGACGGCTGGGTCGTCGGAAATTACGGAGAAATTTATCATTGGGACGGCTCAAGCTGGACGCTTTTTACGGACACCGGCTCCCAAACTTGGTATTCCGTTTTTATGTCCGATACCAATGATGGTTGGGTTGTGGGAAGCGGGGGAGATATTTATTTATGGAACGGAACAATCTGGGTAGCCGCTTCTTCTCCGACATCGGCTACTCTCCGGACAGTCGCGATGCTAAGTCCTTTTCAAGCATGGGCGGCGGGGAACAGTGTTATCATAAAATTGCTGATTACCAAAGGAATTATCACTTCTTCCGCTTTTGACACCGGAGCCCCTTCAAAAATTCAGGTTATGGGATGGGATGAAACGGTTCCTTCTTGCAGTCCTGCGTGCGGAATAAAATTTGAATTAAGTGCCGCTCCGGATTCGGGCGGTTCACCGGGAACTTGGACGGATTGGTATGGAGCGGATGGAGCCGGAACTTATTTTGCCACATCCACCGGCTCGCTTGTCCCCGTTGACTTGAATGACAACCAATGGGTCCGATACAGGGCAACACTTACGGGTGACGGAATGAGCACTCCCGTCTTGGAAGAAAGCAGAGTGAATTATAAATGGAAATGAGGCAATTAACCATTTGATATTTTAATTGGAATGAAAAAAGAAAAAACAAAATTAAAATTTGAAACGCATCAAAAATTTTTGAAAAAGTTTTTTAATGCCGTAACTCCCAACTTTCGTCGCAGGTCGGAGGGGTTTGCCCGGCTATTCAAAAATGGCATCAATAAAGGCGTTTTTATGAACAATCTCCCGCGCCGCACATTTGCCACTGTCCGCGATTTTTTGTTCCCCGGTTCGCGAGCCCAAAGAAGCGCAATACCCTTTTGTGGCGCCGGGTTTACTCTGATAGAAACCATTATCTATATCGCCATTCTCGGCATGATTGCGATTGCCTTTGTTCTTTTCAGTGTTTCCGTGTCGGGATCAAGGAACAAAACCTATGTCGTTCAAGAGGTTCAGGCGAATACGAGAATGGCTCTTGAAATGATAAGCCAAAAAATTCGCTCAGCCGACGGAATCAACTTTAATTCTTCAACCTTCGGGATTAACCCCGGAAGATTGTCTCTTTCTATGACAAAGAGTTCCCTCAATCCGACAATCATTGATTTAAGTGGCGCTGACGGTGCTTTGAGAATCATTGAAGGAACTTCTTCAGTTCCTCTCCAATTTGAGATTGGTTCGGTTTCAACGGATGAAAATTGGAAAACAGTCGCGTTCCAAAATAATTACATCAATCCGGTTATCGTGGCGTCGTATCAAGAATTAAACAATACACTTCCGGCATCAGTCAGAATAAAGAATGCTTCTTCCACCGGGTTTGAGGTTCGTTTGCAGAATCCGAGCGGGAGCAATCTCGCCTCTGATACAATTACTTATTTCGTCATTGAAAAGGGAGTTTGGAACATAAACGGAGTCTTGGTTGAAGCGAACAAATATGACACCAACACGACTGGCTCCAGCGGGGGAGGATGGCTTTATGATTTGAAAACTTTTTCACAGGCATTTACCGCCGACCCCATTGTTCTCCATCAAGTTATGACTTACAATGACCCCGCCTGGATTACAACTTATGTGAGCAGTCCCAGCGGACGCTGGAATCCGCCCACTATCGGCGGAATGCGTATCGCCCTTAATGCCGCTGAAGCGGCGACGAGTCACGGGACTGAAACCATCGGCTGGATTGCCATGACTATGAATGCCACCACAACCTCGGGAGGAATACCTTTGGAAACATACCGCACGAGTGACAGCGTCTTGGGGCATGACAACGGATGTTACACTTTCAATTATCAAAACACATACGCAAATTCACCGCTCGTTCTCGGTTTTCAAGAGGAAATGGACGGAGCCAACGGAGGTTGGAGTGTTACATGCTCCAATTCTCCGGCGCAGGCGGGTTTTCATGTTGAAGAGGATCAAGTGGCTGATTCGGAAAGGGCGCACACAAGCGAAACAATGGCTTTCCTCGCTTTTGAAGCCCCCGTTTCTTATTCCGACGCAAAGAAAAATTCTCTTTCCATTACTTCAAACAAAGTAAAGATTACCAATCTCGTTTTCACCAACCTCACCGGTTCAAGCTCAAAGGATAATGTCCGCCTTGACGTAACGGCTGAATATGACAATATCGGGACCAATGTTGAATACGATTATTCACAAAGTTTTCGCACGGCGGTCGGTGTAAGACGATGATATTAATATTTTGAATATGAAAAAAGAAAAAACAAAATTAAAAGTTGAAGTTAATGTTGGTCAAAAATTTTTGAAGAATTTTTTTGATGCCAAAACTTTCAACTTTAAACTTTCAACTTTAAACCTCGGCTCGCCAAAGGTTAATTGCCAATCCGGCATTGCCGCTCTTTTGACCATTATTATCATTTCGGCCGCCACTTTGATTATGGCATACAACGCTTCTTTGCTTGGACTCGGAGAACTTGATATGGGTTATGTTTCCCAAAAAGGGGCGGAGACGCTTGGAATAGCTGACGGATGCGTGGAAGAGGGTTTCAGAAGAATTCGCCTTGACACCGCATATTCGGGAGAGAACCTTACAACAAGAAACGGTTCGTGTATAATAAATGTATCGGCAAACGGGAATGTCAGAGATGTTATCGTTACCGCCAGCACCACGGGGAATTATTACAAAAAAATAGAGGCGAATATCACTTTGTCGGCTGATACTATCCCTCTCATTACAGTCAATTCTTGGGAGGAAAAAAGTGACTGAGAATTTATGTTAAATTTATTTACAAAACGGTCGGTCGGAATAGACATCGCCGACCATACAATAGAAGTCGTTGAAATTTTAAAAGACCGAGAGGGGGTGAAACTTTGGAGTAAAGGAAGGGTCTTTTTGAATCCGGGAATAGTGGAAAACGGACGCGTCAAGGATAAGGAGAAATTGACGGAGGCGCTCAAAAAATGTCTTCAAACGGCAAAGCCACATCCCATTATCACGAGGAAGGCGGTTTTCGGTTTACCCGAGTGTCAAGTTTACATTCACAGTTTCTATATCACCGAACACGAAAAGAGTGGCAGGGAATCCATTATTTTAAAAGAGGCCCAAGAAAATATTCCGTTAAAAAAAGAGGACCTTCTTTTTGCTTACAAGGCATTTCTTCCGGTAAATGGCAAAACCGAAGTTCTCTTGGTGGCGTCAAGCAGGGGTGTGGCGACAGAATGGTTTGATTTCTTCAGTGGATTGGGCATTGAGGCGAATGTTTTTGATGTTGAATCGCTTGCCATCTTCCGCGGACTTTTTCCCGAACGACCGGAAAAACCCATTTGCGTGATTGATGTTGGAACCAATACGACTCATATTGCCATTTTTGGTAAAAACGGACTTTGGTATGCTTACAGCAACAACATCGCGGGAAATTCGTTCACAAAAGAAATAGCGAAAGTTTTGGGCAAAGACGAAGGAGAGGCTGAAAAATTAAAAAGAGAAATAGGGTTGTCTCAGCCGGGCGAAAGAATTTTTTTCACCCTGACAAAAATCTTGTTTCCTATGGTGGAAGACATCAAGACGACACTTGATTATTTCAAAAAAGAAACAGGGGAAGGCGTCAAAGAGGTGGTTCTCGTCGGCGGATCGGCTAAATTAAAGGGACTGGCTGATTATATGGAAACAAATCTGGGAATTCCCGTGAGGATTGGGAAACCTGCGTTGTTCAAAAGCGATATTCCTTTGGTTTATGTGGAGGCATCCGGCCTCGCTCTCAGAGGAATTGAACCGAAATGGGGTGAAACTGATCCCGCCATAATTTTCAGTGATGAGATGGGAGAGGAGGAGAAGAAAAAATTTGAAGAAAGAGAATTTAAAAAAAAGAACACTGAATTTCTCGGGAAAAAAGGCAAGACATCGCTTTCATTGGATGATTGGAAACCGGCCGGCCGAATGAAAAAAAGGCTCATTACCGCGATTTCCATTTTTCTTATCTTGCTCATTGCCGGTTCGTCCGTTTATTACTACCGCCAACGCGAAAAAAAGCGGATTGAAGAAGCGGCAAAGTCCAAGGCGGAAGCGGTAAAGATGTTGCAAAAAATCAAAAGTGAGAGAGTGAAAAAAGAAGAAGAAAAAAAAGCGAGGCTTGAAGCCGAGAAAAAAGCGGCGGAAGAAATACCCAAAATAACAGTCAAGAAAACCCCCACGGGGTGGCTCAATGTCCGTAAAGGTCCGGGAACGGGCTACTCAAAGATAGGCAAGGTTTATCCGGGAAACGATTATGAGTTGTTGGAAGAAAAGAGCGGTTGGTATAAAATAAAAGTGGATGGCAATACCGAGGGGTGGATTGCTTCCCGATACGCTCAAAAATAAAAAATGATTAAAATAAAAAAAAATAAAGAGAAAGGCGGTTTCACTCTTATTGAGTTGCTCATCGTCATCGCTATTATTGCAATTTTGGCTTCAGTCGTTTTGGTCGCGTTGGATCCGCTGACAAGATTTAAAGATTCCCGCGATGCCAAGAGATGGTCGGCTGTGAGAAATATTTCCGATGCCCTTAATATGTATCAAGTGGACCATAACGGGTATAAGCTTTACGGTTCGCAGACCGACACTTTGGGCGCCGGTCTTACTTCCGGAAATGGATATATGATTGGCAACGCGAGCACGACCGTCGGTTGCAACACTAATTGTTCGCCCGTACTCGGAGTGGACGACTGCGTTAATTTAAAAGGGCTTGTTACGGACGGTTATCTCGGAGAACTTCCCGTCAGTCCGAACGGGACCGGAAGCTGGACATCAACTTACACGGGATATTATCTTAAGAGCAACACCAACGGATCCTTGACTGTTGGCGCTTGCGAGGCTGAGAATACCCCGTCAATTTCCGTTACCAGATAAGCGTTTTAGGGGCATCTTTTTATGTTGTTCACTTTTTGACTTGTTTGATTTATTGAAATGCTATAAAATAAAAGGAAGAGAAAAAACAAGGTCGAAATAAGTAATAAAAATTAAAATAAAAAATGATTAAAATAAAAAAATACAAAGAGAAAGGCGGTTTCACTCTTATTGAGTTGCTCATCGTCATCGCCATCATCGCGATTTTGGCGGCTGTGGCTTTTGTCGCTCTTGATCCTTTGACCAGGTTTAAGGACGCCAGAGATTCAAGCAGGTGGGGAGATGTGACGGCTGTTTTGAGTGCCGTTAAAATTGACCAGGTTGACAATGGAGGCTCTTATTTGGCTTCCATCACCAATGCCACTTCGTCTTGGAATTATATGATTAGCGACGCCGATACCGTCACAGGTTGCAACATCGGTTGCACCGCTGTCGCCACGACTAGCAGTTGCGTCAATCTTAAAGGACTCGTTACCGATGGGTATCTCGCGTCCTTGCCGGTAAGTCCGGACGGGGCGGGAACATGGACTTCCGCGCTCACCGGATATTATATGCAAAAGAACAGCAACGGAACGATTAAGATTGGGGCTTGCGAGGCGGAGGACACCTCTTCAATTTCCGTTTCAAGATAATTTTATCTTTCGGAGAAATTGACAAAAAACACCCCGCGGGGTGTTTTTTGTTTAGAGATTTTTCGGGGCGAAAGCCGTTTTTCTTTCTTCTGGAGATAAAATTACTTCTCCTCTTTTACCACCTCTCTTATTTTTTTCACGATTTCTTTCGTTGTTTTCGGATTCTCTTTGAGGAAAATTCTGGCGTTGTCATAACCTCTTCCCAATGATTGTCCGTCATAAGAATATGAAGCGCCCGCTTTCTTAATAATTCCGTGTTTTTCGGCGAGATTAAGAACGTCGCCCTCGTAGGAAATTCCTTCGTTGTAGAGAATGTCAAATTCAGCCGTTTTGAAAGGAGCGGCTACTTTGTTTTTAACCACCTTTGATCGCACCCGGTTCCCGATGGTTACATCCCCTTTTTTAATTTGCGCCGCCCGGCGCATATCAATTCGCACCGATGAGTAAAATTTCAAAGCCTTTCCTCCGGGAGTCGTTTCCGGATTTCCGAAGAAGACGCCTATTTGCATTCTGATTTGATTGATGAAAATAACCACCGTTTCTCCTTTGCCGACAATTGCCGTTAATTTTCTCAGAGCTTGAGACATAAGACGAGCCTGTTTCCCCACATGATGAGCTCCCATTTCTCCCTCTATTTCATCTCTGGGAGTCAGAGCGGCGACCGAGTCAATGACAATCACATCAATTCCTCCGGAGCGGACCAAACTTTCCACAATTTCAAGCGCCTGCTCGCCGGTGTCCGGTTGGGATATCAATAAATCGTTTATCTTAACGCCTATTTTTTTGGCGTATTCCGGGTCCAAGGCGTGTTCCGCGTCCACAAAAGCGCAGAGCCCTCCTTTTTTCTGCGCCTGGGCGATAATGTGCAGAGTAAGTGTTGTCTTTCCGGACGATTCCGTTCCGAACACTTCAATAATTCTCCCGCGCGGAACCCCTTCAACTCCGAGTGCCATATCCAAACTTAGCGATCCCGTGGAAATTGTGTCAACATCAACCCTTCTGGCGTCTCCAAGTTTCATTATCGCTCCTTCCCCGTATTTCGCCTGAATTTCGTTTATGGCGTTTTCCACGCCTGTGTTCGTTTTTCTCGCTTCTTTTTTTTCTTTTGTTTTCATAAAACTTAAAATTAAAAATTATTTTAATACCACCCTTATTATTTTTTCAACCTTTTTTCCAAACTTATCAACCGCTTGCACTTCTATTATATTGTATCCCTTTGCCAAGAGCAAATTTTCTTTGAAAAATCCCTTTTCATCGGTGAAAATCGGTCTTCCGTCAAGGCTGATTGATGAGATATTTTTCGCCGACCCTGAAACCTCCGCGAAAGAATTTTTGACAGTCTGCCCGTCTTGCGGTTCATTGACGGTAATCTCCGGTCCTTCGCGAAAAACCTCGGCTTTATAAAGTCCGTAAAAGGCGAAACCCGCCACTAAAATGAAAATGACCCCGAACTTTAACAAAAAGTTTATTTTTTTATTCATTTTTTTTACGGAATTGACGGCGTGGCGGAGCCAACCCGAAATCATTCCGGTTGGAAATCTCGCGCGATGCTAGAAATCAACCTTATTTTCTTCATAATCCTCATAATGTTCGTCCTCGCCTTCCTTTATATATACTTCTCTCGGTTTTGCCCCGCGCGCCGGACCCACCACGCCCCTTTCCTCAAGAATGTCCAGCAAACGGGCGGCTCTGGAATATCCTATCCTTAGCCTTCTTTGAAGATAAGAAGAAGAAGCCTTTCCCGTTTTAATGACCATTTCTCGGGCGTCCTCGTAAAGCTCATCTCCTTCGTCCTCCATTTCATCAAGATTCAGTTTAAGAGGGGGCTGTCCAGCCACTCTCCGATTTTCAGGATCATTCTCATTCTTGAGAATGTCGCCGATTGATTCCTTGTCGTCTGTGCCATCCTCTCCTTGGTTTTCCATATCAAGGTTTTTATATTCCTCTGACAGATATTTTGCGACTCGCTGTATCTCTTTTTCTGAAATAAACGGACCCTGAATTCTTTTGGGTTTGGCGGTGTCTCCGGCGAGAAAGAGCATATCTCCTTTGCCGAGCAGTTTCTCCGCGCCGGACATATCCAAAATTGTTCGGGAATCAATTTGCGAAGCGACCTGCAGAGCTATTCTTGAGGTTATGTTCGCTTTAATCAACCCGGTGATAACCTCAACGGACGGGCGTTGGGTGGAAACAATCAAATGGATTCCCACCGCTCGCGACATCTGGGCGAGCCGAACGATGGATGCTTCCATTTCTCGCGGGTATGTCGCCATTATGTCCGCAAGTTCATCTATGATGATGACCAAATAGGGCATTGGATTTTCTTCTGACGCAGATTTTTTATGGTAGGAGTCTATATCTCTCACCTCCGCCTTTAAAAGAATTTCGTATCTCTTTTCCATTTCTTTGCACGCCCATTTGAGCGCGAGAATGGCTTTTTTCGGCTCAGTGATGACCGGCGTCATCATATGAGGAATTTTATCGTAAACGGAAAGTTCCACGCGTTTCGGGTCTATCATTATGAAACGTAATGTCTCGGGAGAGTTGCGGTAAAGCAAACTTGTTATGACGGTATGAATGCATATTGATTTTCCCGATCCGGTTGCTCCGGCGATAAGGAGGTGAGGCATTTTGCTCAGATTTGCGAACATTGGCTTTCCGGAAACATCTCTGCCGAGGGAGAGTAGAAGGGAAGGGGTCGCCTTTTTGAATTCTTCCGTTGAAAAAAGAGCGGACAGTCCGACGATTGTTTTGGCGCTGTTCGGTATTTCTATTCCCACCAAAGGTCTTCCGGGAATCGGCGCTTCTATTCTTATAGGGTGCGCGGCGAGCGCCATGGAGAGATCGTTTTGAAGTGCCAGTATCCGCGAAAGTTTTATTCCCTCCGCCGGCTTGAGCGTGAATTGCGTAACCGAAGGACCGACATTGATTTCTCCCATTTCAACTTCAATGCCGAAATTTTGCAAAGTCCTCTTGATAATGTTGGCGCTCGCTTTAATGTCTCCGCTTGACGGTTTTCCTTTGTCGCCCGACAGAAGTTCTATCGGAGGGCGGACAAAATTAGCGACATTTTTTATTTTTTCAATTTCAATTTCCGTCTCTTCTTCTTTTTCTTTCTTGGGAGAAGTTTTTGATTTTCCCAACGCAGCTTCTTTTATTTCTTCCATAACTTCCTTCGCTCCGGCGATTACCTTCTCTCCGACACCTTTTGAATTTTCATCCTTTTTTTCTTCATTCGCCGAACTCTTTTCTCCCGCGTTTTTTTCTCTTTCTTTTTCCTCCTCTGAAATTTTTTCCAACGCCGTTTTCTTTTGAATTTTTATTTTAATGGAAGTGTTGAATATTATCAAAAAAGAGATGATGAAGAGAGCCGTTAAAATTATCAAACTTACCCAAAAATCAAATAATTTTATAAGTGGCCATGAAATCGCGTAGCCGATGTAACCCCCCGTTTTTTCTCCGAACATCACCTCAGTCGCTCCGAGTCCGGATACAAGAAAAAGCGTCATTCCCACAAGCGCGTTTGAAAGAAAATTGGGACGAAAAGAACTGACCAAAGAGATTGCCGCCAGAAAAAGAGCGACGGGAGCGAGGAAAAATCCCGCCCCAAAAAGCATTCTCAGAAAATCATAAATGGAAGAGCCAATCAAGCCGGCTTTTCCAAAAGAGGCGAGGGTGAAAAACAGGGCTCCGGCGAGGAAAAAAATAGCGAGGATTGAATGTTTTGTTTCCTCCTTGAGATTATCGCGCCATTTTTCCCGAGAGATATTTTTTTTCGTTGATTTTTTTTTTGCCATTGCGTTCATTATACAATATTTTTTTTCTTTTTGGTATTTGCCGGGCATTTTCAATTCGGGCTTTTCAACGGACAAACCGCTCCGGATTCTGATTTTTTTGACTTTTTATTTTTTTTGATTACAATGTATTGCTAATGGACAAAAATAAAGTAATGGACAATTTGACGGATTCCTTAACGGACACTGAGAAAGAAAGGGGAGTCGTATATGATTCATTGTTGGGGAAGGTGCGGAAACTCACGGGAGTCCTCTACAAAGTAACGGATCTCTACACGGACAAGGAACCGCTTAAATGGACATTGAGGAATAACGCCCTTGATGTATGCGTCAGTTTGATGTCCGTTATACATTCAGGAAAAATGTCCGTTAGAACGGCGCCGGGAATTGACGGAGTCTTGGACTCCATATCACTCGTTGTTTGTTCGCTTGAATTGGCTTCCGTTGAAGGAAGCGTTCTCGCCCTTAACTTTGATGTCCTTAAAAAGGAGTATCTTTCCTTGAAGAGTTTTTTGGAAGGGGAAAGAAACGGACTCTCTACGGAAAGAAAATATTTGCTCGGACCCGACTTCGGTTTTTCTTTCGGGAGTATGACGCGTCCGGAAACCCCCGCCCTCAAGAGCGCCCCCTCTCCGCGAAAGACGGGAGAAAGAAATTTTATAGGGAAGAGAACGAACCCCCTTCCCGGAGGTTTCAACGAGCGAAAAAACAAAATAGTTTCTTTTCTTAACGGAAACGGGAAAAAAACCGTCAAAGAAATCGCTTCCATTTTTGAGGGCGTCAGTGAAAAGACGGTGCAGAGATATCTGCTTGATTTGGTGCGATCCGGAAAGCTGGTGGCGGAAGGAGAAAAACGATGGAGGAAATATGAGCTTGCTTGATTTTTTCTAAAACTCAATTTTTTTTCGCGTTGACATCAAAACAAGACAATGTCTTGTTTTTTATTTTTGTTGACTTTTCCCCATCTAATTTATAGCATTATTGGCGAATCAAGATAATGTCATCAGCGGCCTTTTTTTAACGGTTGAGTTATCCACAATTTCATTTGGCAGGATTGCTTATAACGCTTATAATGTTATCAAGAGTTGAAATGGATCAAATTCCGTTTCAGGTCGATTTAGAATCATTAATAAGGTCGATAAAATTTTTTATCAGGTCGACTGAATTAATTTAATTGTCCGGAATTAACCGATGAAGTCGAAATCGGATTATCTGGGCATACGGTAATTTTGTTTGTTCGTCAATCTGATCTTTATAACCTGATCAGATTGAAAGAAAGCAAAATTATTATTTAAGCAAAAAATTATGAGTAGTTTTTACAGATCTAAAATAGGCAAAGTCGCTTTCGCTTTCGTCGGATTGATGATGGCGGTGGCATTGCTTGGAACCGCGGCTCCGGCCCGGGCGGCTCTGACTTCTTCTCAGGTGGATTCAATTGTTTCATTACTTGAATCTTTCGGAGCGGATCAGGCAACCATTACCAACGTGAGAGTTTCGCTGGAAGGCGGCACTCCTGCGCCGGCGCCGACCGAATCGGGAGAAGCTTGCGGTTACACTTTTGCGGCTAACTTGTCGCAAGGAGACACCGGAGTTGATGTTAAGAACCTTCAAGTTGTTCTTAACTCCGACTCGGACACCATCGTCGCTGAAAGCGGTGTTGGTTCAAAGGGAAATGAAACCGAATATTTCGGTTCATTGACCAAACAGGCCGTTGTCAAATTTCAGGACAAATACGCTTCTGAAGTTTTGACCCCGGTCGGACTTAGCGCCGGAACCGGCTACGTCGGTTCAATGACGCGCGCCAAGTTGAATGATTTATATGGAGAGTGCAAAGATAACGGAAACGGAAACGGAAACGGTAACGGAAACGGTAACGGAACCGTAGCCACTGGAACCGCCCTCACTGTAGGATTGGCTTCCAGTAGCCCCGCCCCGTCCACTCTTATAGATAATCAGGCGATTGCCGACTTGGCGGAATACGCTCTCGTTAACCCGACTTCGGAAGATGTCAAGGTTACGAAAGTTACTCTAAAGAGAACGGGCATTTCTGCCGACGCGACGTTGGCGAATGTCTACCTCTTTGACGGAGCGACAAGATTGACTGACGCCGCGACTGTTTCTTCTGGAGTTATCACTTTTAACGATTCCACAGGAATCGTTACGATTCCCGCTGGAGGAAGCAAGACGATTGCCGTCAAGTCCGACATCTTACTCGGTTCAAACGGAGAAACTGTCGGAGTTTCCCTTACAGGAGTTGTGGCGACCGCGGATGTTGAAGGTGTCTTCCCGATTGAAGGCAGCATACATTCAATCGCTCACATGACTCTCGCTTCAGTTCAATTTGACACCACAACCACGCCTTCCGCGAACTCCAGCTTGGAGCCGCAGGATGATTACGTAATGTGGCAGAACACCGCGAATATCGTTACGCGTTCTGTTTACTTGAAATCTCTTCGCTTGAGAATGATTGGTTCTGTTCAAGAAGGAGACCTCGGAAATTTCCGTCTTTATGTTGACGGTATCCAGGCAGGTAACGCTGTTGCGCAATACGATAACAACGGATACGTTACTTTTGATTTGGTCTCCAATCCGGTTGAACTTAAAACCGGAAACAGAGTAATCAAAATGGTTGGCGACATTATTGGCGGATCGGGCAGGAATTTCAAATTCTCGCTCAGACAAGCCGCTGATGTTGAAGCCACCGACAAGGACTATCAACGAAATGTTCTCGCGGAAGTTGGTTCCAATTCTTTCTCGGCTCGCGCGTCGGGACAGCAGGACATTGCTTCCGGAACAATCACAATCACCAAGACTGACGATTCGCCTTCCGCGAACATCAAGCTTGATGATTCAAATGTTGTTTTGGCGAAATTCAGATTGAAGGCCGCCGGAGAACCTTTGAAGATTGAATCCCTTGGCGTGACGGTTGGTTCTTCCAACACTGGCGTTGTGAAAATCCGCAACGGTGCACTTTACGCCGACGGAGTTCAGGTGGGAAGCACCAAAAATCTTACTATGTATGGAGCTGCTACCACCACGTTCAACCTCGGTTCGTCCCTTATCGTAAAACCGGGATCCCCGGTTACCCTTGAGGTTCGCGCCGACACTTACGGTTTGAATTCTTCTGGAAACGGAAACGAATTGGTAGCCAACGACACTTTGAAAGTGTATATCGCTGCCGGTTCTTCCAACATCCAGCAGAAGACCTCGCTCGGCTACATTGCAAACTCTGAAAAGGCGGGCAACACCGTAACTGTTGTAACCGGAAGTATGGCGCTTGCCAAATACTCCGCTTACGCGGATCAGACCGCCGTTGTTCCTCAGACAGCTTACAAAATCGGTGAATACCGATTGACCGCTGACGAAACTGAGGATGTAAACTTGAACGAGATTGACCTCACGATTGTCGGTTCCGGTCTTGCGACCTCCACCGACTTGACGGACATCTACCTTGTTTACGGAGGAACCACTTCCGCCGTTAAATCAGCGGGAGCGACTAACCTTACCTGGTCAATCAACAAGACCATCCCGGCAAACACCACCTGGAGCGTGGCGGTTTACGCGGATCTCGCCTCGGCGATGAATTCCGGAGCCACCATCGTTACCAAGGCCAAGTTTATCGGAACAACAGTGTCGTCTTCGCAGGCAATCAACACCGGAGATGTTACTGGACAGACGATTATCGCCGGAGTAGGCACATTCGCTGTCGCGGTTGACGCTTCCACGCCTGCTATCGCGCTTAATGTCGCGAATAACACGGTAAAAGTTGCGGCGTTCAAATTCACCGCTACGAATGAAACCTACACTGTTGACAAGGTTGGAGTTTACGTTCCTGCCAACTCGGAGGCCGTCATTGAAGAAGTTATTCTCAAAGACGGTTCAACAGTTCTCAAGTCCCAGCCGTTTGACGGAAGATACGCCACTTCAACTGGATTCACCTTTGAAGTTCCGGCTAATTCCGACAAAGTTTTGGATGTTTACTTGAAACTTTCTGGAGTTGGAGTGGGATACGCTTCCACTGGCAACGATGTGAAAGTTACCTTGAACGGTTACAGGGTGAAGAATACCCAAGGTTCAACGACTACCGCTTATCCATCCAGTCTCACCGGAAACGATCAGTATGTCGTGAAAACCGTTCCTACGCTTGCTATGCAGACAACGTCTGATACACTTTCTGCCGGAACAAAAACCATTGGTAAGTTTACCGTAACCGCTGACGCGACCGGAACAATCTCCTGGAAGGAAATGCTGTTCAACTACGGCACTTCTTCTGGCATTTTGTTGACCAATATCGCTCTTTACGATGGAACCACTGAGGTTCCCACCGGAACTCCGACATTGGACTCCGTCGCAAAAACAATCCTGTTTGTCGCTAGCGATGAGCAGGAGATTGGAGCCGGTGAAACCAAGACTTACAGTTTGAAAGCGAGTATTGATGGAGTTGGTGCTAACGGTTATGTGTATACCTCAATTGCGACCAACGAGTCCTCATGGGGTACTCCTGCCGCTTACTCGACAGGTTTGGGTTCATTCATCTGGTCCGACAAGTCAGCGTCAAGTCACGACTTGACCACTTCGGACTGGTTTGGTGACTACAAGCTTCCTGGAATTCCAACTGACTCATACACGCTCAGTAACTAACATTAGCCTCCTTGTGATTTCTTAACCTCGGTTAAGAAATGGCTAAAAGCAAAAACCCCGCTTTAAGCGGGGTTTTTGCTTTTACGGAAATTTTCCGATTTTGTTTTTTGAAAAAATTTTGATAGAATTAAAGCTATGAGAAAGATATTCATCGCCCTTGTCATTTTGTTCACCCTTGTCGTGGGCGCTTACATCCTTTATTCCAAGACGAAGATTCAAGCTCCGGAGGTCGTCGCGCCGACTCTGGAAAGCGAACACGGAGAAGCCCTCCCCGAAATGGGAACCTGTTCTCTGAACGAGGTTGGTTTGCCCAAAGATGGTTGCGGAGGCGAAGAAGCATCCTCTTCTGTCCCTTCGGTGAATTAGACGATATTTCACGGCGGAGAACATTGACGATTAAAAATCTCGGACTTGATTTGAGCGACCCGAATAATTTTAAACGGATGCCTATGAAGTATTTCAATAAAACATTTTTAAAAACTTCAATCGGTTTCTCTCTTGCCATTTTGGGAGGAATTTTACTGCTTGCCTATGTTGCTAATTTGAACGGAGGAATTGTTGAACGCGTCAACATAGTCGCGGAAGACAACTACGGAGGTTCCGCTCCGCGAGAAACTCTCGCAATGTTTATTAATGCCATTGAAAAAGAAGAGCGCGAAACAGCCGTAAAATATTTTGTTCCGCAAAGGCGGGAAAAATGGAGAGCCGTTTTGACAAATATGAAAAAAGGAGGAGAATTGTCTTCGTTTTTGCTTGTCCTGAAACAATCATTGCTTTCAAAGGGAGATTATTCCGCTGATAAAAAAGTGTTTATGATTTACGAACCCATTTCCATCGTCCTTGTTCTTTATTCTTCGGGGGTCTGGAAGATAGACAGACTCTGAGTGAATGGAAGCATTTCCCCTTCCGGCGGGTGCACAAGTTCACTAACATATGGCACTCTTCTAAAAAGAAGAGAAATGAG
>CAYWCU010000013.1:0-35789 GCA_964456855.1 uncultured Candidatus Saccharibacteria bacterium | reverse complement strand
TTTTAAATGATTTAACCGATGGGCTTACGGTGTCATTTTAGATGATTTGATGCGAATGTATTGACATTTGCATTTGACCATAGTATCATGGAGACAATCAAATCGGAGCTGTTAGAGGAATAGGTCGTCGCAGTGTCCAAGGTTTGAGTTTTTATTGGCTTATTTCTCTAATCACACAAAAATATGCAAGAAGGAACTATCGCCAGGCTCACAGATCGCGGGTTTGGTTTCATTGCCGTTGAAGGCTCTGATAGCGATGTTTTTTTCCACGCCAGAGAACTTAAGAACGTTCAATATGACGATCTTAAGGAAGGCGACAAAGTTACGTTTGAGTTGGTTGACGGACCTAAGGGACCGAATGCCGTGAACGTTAACCGAGTGGAATAATACAACAGCAACTTAAACAAAAAACCCCGCCGTTGGCGGGTTTTTTGTTTGTGGCGATGTTTGCTATAATATAATTTAAGTTTGTTATGAAAAAAATAATTTCTATTTGGAAGTGGAATTGGGATTGGGAGAAAGTTTTAACCGGTATTTCAGGAGGGGCTCTTTTAATTGGGTTGTTTTTTTCATGGGTGATGAAAGACGCTCCCTCCGCTGAAATTTTTTATTACATTTCAATTTTCTTGGGCGGTTATTATGTATTTTCTGGAGCGGTCAAGGGTATTCTTAAGCAGAGATTTCTCAACATTAATTTTCTCGTTGTCGTGGCGGCAATGGGGGCCGTTTACATTAACCAGTCGGCGGAGGCCGCCGCCGTGGTTTTTTTCTTTTCTTTGGCGGAAGCATTTGAAGAATTCGGCATTGAGCGGTCGCGAAGAGCGGTTGAAACGCTTATTAAAAAATCACCCCAAACCGCCATTTTGGAAAATGGAGAGAAAGTTTCGGTTGAGGAAGTGAAAGTGGGGGATGTCGTGATTGTCCGCCCTGGAGACCTTATCCCGGTGGATGGGAAAATCGTCAAGGGATGCTCTTCCGTGGACGAGGCGTCCATCACGGGGGAATCTATTCCGAAAGACAAAAAGGAAGGGGATGATGTTTTCGCCGGAACTCTTAATAGAAACGGCTATTTGGAGATTGAGACCGCGAAAGAAAGCGGGGATTCAACTTTTTCAAAAATAATCAAAATGGTTGAGGTGGCTCAGAAATCTCGCGCCCCGTCCCAAGCTTTCATTGATATTTTTGCCAAATACTATACGCCCTCGGTGGTTATCGGCGCGGCGCTGATTGCCGTCATTCCGCCGCTGTTTTTCGGCGGGGTTTTTTCTGATTGGATGTATCGCGCCCTGGTGCTTTTGGTCATTTCCTGTCCGTGCGCTTTGGTAATCTCCACTCCCGTTTCCATCGCCTCGGCGATAGGCGGCGCCTCGCGGAAGGGAGTGCTCATTAAGGGTGGCAAATACCTTGAACTTCTCGGGAAAATAAAGGTCGCGGCGTTTGACAAAACAAGGACGCTTACGCTCGGGGAGCCCTATATTTCCGATATCGCCGTTTTTAACGGTTTTTCAGAGGAAGATGTTATAGCGGACGCGGCGGGAATAGAAAAGTTTTCGTCCCACCCTCTTTCAAAAAGCATTTTGGATTTTGCTCAAAAAAAGGGAATCACACCTCACCTTATGGATAGGTACGAGCATATCGCCGGCAAAGGAGGGAAGGCGACTTGTCTGGTCTGCGACGATCTTGAGCATTGTATAGGTAACTTCAAATTGGTTCAGCCGGATGAGAATTTGAGGGGCGAGGCGTATGAGAAAACGGAAAAATTTGAAAAAGAAGGGAAGACCGTCGTCCTCGTGAGCGAGAATGGGAAACTGATGGGCGCGTTGGCGATATCCGACAAATTGAGGTCGGAGGCGAAGTTGGCGCTGGGGAAATTGGCGAGAATGGGCATTGAGACGGTTATGCTTACAGGGGATAATCAGCGCGCCGCCGATTTCGTGGCGCGGGAAACTAGCATCAATGAAGTTCACGCGTCCCTTTTGCCGGACGAAAAATTGCAAAAAATAGAGGAATTGAAGAAAAGGTTTGGTTTTGTCGCTATGGTTGGAGATGGAGTAAATGATACCCCATCGTTAGTGGCTTCAACGGTCGGTATTGCCATGGCGGTCGGCGGTTCAGACACTGCGATTGAAACCGCGGATGTCGCCTTGATGAACGGCAACCTTATGAATGTTCCGTACGCTATAAAACTCGGCAGGAAAACACTTGGAACAATCAAGTGGAACATCACCGCCGCCCTCGCCGTGAAAGCCGTCTTTCTCGTTGCCGCGGTTTTTGGCTTCACTCGTCTTGAATATGCCATCGGCGCCGATTCGGGCGTCGCCATCCTGGTTATTTTAAATAGTCTGAGAATGTTTAATGTTAAATGATACGCCGTTGCCCTTGATTTTTTTACAAAGGACGGGTCATTGAACAGATACCCTATGGGGGTGTCTTGAAAAAAACTTTGCAAATATTTTTTTTCTGTTATAATGGCTGGAGCGTTAAATTTGCGCGAGAAGATGAAAGGGCGAATCTTTACTAAAATAATAAAATTAAAAAATATGAAAGAAAAAAATAAAACTTTGGTCATAGCGATTGTGGGTGCCGCCGTTTTGGCGGGAGGCGTCATTTGGGCGTCAAATGGTTCGGAAAATAAGACACCTGTCAAGGAGGCTCCCGTTGTGGTGAGCTCCGTTTCCGTTTTGAAAAATGACTGGGACTTCGGAGAAATTTCAATGAAAGACGGAGATGTTACGCATAATTTTGAGGTCAAGAATGAAGGAACTGAACCCATTGTCATTAATAAGGTTTTTGCCTCTTGTATGTGCACAACCGCAATGATTAAAGATGCCTCAGGGAAAGAGTACGGGAAGTTCGGTATGCCGGGGCACGGTTTGTCTTCAGCGACGGATATCACAATCGCTCCGGGAGAAACTGCCACGGTTGAGGCCATTTTCAATCCAGCGGCCCATGGACCGGCCGGAGTGGGATTGGCAAGGAGGTCAATTTACCTTGTAACAAATTCATCCGTTTCCCCGAAAGTTGAAGTAAGGTTCAGCGCCGTGGTGTCCAGATAAAAACATAAAAGAATGGATATAATTTTTTCCGCTTCAATCATAGCTTCGTTCCTTGCTGGTATGGTCGCGCTTTTCGCCCCATGCTGTATTACGGTTTTGCTCCCGGCGTACTTGGCGTCCGCGTTCAGAGAAAAGAAAAATGTTTTAAAAATGACATTTATTTTCTTTGCGGGAATTGCCGTCGTGTTATTGCCTATCGGTTTGGGCGCCGCCGGTCTGGCTGATGTTTTCAAGAGTTTTCATAAGGAGCTCTATGTGTTTGGCGGACTCTTTATGCTTCTCTTGGCGGTCTTCTCAATTATGGGCAAGGGAATGTCCATAATTCCAATGCCGAAAAGATTCAAGGTTTCCGGAGTTGACGCTCGTCATCCAAAGTCTGTTTTTCTGCTTGGAATGTTTTCTGGCGCCGCCACATCCTGTTGCGCTCCTGTGCTTGCCGGAGCCGTGACGCTGGCGGTGCTCTCCGGAGTTTTCTGGAAAGCCGTAATCGTCATATTCGCCTACATTTTCGGAATGACCTTCCCGCTTTTCATCGCCGCTTACTATTACGACAAATTCAAGCTTGAACAATCCCGCTTCATAAAAGGGAAAATTCTTGAGGTGAAATTGCCGGCATTTTTAAGTAAGGGTGACATAGGCAAAACGCTTCGTGTTCATTCCACGAATTTACTTTCCGCGGCGGTCTTCTTGATTATGGGAGCAATACTACTTGTTTTGGGATTTTCCGGAAACGCCTTTTGGTCTCCTGAAATGCAGGCTAAAATTGGCAATGCCTTGAACAGCTGGTCTCAGAGCGCTCTGGAAATACTGATGAAAGTTCCCAATATCTTCTGGGGAACCCTTATTATTCTCTTATTCTCTTTTTTTCTTTACAGGGCGATAAAAGAGAAGAACGATACTTCTAAATCGGAGCCTGAAAACAAAGAAGAAGATGACAAAGAAAAAATAATTTAAACACAAACATATGAAAACAAAACAAATTGTCTACTTAATTCTCGCCGCGGTCGTTTTTTTGTCACTGGCTCTTTTTACGCGTTTTTTTGATATCAAGGTTAAAGTTGAAAATCGCGTTGAAAATCCCAACAAAGAGACGCCGGTCGTTGATTTAAAGGAAGTCGTCATTCCCGCCACCGGCGTTGTCTTGCCTGTCAAATGGGGAAATCTTGGGAAACAAATGGTTGAGGCGGGCGTGATTGACAGGGATAAATTTGAATCCCTTTATTCTCCGCGAGGGGGCATGGATGCCGCCTCGGAAAAACTTCTCTATGGGGAGAATAACGGCAATCTTAAAATTACTGCTGAAAATTCAAGGACCATTCTTAATTTGCTTTGGGCTTTAGGGTTGGGAAACAAAAACAAAATCCTTGAGGAAGGTCCGATGGTTAAATACGGGCAGGGCAATGTCAATCGTTTCGCTTCCACGGGGGGGTGGACACTCGCGGAAGGAAAGACAGCGGACCATTATTCAGCGCATTCATTCATAACGCTTTCCAAAGAACAGCAGGCGCTCGTTGAGAGAGTGTCAAAAAACATTTACCGTCCATGTTGCAATAATCCGACCTATTTTCCAGATTGCAATCACGGCATGGCGATGCTCGGATTTTTGGAATTGATGGCGTCACAAGGCGTGAGCGAGCAAGGAATGTATAAAGCGGCGCTCAAGGTAAATTCTTATTGGTTTCCGAGCACTTACTTGACTATCGCCAAATATCTCGCGAAGAAGGGAATTAAATGGGAGAATGCGGATCCTAAAGAAGTTTTGGGGTCTTCTTACTCAAGCGCTTCCGGTTACCGAAAGGTAAAGGCGGAGGTGGAGCCGGCGCGAGCAGGGGGAGGAGGAAGTTGTGGTGTTTAGTCGCAATTCACTTATCCACAGTTTGAAGTTGGACAATTATACCCCAGGGGGGTATAATTGTTTATTATGAAGAGGGATATAAAGAACAAAGTTTCGCGAAGATTGAAAATTCTGGAAGGACAGATAAGGGGCCTTCAAAAAATGGTGGATGGGGAAGAGTATTGTGTAAAAATCATTCATCAATCTTCAGCCGCCCGTCACGCTCTTTCCGGAGTTGAGGATCTTATTCTGGAAAATCATCTCTCAACCCATGTTGTGGACCAAATAAAGTCCGGCGAAAAAGATAAGGCGGTGAAAGAAATTTTACAGATTTACAAACTGTCAAAGAAAAAATAAGCGTGTAAATAAAAATGGAGAACCAAACCGGGGACAATCAAATAAACGGTGCCGTTAAAAAGAAACTCATTTTAACGGCTTTCGTTTTGTTCTCAGTTTTATTGGTTGGTATTTTTTATCTGTTTACCAGCGCGGGACAGACGGCGAATATCGCCTTCGCTTACGCGGTAGGACTCTCAATGATTGTCTTGCCGTGCACTCTTCCTCTCGCCTTTGTTATAGTTCCGATGGCAATGGGTAAAAGTCCCAAAAAAGGATTTTTAATGTCCGTTTTCTTTGGTCTGGGTTTGGCGATTACGCTTTCCATTTACGGATTTTTTGTCGCTTTAATTGGAAAAAGCATCGGCTTGGACCAAGCGATTGGTGAGGCGGGAACGGTCAGCAAAGTGTTATTCATAATCGGCGGGTTGGCAGCGTTCATTTTCGGACTTTCTGAATTAAATCTTATAAAATTCAAAATGCCCTCTTTCGGAGGAGCCATTCCGCAATCAATCCAAAACCGAGGCGACTATTTGAAAGCTTTCTTCCTTGGACTTTTTCTCGGCAACGCAGGAGTAGGATGCCCCAACCCTTTGTTTTATGTTTTGCTCGGAGATATCGCCGTCGTTGGAAGTCTCGCAAACGGATGGTGGCTCGGCTTTATTCACGGAGTGGGCAGGGCGACACCATTGGTGTTTTTGGCGATTCTTGGAATTCTGGGAGTTAACGCCGTTGGCAATATCGCCAAAAAGGCGGTCGTCGTGAAAAAATGGACAGGAATAGCCCTTATCGTGCTTGGTGCCATTATATTCATAATGGGTACTTCGCATGCATGGTATGAAGGGACTGTTGTTCACAGAGAATGGAACAAAGTCGTCAGCATCGTCGCAGGCAACAAAGTCGTGGAAAAGGGAGAGAGCGGTAACAAAACGGTTAAAGCGAACAAGGGTGGAGAAATTCAAAAAACCGGAGTGAAAGAAAGTAAGGAGCATAAGGAAAAACCCGATTTTATTCCTACGCCTTGGTCTTGGATTGTTCTTCTGCTTATGATTATCGTTCCGCTCGGTTGGTATAAATTTAAAAGTAAAAATAGGTCGAGTTAACAAAACAAAAATTATCAGATAATAAATTTAAAAACAAAAAATTATGAAAAACAAAATTCAATTCTTGACCATGCCGGGATGCCACAGTTGTGAGGCGGTCAAAAAAATATTTGATGAAATAATGCCTGAATTTTCCGATAAGGCGGAAGTTGAGGAGATAGATATGACCACGCCTGAAGGAATGGAGTTGGTCCAAAAATACGGGATTATGGCGTCTCCTGGAATAGTCATAGGAGGGGAACTTTTCTCGTCGGGAGGAGTGGACAAAGAAAAACTTATTGAGAAGTTGAAATCTCTTTAAGGAGAATTAAAACATAGAAAAAAATGGAAAATCAAAACAAACAATCTTATGCTCTACCAATCGCCATTCTTGCCGCCGGTTTGCTTATTTCTGGAGCAGTTATATTTCGCCCGAGCCAAAGCGCGAATAATTCAACGCCAGTTCTTAAAGAAAACGCGAGTGCTGGAACGGCTGTTCCGAAAGTGGCAATAACTGCGGATGATGATCCAGTTCTCGGTAATCCGGATGCCCCTGTAACGCTTATAGATTTTGGGGACTTCCGCTGTCGTTTCTGTAAAATGTTTCAGGAAAAAATAAAGCCGACGATTATGGAAAAATATGTAAAGACAGGGAAAGTTAAATATGTTTACAGAGATTTGATAACAATGGGAGAAAATTCCATTCTGGCGGCGGGCGGAGCGAATTGCGCTGGCAAGCAGGGAAAATATTGGGAGTTCGCCGACGCTCTTCATTCGGGAAAGCCGGGATTGATGTACACCGAAAAATCTCTTTCAGGAATAGCCGTTTCTTTAGGGCTTGACGCTGAAAAATTAAAGCAGTGCTTGGATTCAAAAGAGTATGTTAAAGAAGTCCAGAAGGACACACAGGACGCCATTGCGGCCGGAGCGGCCGGAACACCGACCGTTTTCGTAAACGGACGAATTATAAAAGGGCTCGTTTCTCTCAGTGAGTATGAAAAAGTTATTGATGAGGAACTTGCGAAAGCGGCGTTAAAAGAAAAATAAAACAATGAAAAAAGAAGAAAAAATCATAAAATCTTTGCTCAGCGGAGCTGGGATTACCGTTAATGGGAACGAACCGTTTGACATTAAGATTAAAAACCCTAAATTTTATAAAAGGGTTTTAAGTCAAGGCTCACTCGGTCTAGGCGAGTCTTATATGGACGGTTGGTGGGACGCTGATGTTTTGGATGAGTTTTTTAATCGGCTGCTAGTCGCGAAGATTGACGAAAAAGCGAGGATGAATCTGAGTATGTTTTTTTACGGATTTTTAACATTGGCGTTTAATTTTCAAAGCAAGTCCCGCGCTTTTATTATCGGGAAAAAACATTATGACATTGGAAACGATTTATACAAAATAATGCTTGATAAACGAATGGTTTACACTTGCGGTTATTGGAAGGAAGCGGACAATTTGAATGACGCCCAGGATGCGAAGCTGGATCTTGTTTGCCGTAAAATCGGAATGAAAAAGGGACAAAAAATTCTTGATATCGGATGTGGATGGGGTTCTTTCGCAAAATTCGCCGCCGAAAAATACGGCGCGGAGGTTGTTGGAATAACCGTTTCCGAAGAACAGGTGAAATTGGGGAAAAAACTGTGCGAGGGGCTGCCAGTTGAAATAAGGTTGCAAGATTATAGGGATGTCAATGAAAAATTTGACCATATTGTTTCGCTTGGGATGTTTGAACATGTCGGACCCAAAAACTACAAGACATACATGAAGGTCGCAAATCGTATTTTGAAAGATGAGGGACTGTTTCTTCTTCACACAATAGGTTCAAACGATTCGTCCGCATGGTTTGATCCATGGATGGACAAATATATTTTTCCTGGGGCATTTATTCCTTCCATTAGACAGATAGCGAAATCGGCTGAAGGATTGTTTGTCGTTGAAGATTGGCATAATTTCGGAGCGGATTACGATAAGACCTTGATGGCTTGGCATAAAAATTTTGAAGAAAATTGGGACAAAATAAAATCAAACTATGATGAAAGATTCCACAGGATGTGGAGGTATTATCTTCTTTCTTCCGCCGGAGGTTTTCGCGCGCGAAAAAATCAATTGTGGCAGGTGGTTATGTCTAAAAACGGAGTTCCCAGAGGATACGATTCAATCCGTTGACATCAATAGTGGCAGTAAAACGAATTAAAAAATATGAAAAGAAGAGAAATAATCAGAGCGGGAATAATTGTCATTTTGGTTCTTGGAGCCGGATTGATTTTCTTCCTTCTCCATTACAATATGCCGAGCAATCACGAAACACCCGCAATCTCTCAAAAAGAGGCGTCATTCAAAAATATCAACGCGAATCAATTGTCTGAGATGCTTAAAAACAAGGATCCCTTGCTCGTAAATGTTCACTCTCCTTATATGGGAGAGATTCGCGGAACCGATGATTTTATTTTTCTCAGTGATATAAAAGACAATTTGGATAAATTCCCGAGCGACAAAAACGCCCAAATTGTTGTTTACTGCCAAAGCGGAGGAATGAGCAGGATAGCCGCCCAAGATTTGGCGGATATGGGATACACGAATGTTTTTAATTTGTCAGGAGGGATGATTGGCTGGAAACAAGCAGGCTATCAACTGGATTTTATTAAAGCAAATAAAAAATAAAGGTCAATATTTATCAGTTATAAACAAAGAAATAAAAACTATGAATAAATTTAATAAGCTAAAAGCGGGGTATGCCGGAGGAATATTTATCGCCGCGTTTTTTCTTGTGTGTTCGGTATGGGGAATTTTGCTTGGGGCGCCGGAATTAAAAGAATTGCATTTTAATCTTCTCAGACTAGCCTTTCCTGGTTTTGGTTTTACTGTTTTGGGTTATCTCCTGGGGTTTGTTGAGGCGTTTGTTTACGGATGGATTGGCGGAGTCTTCTTGGTGTGGCTTTGCGAAAAAATATGCCTCAATGGCGAAAAATAAAAAAGTTTATCAGTTAAGTTGGTTTTAAAATTATGGTTTTTGGATTATTGGGGAAGAAATGCAAAATTTGCGGGGAGAAAATTGAAAAAGGAAAGGTGATTGTGCGTCACGGTAAAAAGTTTTGTTCGGATAAGCATGTTGAAGAATACAGGCAGCAGTTGATTGATAAGGAAAAATCGGTGAAAAAACGCGGAGGGTGTTGCGGATAAAACAGAACAAAAGGGCGATTGAATAATATGAAAAAACAACAAACAAGAAAAAAATATGATGTGGTAATTGTTGGCGCAGGTCCGGCGGGAGGGCAATGCGCGCGCGAACTTTCCATTGCGGGTAAAAAAGTCCTTTTGATTGAAAAGTCAAAAGAAATAGGTCAGCCCAATTTTTCCAGCGCCGGAACCCCAAAGGAATTGTTGGATGATTTTGATTTACCCCTTGATTTCGCTCCCGGAAAATGGTCAAAAATCCTTATTGCCACCGGAAATGTTTCCAAAATATGGGATTATGGCGCAACAAGAGGCTATGTTCTTGATTTTGCTGGATTGAAAAAATTCTTGGTCAAAGAGGCGGTAAAACATGGAGCAAAAATTTTAATCGGGACTTCGGTTAAAAAGCCCATTTTGAAAGACGGCGTTATTATCGGGGTGTCCTATGACGGTGTTTTTGGCGAAGGGAAGGCTTTTGCCGATATAATTATTGACGCTTCTGGACCGGCCGGGGTTTTAGCTTCAGAACTCGGTTTGAGAAAAGGTTTTAATTCTAATTTGAGCCTCGGTATTGAATTTATCGCCGAAAATGTTCCCAAAGAGTTAACGAAATCACTCGCCTTTTATTTTGGATCAGCATATGTTCCTTACGGTTATGGATGGATATTCCCGATGGGAGAAAATTCGGCCAAAATAGGTGTTGCCGTTTACAATATTTCCGAGCACAAGGGAGTGAATATTATGGAAAGTTTAAAAAAATTCATAGCCAAGTTTCCACAATTGAAAAACGCCGCTTTTGTTGATTTGCACGGAGCATCTCTTTATGTGAACGGAGGAGTTGATAAACATACAGCCGATAATTTTATTTTTATCGGAGATGCAGCCTCCCAAATCAATCCTTTGGCGGGAGAAGGAATACGACATGCCATGCATTCGGCAAGAATTGCCTCAAAGATTATAATTCAAGCTTTGGATAAAAAAGATTTCAGCCAACATTCTTTGTCCCAATATGACAAAGAATGGAAAAAGTATATCGGGAGGAAGTGGAAACAGTCGCTTTTAATTTCCCAGAAAATATACAGCGGTATTTCCGGAAAGGAAGCGGACAAGTTTATGAAAATTCTTGCCGAATTATCAAACGAAGATATTTTCGCGCTTGGATTTGATTATAACTATAAAAAAGTGTTTAACAGAAAAACGGTTATCAAATGGTTGAAAAGTGCAATTTAGGATGAAATTTTTAAAAAAATGGAAAATAAAAAAATAATTAAGAAAACTTTTAAGATTAAGGGAATGCACTGCGCCGGATGCGTAAGGACAATAGAGAGGGTTCTTTTGAAAACCCCCGGGGTTCATTCGGCATCTGTTAATTTCGCCACTGAGTCGGCATTGATTGAATTTGACGAAGATGTCATTTCTGAATCTGGGATTGCCAAAACCGTTAAAGATATCGGTTACGAACTTGAAATCGGAGACCGTTTGGCGGCTAAGTCACCAAGCGGTTTGGGCGGGGCGGATACGGAAACCGCTTCAATAAAAGTCCTCGGCATGGACTCCCCTCATTGCGCTATGGTTGTTGAGGGCGCTCTCAAAAAAATGCAGGGCATTAAAAACATTGATGTTGATTTTTCCAACAAACGAGCGAAAGTGGTTTTTAACACTTCTCAACTGGGCATTGAAGATATTTTTAAGGTTATTTCCGACGCCGGATACAAGCCGATTAGAGAAGAGGGGGAGGCTGAGGAGATAATGGATAAGGAAAAGGCAGAGAGGTCTAAAAAGATGAAGGAGCTTAAATTAAAGCTTTCTGTGGGTGCCATTCTTTCCTTCTTCATCTTTATGGGCAGTTTTCCGAATCTCTTTCCTTTCATTCCCGATTTTTTAAGTAATCGTTGGGTCCTTTTTCTTTTAACTACTCCTGTTCAGTTTTGGGTGGGGAGGCAGTTTTACGCGGGTCTGAAACTTCTCGTCAAGTATCGCTCTGCGGACATGAATACGCTGATATCGGTGGGAACTTTATCCGCTTATCTTTACAGCGCGGCAGTTACGATTTTTCCAAGTTTTTTCGCTCAAGGAGGAATAGAACCCGCCATCTACTTTGACACTTCAGCGATTATCATAGTCTTGATTCTTCTCGGAAAATATTTTGAAACATTGATGAAAGGAAGGGCGTCTGAAGCGATTAAAAAATTGGTGGGTCTTCAGCCCAAAACGGCAAAAGTTTTAAAGAATGGCAAAGAAGTTGAGATTCCCATTGAAGAAGTCAAAGTTGGGGATTTGATAGTCGTTCGTCCAGGAGAGAGAGTTCCCGTTGATGGAAAAATAACGGAAGGGGAATCTGAAATTGATGAATCAATGGTGACGGGAGAATCAATGCCCGTTCATAAAAAAATCGGAGATGCCGTTATCGGAAGCGCGGTAAATAAATTCGGAACATTCACCTTTGGGGCGACTAAGGTTGGGAAAGACACGGTTCTCTCCCAAATTATCAAAATGATTGAAGAAGCGCAGGGTTCAAAGGCGCCCATTCAGCGGTTGGCGGATGTCGTTTCTTCTTATTTCGTTCCGGTAGTGTTTGCCCTCGCCTTTTTGACATTTATCGTTTGGTATATTTTCGGACCCGTTCCGGCATTTAGTTTCGCTTTGGTTAATTTTGTGGCGGTGCTCATTATCGCTTGCCCTTGCGCGTTGGGACTTGCCACTCCGATGGCGATTATGGTTTCTTCGGGAAGCGCGGCAAATAATGGAATTTTGATAAAAGATGCCACTTCTCTTGAGATAGCCAACAAAATTAACACTGTAATTTTGGACAAGACGGGCACATTGACACAGGGCAAGCCCCAGCTTACCGATGTAATTTCATTTGACGACGGCAACAGAGCTGATGTTTTGAGTCTGGCATCTTCTTTGGAGCAGAGATCGGAACACCCTTTGGCAAAAGCGATATTGCGATATGCAGCGAGCCTTGACCAAAGATCTTCTCACCCTTTGGACAAAGCCATACTGGAAGAAGCGAAAAAAGAAAAAATAGAATTCTATGATTTGAAAGAATTTAAAGCGATTTCAGGAAAAGGATTGCGGGGATTTTTAACAATTGACGAGAAAAAGGTTGAGGCACATTTGGGAAACAGGGCGTTAATGAAAGATATTGGGTTGGATACGTCTTCGTATGAAGAAAAAATGGAAGATATGGAGGGAGAGGGGAAAACTGTTATGTTAATCGCGGCAAACGGAAAGATAAAGGGAGCTTTGGCGGTGGCGGATGTTATCAAAAAAGAGGCAAAAGAGGCGGTTGACGCGTTGAAAAAAAGAGGAATTGAAGTCTGGATGCTCACAGGCGATAATAAACGAACTGCGGAAGCGATTGCGAGGCAGGCGGGAGTGGATAATGTAATGAGCGAAGTAATGCCTGATAAAAAGGCCGAGAAAGTCAAAGAGCTTCAAGACAAAGGGAAAATTGTCGCCATGGTCGGCGACGGTATTAACGATGCTCCCGCGTTGACCCAGGCGAACGTGGGCATCGCCATGGGCGAGGGAACGGACATCGCGATGGAGTCGGCGAACGTCGTTTTGATGAGGGGAGACCTTATGCTCATTCCCGAGACAATAAGGATATCAAAAAGAACGATGAAAATAATCAAACAGAATCTTTTCTGGGCGTTTTTCTACAATTCCGCTTTTATCCCGGTTGCCGCCGGCGCCCTGTATCCGTTCTTCGGAATTCTCTTAAACCCGATTTTCGCCGGTGGCGCCATGGCATTCAGTTCCATTTCCGTGGTGTTGAACTCTCTCCGCCTCAAAAGATAAGACCGTCATACTTAAAATAAATATTATACGTTCATAAAACCGACCTTGGCAGTCGGTTTTATGAATCATCGGTTGGAAAACGCGGAGGCGATTGTATTAAAATTAAAAAATAAAAATAATTGAATCCGGTTCTACAAAGGGTTTTAATTCAATTCCAGAAGCAAGTCTGGCAAAAAAAAGATATTTTGTTCCGTGGCGTCCAATTCCCTCAGACTCAAGAAAATCAAGCAAACAAAAAACATTGAAAAATAACCCTGTTTTCCACCGAAACCCGGTTTCGGTGGAGTTTCGGTGGATTTACCTGGATTGCTTTGCAATTTTAAAATGTTGTGGTATAATTAAAGTGGCTGAAAAGGAAAGAAAATTAACAAAAAATAAAAAGAAATAAAGGAGGCAGGAAATGAAGAGGTTGATTTCTTGTTTGGATAAAAGAGAAATGGCGGAATTCATGGGCGTCTTACACCCATTGTTTTCCGCCGTTGATTTTAGGGATGTTGTTAGGGTTTCGGCAAGGGTGGCGGAGACCGTTTCCGGAGCCCAGCGAGTTTGCCTGATTATAAAAAATAAAAAAGGCAAACTTTCAGTCAAGGCAGGTTTGCCGGCGGGAGAGCACTCTTCCGGAAAATTGGAATGCGGTTCAGCGTTCCTAAAAAGCGTGATAAGGGCAGGAAAATATAAGTTGATATCAAATCCTTCGTCATATAGTTGTGTTGACTATATGAAGGAGTTGATTAAGACCTATAAAATAAACTCCGTCCTCTTTGTGCCTCTTTCGCACAAAGAGCAGGATTTGGGAATTTTGGTTCTTGACAGGACCGACGGGAAGAGGTTCTCAAATCCTGAAATACAAAAAGCAAGAACAGTCGGGGAATACATTTCTGCCGCGATATGGCGGGAATATCGGCGGAAGGTCCAAGAGGACGACGCCGTCCGGGACGCAAATCTTCGCGCCCTCGGGGCGAACGCCGCCACAGTGGCGCATTCCTTGAGGAATCCTTTGACTGGCATTGGAGGATTGGTCAGGAGGATTCAAAAGAAAGCCGTGGCCACGGCTGAGGGAGGAAAGGAGATGAATCCTGAGTCCATCCTTGAGTATTGCCGGATTATCATTGGCGATACAAAAAGAATGGAAGATCTCATTCGCGAAGTCTTAGTATTCGCGAAGATTTCTTCTCAAAAAATGAATAAAAAACCGATTTTCTTGGACGAATTTCTCAGGGACACGGTTAGGTCCCTGGTAAAAAGCCATCCTAAAAAAATGAGGACTAGGTTCAGTATTGACGCGCGCTTGAGCCGAGTTAAGGTTAAAATTGACCGGAGTATACTCAAGTTCGCTTTTGAGGACATTGTCCGCAATGCCCTTGAGGCGGAAGGCTCTTCAATACTGAAGATAAAGGCGAAAGTGGTTCCGACAAAGAGTATTGTCGTAATCACTTTCGCCAATAATGGCGAGCCGATTGCCAAAGAGGTCATAAGGGATGTCTTCAACCCTTTTATGACCACCAAGGCGGACGGCACTGGCCTCGGACTTGCCAATGTGAAAGCCGCGATAGAGGCGCATAAAGGCGAGGTTTGGGCCGAGCGGAAGGACGACAAGTCCGCCCGCTACCGGACGAAGTTTAAAGTACATTTACCCCTTTAAAGGGTTTGACCCCGGCATTATTGCGCCGGGGTTTTCTATTTTTGGGCTTTAAACAAAGGATTTTATCGTTTCTGGGGATTGGCGAAATCATGGCGTTTATGTTAGAATACAAGTAATGACAGGAAAAAATAAAACGGAAGATAACGGTTACGGCGCCAAGGATATTTTTGTTTTGGAGGGCTTGGAACCAGTAAGAAAACGACCGGGAATGTATATCGGTTCAACAGGCGTTGACGG
Source organism: uncultured Candidatus Saccharibacteria bacterium (assembly GCA_964456855.1). GTDB lineage: Bacteria > Patescibacteriota > Minisyncoccia > UBA9983 > UBA9983 > SZUA-82. The sequence continues at coordinate 20,620 of CAYWCU010000013.1, read as the reverse complement.
CTTGCATCATTTGATATGGGAGGTTTTTGACAACGGCCGCGACGAAGCAATGGGTGGTTTTGCCGATGAAGTGGAAGTGGCGCTTTTGCCCGGGAACAGAGTTAGGGTTGCCGATAACGGGCGGGGCATTCCAGTAGGAGTGCATAAACAGACGAAAGTGTCCGCTTTGGAGACTGTAATGACCACGCTCCACGCCGGTGGAAAATTCGGAGGAGAATCTTACAAGATTTCCGGAGGTTTGCACGGTGTCGGTGTTTCCGTGGTGAATGCCTTGTCCGTCTATGTAAAGGCGGAAATATATCGCGATGGCGGAAAATTTGCGCAGGAATATAACCGAGGAAAGCCTCTCGCCAAGGTAAAAAAAATTTCGTCCAGCGATTTAAAGGGAACTGTTATCACCTTTGAACCGGATGAGCAGATTTTCAAGGAAATAAGATTTGACCGGAATAAAATTTTAAATCATCTTCGCCAACAAGCGTTCTTGTCAAAAAAACTGAAAATCAACGTGATAGACGCTCGAAGTTATGAAGGTAAAATAGAAGATTCCAAGGTTCTCTTTTTGAATGAATTAAATTTGTCTGCTGGTCCGACCGGGGCGGCGGTTGAGCCGTATACTTTTTATTTTGAGGGAGGAATACTTTCTTTCATAAAATTTTTAAACAGAGATGAGAAACCAGTTCAAAATAAAGTTTTTTATATTGAAAAAGAAAATGACGGAATCAATATTGAAATTGCCTTGCAATACATTGAGGACATAACGGTCAAAGAAACGGGATTTGCGAACAATATACACACCCCGGAAGGTGGCTCGCACATAACTGGATTCAGAACGGCGCTCACCAGAACCATCAACGACTACGCACGAAAAAATAACCTTATAAAAGATGATAGTTTCACGGGCGATGATGTTCGCGAAGGTTTGACTGTGCTTGTTTCCGTTAAGTTGCGGGAACCGCAGTTTGAAGGACAGACAAAAGAAAAACTCGGCAATCCCGAAGCGAGGGGCGCTGTGGAGACCGTCTTTGGGGAAGCTTTTTCATCGTTTTTGGAGGAAAACCCAAACGAAGCGCGCGCTATCATCGGGAAGGTTCTTTTGGCTCTCAAGGCGCGCAAGGCGGCGAAGGCGGCCAAGGAGAGCGTTTTAAGGAAAGGGGTTATGGAAGGACTCACTTTGCCCGGAAAATTGGCGGATTGCCAATCTCGGGATGCTTCCGAATCCGAAATTTTCATCGTTGAGGGGGATTCCGCCGGCGGTTCCAGCAAACAAGGAAGAGACAGGAGGACTCAAGCGATACTACCTCTACGGGGAAAGATTCTAAACGTTGAAAGGGCGAGAATTGACAAGATGCTTGCCAATAAAGAGATAAAATCAATGGTAGTGGCTCTCGGTGCCGCCATCGGAGATGAGTTTAATATTGAAAAGACAAGATATCATAAGATAATTATCGCGACGGACGCCGATGTTGACGGAGCGCACATTCGCACTCTGCTTCTTACGCTTTTTTACCGCTATTACAAACCTCTCATAGAGGCTGGATATCTTTACATAGCTTTGCCACCACTCTTCAGGATACAAAAAGGGAAGAGTGTTTCTTACGCCTATAGCGAAGCGGAAAAAGATAAAATAGTTGGCGACGGAGAAGGGTATGGCATTCAGCGCTACAAAGGTTTGGGAGAAATGAACCCCGGACAGTTATGGGAAACGACAATGGACCCGGAAAATCGGCTTTTAAAACAGGTAAACATAGAGGACGCCGAAGGCGCTGACAAAATTTTTGACACCTTAATGGGTAAGGAAGTGGAACCACGCCGGATTTTCATCCAAACTCACGCTAAGAATGTGAGGAATCTTGATATGTAGATATTTACATAATGCTGAATTTGTGCTACGAATTGAAAGAGTGATGACTGCTTTGCAGCCTTTGATTTTTAAAAACAAAATTAAAAAAGGGGGAGGAAAATGATATTGTTTCTTGTTTTATTTTTTCTTTCAATCACGGTTATGTCTTTCTCAACCGCGATTAGAAAAGAAAAAAGAAAAATTTTTCCCGCTTCCGTCGCGATTTTGGCGGCCATTGTGGCTATCGTGGCGGGATTTATTTACCCTCCAGCCAGGTTGGCGATGGGGGAAGGCGCCTTTAGCGCCCTCATCGTCGCTTATTCAATTTTTATGTTGGGGTCGGAGGAAAAAAATAAAAAAGAATATAGGATGTCCTTTGGAATATTTTCGTGGATATTCTATATTGTTATGGCATGCGCTCTTGCGCGCGCTTTGTTTGTTTAGTTTTATTTGCCGTTCGGATATGTTTTTCGGGCGGTTTTTTTATTTAGTTTGATTTGGAGATTTTTTCTTTAATTTTCGTCAAAAACTCTTCCAGTTTTATCGCTTCCTTGGGTTCTGTTATGGCGGGCAGGTCTTTGCGCGAGCGGACGGCGACGGAGCCGTCTTTTTCTTCCTTTTCTCCGACTACCAAAACATACGGAATTTTTTGCAGTTCCGCGACGCGGATTCTTTTGCCGAGCGTTTCGTCACTTTTGTCAATTTCCGCGCGGACGCCGGCATTTTTCAATTCTTGCAAAACTTTTTCTCCATAATTGTTGAATTTTTCGCCGATGGGAATTATTGTCGCCTGAACGGGGGAGAGCCAAACAGGGAAAGCGCCCGCGTAATGCTCAATCAAGACTCCGATAAATCTTTCCAGTGAACCGAGTATGGCGCGGTGCACCATCACCGGAGTTTTCTTTTCTCCTTTGTCGTCAATATAGTAGGCGCCAAATCTTTCCGGCATTGAAAAATCAACCTGAATGGTTCCCAGCTGCCAATTCCTGCCGATGGCATCTTTAACATTAAACTCAATTTTGGGACCGTAAAACGCACCCTCTCCCTCCTTTATTTCATAGAGCAATTCCTTTGATTTAAGCGCGTTTTCAAGCGCCGAGGTGGCTTTTTCCCACACGGCGTCATCGCCGATGTATTTTTCCGGGCGGGTCGCGATGAATATCTCATATTCGTTGAAGCCGAATTTTTTATAGATATCAATGGCGTAATCAACCATTTGTATAATCTCATTGTTCAATTGTTCGGGCGAACAGTATGAATGAGCGTCGTCTTGGACAAATGAACGCACCCTGAAAAGCCCGTGTAGAACTCCGGAAAGTTCATGCCTGTGCACCAATCCGAATTCCGCGTATCTTACCGGCAAATCCCTGTATGAATGGAGTTTGTCTTTGTAGATAAGCATTCCACCCGGGCAATTCATCGGCTTGACGGCGAATTCCTGTTCGTCAATTTCCGTGAAATACATATTCTCCCGGAATTTTTCCCAATGCCCAGAAGTTTCCCAAAGTTTTTTGTTTAAGATAATCGGCGTTTTTATTTCTCCGTATCCTCGTTTTTTATTTTCGTTTCTTATGAAATTTTCAAGTTCGTTGTAAAGAATTGTTCCTTTCGGGTGCCAAAAAGGGAATCCCGGGCCTTCTTCATGGAAGGAGAATAAATCCAATTCTTTGCCAAGTTTTCTGTGGTCGCGTTTTTCCGCTTCCTCAAGCATTTTAAGATATTCGTCCAATTCCTCTTTCGTTTCAAAGGCGACCCCGTAGATTCTGGTGAGCATCGGATTTTTCTCATTGCCCTTCCAGTACGCGCCGGCGATTTTAGTGAGCTTGAAAGAGTCCGGATTAATTTCTTTCGTTGACCCGATATGCGGTCCCGCGCACAGGTCAACAAAATCTCCCGACCTGTAAACGGATATTTTCTCGCCGGCTTTTTCCAATTCGCCAATCAGTTCCAATTTGTATGGCTGGTCGGCGAACATTTCGCGCGCCTTGTCGGCGGAAATTTCCTCCTTTTCAAAAGCGATATCTTGCTTAATCAATTCGCGAATAAGATTTTCCAGTTTCGGCAGGCAGTCCTCGGAAGGGGAGTGGTTAAGTTCGGAAAAGTCAAAGTCGTAATAAAAACCGTTTTCTATGACAGGGCCGATTCCGAGCTTGATCTCAGGATGTTTTTTTTGAACCGCCATTGCCAGCAAATGTGCCAGCGAATGGCGAATCTCGCCGATTTTTGATTTATTTTCCATATTATCCCAATAATATCACATTTTTTCCGCCTCTCAAAGTATTGACAAATAAAATCGGTTGTGTTATGTTTTAAGAGGATTAAATTGGATAATATTTTTTTGCATATTAAAAATCAAAAGCGTCTCGCGCTGAGCGGGACAAAAGGAGGTTTAAAATGCCGAAAGAATTGAATTTTGATGGTTTCACCTTCGCCGGAGTGGTGGAGGCAGTAAATTTGGATTATTTTTTCGGGGATGATGAGTCCCTCGACGGCGCGGAATACGGCGTCGTCATAGACACCGCCACCGTAGAGGAACTTAGCTTTCTTGATGACGCTGATGTTTATAGCGTCATTGAGGATATTAAGATTCCGGTCCGGGGGTTCACCCCGGAACTGGTGGCCGTTCCGATGACCGTCGATTCCGAGGAGTACGCCCCCGCGCGCGCGAGTTATCCGCGCGCCCGCGGTCGCAAGACCCGCAGGCAACTGCGGGAAGCAGTTAAAAAAACCTCCTTTCAGGAGGTTGTTCACGGGAAGTTTGGTCGTCCCGTGGGTGTAAAATAGACCGTAAAGGGGGAGTTTTTATCACTCCCCTTTTTTTGCGCCGGCGATTTTCGTGAGATTGAAGGCGTGTTTCACCCCTTGTTCAACTTCCCTGAAGTCCGACTTTAGGGAAGTTGTAAGCTGGATTATCCCGCCCGCCCGGCAAAATCCAACGGGCAATCCTGGACATAGCGGATGCCCAGTTTCAAGGCGGTTTCGGCTTTGTTCAGTTCCGCCCCCAGATACATGGCGTGGGGCATAATTGAAACGTAAAAAATGATTTTATCCATAATCTCTCTCGCAGTTTTTCCGGACCATCTTAAATTTTCCGGACTGTTTGAGTTGTAGACATTTATCAATCCGTTTTCAACGGAAATGATGAAATGCCCCCTTTTGTCCCACGCGCATCTCAGGTTGGGCGCACTTTTTAAAATTTTTTTCGCCTCCTCCCAATTTCTTTCGTATATATGCGCTGAAGACGAGATGATAACCAGCGAGCCGTTCGTGAGATTCAGCACGGGATTTTTCTTGTTCGCTTTTTCAACAATCATATTCCTTAGGGCGAGCAGTCCGAAAGCGTTTTCCGGCCACGCGGAAAACATATCATTGGAACGGATGTAAGCCGTCAAGTAAAGTTTGTTTCCTTGGACGAGAACTTGCGCTAGGTCAAGGCACGGCGGATTGTCGCTGGCACTGTCAACATTCACGTCCCAGAGGGAAATAACGGTGCGCCTGGAAAAGGGAACCGAGCTTATCTGGTTTATAACATTTCCAATTTGGTCAATTCTATTATGTCCGCGCATTCTTTGCCCATAAGTGTATTTTACTCCCTTAATGGGGCGGTTTGTCGTCATTGTGGGGATGTAGTCTTTGATTCTGCATTCGGTTAAAGGAAAATATTTCGGCAGGTGCGGACGCTCAAGGTCCTCGGCCTCAATTACTGAGACAATATCAACCAATTCTTTCTGCCTTTCTCCATATTGGGAACCTTTAATTTTTCCGAACGCCATTATTTTTTCAAGGATATCAATCCAGCATCTGGCGACCGTGTCGCGACGGACGGTAAAAACAGCCCCCTCGGAGGGCAGTTCTTCATTTTCCGTTTTTTCGGGATCCGGAAAAACGAAAGTGTCATAATCTTTCTTTTTTCCGCTCAGGTTTTTGTTGATTTCTTTTTCTATCACCGAAGCGTCGTTTTCGCCGAGAATGTTAACGATTGACACTCTTTTTCTGAACGCGTTTATCGCGTCCGCCGGAATTTCTTTTTCAACGGTAAAATTTTCCGATCCGACAATTCTGTGTTTTTCGTCAACGCCGTTTTTCATTAAATTCAAAAACACCCTGCCGCTTTTCGTCTCGTCTATTGAACCTTCATTTCCGCACAAAATGAGCGTGTCCAGGCGGGGATGAGCCAACACATTCCTTATGATGCACGAAATTCCGATATCGCCGCTGTATAAATTGCCTAAAACAAGGTATTTTTTCTCTCGCAATTTTTCGTTTATTGTTTCTTTGAGCGTCCAATGGCAAACAACCCCCACGTTTGATTGCGGGTCGCCGCACAGAAGCATTTCTTTATATTTTACGGGCCATTCCATTGTTTTCATTATAATTGCAAACTTGCGCCGCGGAATCCTTTTTGCGACGCAAACCGCTAACCTGTCATCTTGGCTTTTATTTGGGCGGAAACTTCCTCAATGCTTTTTTCTCCGTCTATTATGTTAATTTCCGGAAAGCGTTCGGCAAGCGCCTCGTAATTTTTCCAAACTTTCGCCAGTTTTTCCTCTTCTTCAAAAAATTCCCTTTCTCCGCGGTTTTTATCTATCCTGTCCAGACATGTTTTAGGCGACACCTTTATTAGAAAAACGATGTCCGGACGCAAAAAAGGGGCGTTGAGCTCAATGACCCGCTCTATCGGAATGTCCATAGAGCCGTAAGCGATAGAGGAATAAAAATATCTGTCCGAGATGACCCAATCTCCTCTTTCAAACGCCGGTTCAATGGCGTTTTTCAAATGCTCGCTTCGGTCGGCGCAAAAAAGAAGCTGGAAAGCTTCATGTCCGATTGTGAATTCTTTTTTTAATATTTTTCTTATCAAAGTTCCGATTGGCGGCGCGCTCGTCGGCTCTTTGGTTAAAAGAACGGAAATATCCTCCGTCTTTTCAACGTATTTTTTGAGCAGCTCTGCTTGGGTGCTTTGGCCGGAGCCGTCCAAGCCCTCAAAAACGATAAATTTTCCCGCGTATTTTTCCTTTTTCATTTTTTTTATATTTTAAGGTTGATAATGGCGATTTTAATTTTCCAATTCCTTAATTTGGTCAACGATAATTGACGGATCTCCGTTACGGAGAGAAACACTCCCTTTAATCGCTACGCAGTTTCCTTCTCGGATGATGTCTTTGTATTTTTCAAGCGTCCTCGGAAAAACAACCATTTCAACGCTGTTTTGGTAATCGGACAGTTTTACAAAAAGCATCTGCTCGTTCTTTTTTGTCATAATTTGTTTAACTTCTTCTATCATTCCGGCCGTGACAACCGGATAGCCGTTCGGCAGTTTTTTCGCCTCGCCAACATTTGTTTTTATCTTCGCCATTTTTTCTTTGAATTTGTCCAGCGGGTGGCCGGAGATATAAAGACCGAGCAATTCCTTTTCCCAAAGCAGTTTTTCCTCCTGGCTTGCCGGAGCGGTTTCTTTCAGCCTGAGGTTTGGCACCGAACTCTGGTCTTCCATAAGCCCGAAAAGGGAAGTTTGTCCTTGCCCGTTTTTCGCCGTTTCTTTGTTGTAGTTGAGCGCCTCATCCAGATTAAAGAGCATTTGCCCTCTTTCTCCGAGGGTATCCATGGCTCCGGATTTTATGAGCGCTTCCATTGATTTTTTGTTCAGGTTCTTGTGTTGCACGCGGTCAAGAAAATCGGAAAACGATTTGAATTCCCCGTTTCCTTTTCTTTCTTCAATAATGGCATTCGCTATTTCCGCCCCGAGATTTTTAATCGTGTAAAGTCCAAAACGAATCGCCTTTTCAAATCCACCGACAACGGTTGTCGGTGGATTTGATGATTGTATTACCGTAAAATCACCGAAACTTTCATTTATGTCTGGCGGAAGCACGGAAATATCCATCATCTTGCATTCCGCTATGTCGGCGGCTATCTTGTCGGTGTCTCCCGAGTCGGAAGTGAGGACGGCGGTCATAAACTCCGCCGGATAGTTCGCTTTCATATAAGCGGTTTGGTAGGCGACTTTGCCGTAAGAAGCGGTGTGGGCTTTGTTGAACCCGTAGGCGGCAAAAGCATTTATCGTATTCCACAGCTCTTCGGCTTTTTTCTTCTCCATACCATTTTTCACGCACCCGCTTATGAATTTTTCTTCCTGCTCGGCCATCGCTTTTGGAATTTTTTTCCCGATGGCTTTTCTGAATTTATCCGCCTCGCCCCATGAATATCCGGCTATCTGCGTGGCAATAAGGAGAATATCGTCCTGATAGATTATAATTCCATAAGTCGGTTCAAGTATATCTTTTAGCCGTTTGTCTATGTATTTGACCAGTTGCGGATTTTCTTTTCTTTGAATATAGTCCGGTATTAGCGCCATTGGTCCGGGACGGAAAAGAGCAATCATAATCATAATATCCCAAACTGATTTTGGTTTCAGCTCTTTCAGCCATTTGGTCATTCCCGCGCCCCCCAACTGAAAAACCCCTATTGTTCGACCGTCCGTCAAAAGCTTAAATGTTTTTTCGTCCCCGTCGGGAAGGTTGTCTATGTCCACCTCCACCCCGTGGATTTTTTTGACGATTTTCAGGGAATTCGCGAGAATGGTGAGATTTTTTATTCCAAGGAAATCAAACTTTAACAGGCCTGCGTCTTCTATCGCGTGCATATCGTATTGAGTGATTATTTTTTCTCCCTTCGGTTCAAATTGTAACGGCGTGAAGTCTGTCATTTTTGTCGGGCTTATGACCACGCCGGCGGCGTGAACGGAAATGTGCCGGGCGCATCCCTCTATTTTTTTCGCCAAGTCAATCACTTGCTTGACCTCTTTATCTTTTTCGTACATTTCTTTCAGTTCAGGTGTTATTTTGATTGCTTTTTCAATGGTCATCGCAAATCCCTGAGAACCGAGGGGGATGAGCTTGGCTATTTTGTCTCCCAGTAAGTATGGTTTCCCAAGAGCGCGCGTTACGTCGCGGACGGCGGCGCGCGCCGCCATCGTTCCGAAAGTTCCTATTTGGGCGACATGGTCTTTGCCGAATTTTTCTTTAACATAATCAATAACATCCTCTCGGCGGTCATCGGCGAAGTCCATATCAATGTCGGGAGGGGACGGCCTTTCCGGATTCAAAAATCTTTCAAACGGGAGTTTGAATTTTATCGGGTCAATGTTCGTGATGCCGACAAGATAAGAAACCAGTGATCCGGCGGCTGAGCCCCTGGTGTTGGTGAAGATACCGTTTTCTTTCGCAAATTTAATTATGTCCGCCACCGCCAAAAAATAAGGGGCGTAACCTTTTTGGTTTATGATATCCAACTCATAGTCAATTCTCTCCTGAAGTTCTTTTTTATTTTCTGCGGTGGCGAATTTTTCTTCAAGTCCTCTTTGAGTTTTGTCCCTCAGTTCTCCTTCCGCTGTTTTTCCCTCGGCAATCTCCACTTTCGGAAACACCCATTTTCCCAGTTCAAGTTTTATATTGCACATTTCCGCCACCTTGGCGGTGTTTGTTATCGCTTCGGGATAATCCTTGAAAAGCTTCTCCATTTCCTCGCCGGACCTGAAAGAAAAATCTTCATTTATGTAGGCGCTTCTGTTTGTGTCCGCCAAACTCTGGTTTCTTTGAATGGCAACCAAAACATCCTGAGCCTCAGAGTCTTCCGGTTTTGCGTAGTGGACATCTTGAGTGGCAACGAGAGGAATGCCAGTTTTTTTTGCCACGGCGACGAGCCCCTCCTGCACTTTCTGAAAATTTTCTATGTTCGGGTGATACATTATTTCAATAAAGAAATTCCCTTTTCCGAAAATTTCTTCATATTCCTTTGCCGCTTTTTCCGCCCCTTCAAAATCATTATTGCTTACCTTTCTCGCCAATTCTCCCCCCAAACAAGCGGACAGTCCGATGAGCCCTTCCGAATGTTTTCGCAAAATTTCTTTGTCTATTCTCGGTTTGTAATAGTATCCTTCAAGGTTGCTCGCGCTAACCAGTTCAATGAGATTTTTGTAGCCGGTCTCGTTTTTTGCCAGCAAAACGAGATGGTACCTTTTTGAATCAATATTCGGTCTTTTGTCGCGCATTGAATCAAGCGCGACATACGCTTCAACTCCCAATATCGGCTTGATGCCCGCCTTTTCGCATTTTTTGTAGAACTCAATGGCGCCGTACATATTGCCGTGGTCCGTGAGCGCCAAAGCCGGCATTTTATTTTTGAGCGCCTGCGCGATAAGGTCATCAATTTTAGCAAGACCGTCAAGAAGGGAATAGTGAGAGTGAGTGTGCAGATGGACGAATTTGGAAGCCATAATAAAATCATTATAGCATAGTTGATTTATCTGATAATGATTGACAAGGGCGGAATGACGGCGTATGAGTTTAGATTAGATAGTTGTCATTTTAATAAAATGACATGGAGGCATAAAATGAAATTAAAAGGAGTTATCTTAAAGGAAGGGAAAGTACTGGGGGACGACGGGCGAGAATATTTCTTGCCTGTCCCGGGGATTGATTCCGAGGGCTTTGTTAAGGTCTTAATGGATGCAAAATATGTTGGAGGGGATGGTTTTATGCATAGGCAATCTATACAACCTTATATTGGCTACCGGGTTGAATTTATTGTTAGCCGTAATGGTTATGGATATAATTATAAAATTATTTCTAAGGGGAAGGAGGCATAAAATAGAATGAGTTGTTTTAGTGGCCTCGAGAGGGCTGTTGATTTTACATCACAGCCCTTTTTTAGTGCATAATGATTTAATGGCGAGCAGAAAACAAATTATTATCGGGATAAATTAAGTGGGCGTTGATATTAATGTTCTCAGTATTTATAAAACACCGGGGATAAGATGCTATCGCTTGTTATCCCCGGTGTTTTATAAAATGATTTAACTAATGTGACCCCGGTGTCATTTTAGATAATCTGATGCGTTGCGCCTATATTCCCAAGTTCAATAATTAAATGATTTGACACGAGCTGAAGAATACCCCGAAAAAACTAAGCAAATGCAAATCAAAATGGTGCTAATAATCTGCTATCGCTGGAAAATAGCACCATTTTGATTTATAATTTACAGTGTGATTTGGTAACAAAGGCGTGAGAAGAAAAAAAGAAACAAAACAAAAAATACTTTTATTGTTAGTCACTGGATTTGCTCTCGGTTTTTCGCGTTCCCCGAAAAATTATTTTAAGATTCTAGATGGCATCGCCAAGGAATGGAAGGAAATTAACAGAAAGGCGTTAGTCCGCGCGGTGCGCGAATTTTACAACGATAGAATAGTTGAGTACAAAGAGAAAAAGGATGGCACCCTTGAAATCGTGCTAACCAAGAAGGGCGAAAAAAGAGCGTTGAAATTCCAGATTGACGAGATTAAAATTGAGAAACCGGAGAAATGGGACGGAAAATGGCGGATGGTTATCTTTGATATTCCCGAAAAGAAAAAAAGAGCGAGAGAGGCGCTCAGAAATAAATTAAAAGAGTTGGGTTTCAAGGATTTGCAAAAAAGCGTTTTTGTGTTTCCCTACGAGTGTGAAGACGAGATTGATTTTATTGTGGAAGTTTTTGAAATCAGAAGATTTGTGAAATTTATGCGCGTTGATTCATTTACAAATGAGGAACAATTCAAATTAAAGTTCAGTCTCTATTAAAATCAAAATTGATAGTTAATTCTCTGGGCGCCCCTCGTTTTCGCGCCCTTTTTTCGTTTCCCCCATATTTCCCAAGCCCAAAAACTTTATAAAAACTTTATAATTTCTACAGACTTATTTTAACTCCCGTATGCTAGACTGTTAACAAATGGAGAAAAAATTAAAAGATTAACCAAAAAATAAACAGAAAATATGAAAATTCTAAAGAACAAATGGGTGAGGGCGGTGATTATTATCTTAGGCGTTCTTCTGATTGTCTATCTTGCGGTCGTCGTGAAGCTTGTTTGGAACAGTCATCAAAAACAGGCGGCGATTGACAGGTTCCAAGAATCCATTGAGAAGCCGTTCAGGGAAGACACCTACGGAGGCAAAACCCAGGAAGAAACATGGGCGATGTTTTTGGACGCTCTCAAAAAAGAAGATTTCGCGCTGGCGAGCAAATACTACGATGTGGAGCACCAGACGGAGGTGAGGAAATGGCTAGAGGGGTTAAAACAAAAGGGTGAATTGAATCAAACTATTAAGGAAATGGAGGGATTGAGAAAGAGCAATAATCAGCCACTTTCGGGAGGGTTAGAAAAAGTGTATTACTCGTATAGTTTTTTCAGCAAAAAATATCAACAAGAATTAACAGGCAGGGTCGTCTTTTACCTCAACCCATACACCAAAGTTTGGAAAATAGTTTGGTAAACATGCGAAAAACAAAATCAAAACTTTTATTAAGTTTCATTTTTCTGGTCGCCGCCGGAGGTCTTATTTTTGCCCGGCAATCGCTGTCTTACTCCACCAACAACACCCATCCTTTTCTTACGGAAAAAATCGCCGAATTTCACAATCTTAAGAACAAAAAGAATACTATTTCCAAAAAAGAAATCGGATGGATGATGAAAGGAGCGGTTCAGGAGGATGATCCTCCCAGATGGATAAACCATTTCTACGACCCGGTCCACAAGGAAGGATGGACAGGAGAACATTTCGGAGACTTATCGGAAAAAGAAGGATACGAAACCGGAGCCGATATGGCTCCCAAGCCGGCAATCGCCTCCGTTGATTGGGCGGAGAACCAAGAATACCAGGCCGCCTACGGCAGACAGTATGGAAATAGAACTTGGCAAAAAGCCGTGAAGTCATACATTGACGGCGACAAAGAAACCGCCTTTTTGGCGCTGGGGGACATCCTCCACCTCATTGAGGATCTGAGTGTTCCAGCGCACACCAGAAACGATTCTCATCCGGGGATTGACGGCGACCCGGGCAGCCCTTACGAGGATTACGCGAAAAAGATGACCAACTTTTACGAAAAGGAAGTAACCGTTGTTGGTGGTTTGATTAAGGAAAATAAAGCAATCCCGAACTTCCAAAAATTGTCTGACGCTTTCAACAGTCTTGCTGATTATTCAAACAAAAACTTCTTTTCCGAGGATACGATAGACAACGAGGATTTTATGGAGCCGAATTTGGGGAAGCTTGATACGGAAATAAAATATGTTAACGGAGATAAAACACTATTTTTAAAAAGAGGAAATGATTATTTAGCCTATCTTTACTCAAAAGACAAGTATTCAATTAATGACGAAAAATTTATCCTCCCTTCCTACCTCTCCCACCTCGTCCCAAAGATGGTCTTAACCGGAGCGGGAGTGGTTGATTTGTTTTTCAGGGATGTTGAGAAATATCGGAAAAGTCCAAAAACGCTTGAACCGATTGTTTCGAATTCTGACGAACCATTCTTTGATGCCATCAAGTCCGCGCCTAAAATCATCGCCATAAAAACCGCCGATTATTTTGACGAGAGATGGATTTCCACGCGCAAAAAGGCCATCAGCGCCCAAAGCGCCATTGTCGCGGCGGCGGAAAGGGCGAGGAAGGGTTTCGGCGGTTTTGCCGAATCAATCAAATATTTTTTGACAAAAAGGGAGCCGGTAAAAATCGTTCCCGCGCGCAATCTGGCGACTGCGGTTGATATCGGGAGCACTCCTTCCTTGAATGATTCAGACATCTCCGATCCCCATAGTGGAGAGCGGGCGAGCGATAAAAATAAAGGGAGAGAATTGGGAGAGCGAGCAAAACAAACCACTCCCGTTACTCAAAAGCCGGTTCGCGCCAAAGCTCCGGCTCCGTTTCTCGCGAGAGCCGTCCCCGCTCCTCTCGTCCCGTCAGCCCGACTCGCGGTGGCCATCAATCCAAAAATCAGCCCCACTCGCGTTTCCGCCACTCCCTCTTCTTTTTTTGCCGGCGGGGTAATCGGTTCTCATAAAAAAATAAAGCCAAGCGAGGAAAAGAAGCCGAAAGAAGAGAAACCTCAAGAAAAAAAAGGCGAAATCGCGCCTGAAGCTCCGATTATCGTTTCACCCCCGGACTTTTCCCAAACATTCACTTCCCCGGACATTGTCTTTTCCGGAACAGCCGAGGCTTCTTCAACGGTTTCGGCGAATTTTGACGGAGCCACCTTTGCCACGACTACTGCCGATTCAAATGGCGCGTGGACATTTCCCCTCTCATTCGGAGAGGGAACGACCACAATCAGCTTCTTTGTTTCCGATTTCGCCGGCAATGTTTCAAGTTCCACGGAAATCAGCTTCTTCGTTGACTCAATTCCTCCGGACGTCTCCCTTTCCGCTACCGAATGTCCTGATTCCGTTTCAGGGGAAATATGCCTTTCCGCGACAACCACGCTGAATATTTCATGGTCTTCAAACGCGCCTGACCTTTCTTTTTTCACAATCAACGCCAATGGCGTCATTTCAACTACCACGGCGACTTCAACGATTATTGAGAACATTAAAGACAATTCAAACTATTCTTTTTCCGTCTCCGCCGTTGATGCCGCCGGCAACCGCTCCGCCACCTCCACCCGAACTGCGGAAATTTCGACAAAACCGGTCATTATCAATGAAATCGCCTGGATGGGAACGGGGAAGAAAACGGCAAGCGACGAATGGATTGAACTGTACAACAGGACGGACTACGACATCAATCTGGCCGGCTGGACGCTGTATTCCGAGACGGATATGAAGCCATACATCGTTTTCGGGCAAGATTCAAAAAACAGAACAACGGAAAATAGCGTTATCCCCGCCAAGGGATATTACCTTATTGAAAGAACAAACGACGACACTACATCCGAAATCGCTGACTGGTACGGCTCTTTTGGAAACGGACTAAACAACAGCGGAGAAGTTCTCATCCTCTCCCACGCTTCCACGACCGTGGAAAGAATACCGAGGCGCGCCGGCTCTTACGGAGGGTGGATTGGAGGATTACCCATTAACGGAGTATATAGGACAATGGAGAGGCGCGACCCAAATCGTCCCGGATCAGAACGGTCCAACTGGGGATATAACTCCGCTTCTATCAGAAATGGCCTGTCCGCGGACGGGAAGAAAATCAACGGCACCCCGGGAAGAAGAAACAGCCTTAATTATTTGTTTCCGATTGGCTCAGAAAATGTTCATCTCACGAGGAAGAACAGTCCCTATTTCGTGGATAGTAGTCCGGATATCTTTAAGGGCGGAGCTGTTCTTTCAATTGATCCGGGAACGGTAATTAAGTTTGGAGAAAACACTGAACTAAGTTTTGAAGGAGGAGCTTCATTAATGGCTGAAGGAACGGCGGAACTCCCTATTGTCTTCACTTCTCTTTATGACAACACGGTTGGAGGAATTATGAATGAAGAACGATTACCTGAGCCTGGTGATTGGCTGGGAGTTAATATTGAAGGAGGAAATTCAGTCATTGATTATACATCTTTCAGATACGCCCTTCGCAACGGATTAGAGGTTAAAAACTTTACATCCACGTCATCAAATCCTTCTTCCATTAATAACTGGAATGATGAGATGGGAGGATTTGACAGTGATGGTAAGTTTATTTTGCAATTAATAGTTAGAATGTTTTTTCGGAAAATTTCGTAGAATTAAGGTTAAGTTAACTATCAATATCCTTTGTCACAAATGAATTTTATTTCTCTGGAAGATTAAATTTCTTGTCCGTTGAAAATATTATTTTTTGCAGACATAAAAATGTAAATTATGTTGTCGCGTTAAGGACGGCTCTTGCCGCCCTGAACGCGAGAACCACGCTTGAAAATGTTTTGTTTGAAGACAATACTACCGCTATTTATGGCAGTTCGCGTCTCCATTACAATATAAAGAATGTCACTTTCTCCGGCAATGGGGCGACGACCAGCCCGGGAGGATTATGGTGAGACAATCCACCGAAACCGGGTTTCGGTGGATTGGGATAGTTGTTCGCGAATAGACAGAAAGTTGTTATTTTGGTATTCTTGCTGTATTAAAAGTTTAAAATTGGATATTAAAATTTTATGGCGCGAATTTTAAGTGAAATAAAAATTGGAAAGAAATCTTTATCAAAATATGAAAAATTTATAAAGGCAGATTTGCGAAAAAAAATTGTCGCTGAGTCCGATGGGCTCAAGGGTATTTCAATTATCCATATCAATTCTACCGCTTGCGGCGGGGGAGTGGCGGAGCTTTTGCAAAGTCAAATTCCTCTTGAACGCGGACTGGGAATAAACAGTCACTGGCTTGTTATAAACGGCGACAAGGAGGATATGTTTTTTACCATCACCAAAAAAATCCATAATCTTTTACAGGGCGAAAAAGGAATTCTGACGGAAAATGAAAAAAAATTATACATTCGCCATAACAAAAAGGCCTTTTTGGAAATTAAGAAAATCCTCAAAAAAATAAAGCCGGATATCGTTGTCATTCACGACCCCCAACCTCTGCCACTTGTTGATGCCATTCCGCGGGGAATAAAAGTGGCTTTTCGGCTTCACATTGATGTTTCATCTCCGAACGCGAGGACACTGAATTTTATAAGACCTTTCATAACAAAGTTTGACAGATTGATTGTCAGCAATCCGCTTTACCGTCCGGAGTGGTTTCCCAAAGAAAAGACAGACATAATATATCCTGCGATTGATCCGCTCCTCCCGAAAAACAAAATTTTGCCACCCGATACCGTCCGCCGATTGGCGGAGAAACACGGCATCAATCCGGATGACGAAATCATTTCGCAAGTTTCCCGCTTTGACCCATGGAAAGACCCGGTCGGGGTGATTAAGGCGTTCAATATCGCGAGAAAAAAGATTGCCGGGCTGAAATTGATTTTAATCGGTTCGGTAGCGGACGATGACCCTGAATCAAAAGAGATTTACGCCGAAGTGAAGGATTTCAGCAAGGGCGATCCGGATATTTCTCTCATTACGGAACAAGACAACGCCCTTGTTAATGTTGTTCAGAGCATCAGCGATGTTGTCTTGCAAAAATCTCTGAGGGAGGGATTCGGGCTCACCGTTACCGAAGCGATGTGGAAAAGGAAGGCGGTGATAGGAGGGGATACGACAGGAATCGCCTCGCAGATAAAAAACGGAAAGAACGGCATCCTTGTTTCTTCGGTCAAAGAGGCGGGGGAGGCGATTATAAAGCTCATCAGTGACCCGAAGCTCGCCAAAAAACTCGGCGTCGCCGCGCATAAAACTGTCCAAGAAAAATTCCTAACTCCGACAATGGTTTTACATCATTTAAAACTCTACTCCAAACTGCTCAAGTAAAAAAACAGTTTTACTGCGGGAGCACAAATCCTATTTTTTGGCGGACATCGGACATTGTTCGGGAGGCGGATTCTTTCGCTTTTTCCGCGCCTTTCTTGAGTATCTCCGTAACGGCATCCGGATTTTTTTCAAGTTCTTTGTATTTTGCCTGAAGCGGAGCGAGTCCTTCAATGATGACTTCCGCCAAATCTTTTTTGAATTCGCCGTATCCTTTTCCCTGATACTCCTTTTCAATTTCCTCAACCGATTTTTCGGCGAACAGCGAATAAATCGCGAGCAAATTTGACACCGCCAGCTTTTTCTTCCTATCGTATCTTATTTCCGCGCCCGAGTCCGTTACCGCCACCTTGATTTTTTTGCGGATTATTTCCGGCGAATCCAAAAGGGCGATGTAATTGTTCGGATTCTCCGCTGATTTTGACATCTTGTTTTCCGGATTATCAAGCCCCATTATCCTCGCTCCGGTTTTACTAATCGTCGGTTCCGGAACAGTGAAAGTTTCCCCGAACTGCCCGTTGAACTTTTTGGCGAGTGTTCGGGTGAGCTCAATGTGCTGAAGTTGGTCTTCTCCGACAGGAACGAGATTGGTTTGGTAGAGAAGAATATCCGCCGCCATCAGCGTGGGATAGTTGAGAAGCCCAGCAAGAATTGATTTTTGTTTTTGGGATTTGTCCTTGAATTGTGTCATTCGCTGAAGCTCGCCGAGGGGGGTTATCGTGTTGAGAATCCAGCCCAACTCGGCGTGTTCGGAAATATGGGATTGAATGAACACAGTGGATTTTTCCGGACTGATTCCGACAGCGAGGTAAAGTTTCGCCACCTCCAAAATTTTCGCTCGGAGTTTTTCCGGGTCTTGAGGAACGGTGATGGCGTGTTCATCAACAATACAGAAAATGGTTTCGTAGTCTCCGGAATTTTGGAGACTGACCCATTGTTTTATCGCGCCGAAATAATTTCCGATATGTATGATTCCAGACGGCGCCACGCCACTGAATATAATTTTTTTCATGCGTTTATAATATCATAAAATCGCGCCGGGTGAAAATTGGGAAATCAATCCAGATATTTTAAACAGGGAATCGCGCGTTTTATTTTGTGTCGCGAAGAGTGATGGCGTGGTAAATTCCTGAGAGCATTATAATTCCCAAAACAAGAAACAAATATTTATAGGCGAAAAAGGTCAAGAAAACCGTGGCTATCAAAGGGGAAACGATATACGCCAAAGGGCGGGTATTTCTGAAAAGGCCTATAATGTTCGCGTCACTGTCGTCAATTTGCTTGAAGAAATAACTTTCTGTCGTTACTTCAATAAAGCTCGCTCCCACTCTGGTCGCGAAGAGAATGGCCGCCCAGATAATCCAGTCTTCCGAAGTGATAAAGGGCATTGCCGCCGTTGAAACAGAGGCGATTAAAATCCCGGCGATTAAAAATTCCTTTTCCCCAAACCATTTATCTGCGATTTTTCCCAAAGGCATTTCAAAGAGCGCGTAAGGAAGGAGCATTACGGTAAAAATTATTCCTATTTTACTCCAACCAAAACCCATATATTGATGCAAATAGATTGGCGTGTAAATTACCATCCATGCGAAGAAAAACTGCAAAAGGAAACTGACAGAAAATATTTTGTAAATATTTTTATTTTGATAGAGTTCCTTAATGCTTTTCAGAAAGGCCGGAGTTTCGTAACGGACATCTTTAATCTCTCGCAGATTGAGATGGATAATAAGCATAACCGGCAGAATAATAAGCCCGGAAATAAGGTATATTTTCCAGAAATCGGAGTCAGTGAGTATCGCCCCCACCATTATAGGAGAAACAACCCATGCAAGACTGGTAAGAGAGAGATAAGCGCCCCTTATTCCTCCCGTGCATTTGTCGCTTGAAAAATGTTCTATTAAAATATCAAAGTTAAACTTCAATAAAATAAGGAGAGCGTAGTGGATTACGAACAAGGGGACGATAAACCATGCGGTGAAAAATGCCAAGCCGATAAGCGATGCCAGCTCCAAAACGAGAAGGAAAAGAGCCGTTCTCACATTGCCGAATCGGTTCAAAATCAAGGGCATCTTATTCAGCAATATAATGGAAAGAATGGCTCCGGCCGTAAAAACAAGACCGACATAATCCTTTCCCACAACCTCGCTTATGAACGAGGAATTGATATACGCCAAAAAGGCGGTGTGGATTGTAAAAAGAAATCCGGCTGAATAAATTATTCGCAAAATATTTCTACCCTTCTTTTTCATAAATTAAAATATACCTTAGTTTCCGCTAAAAATAAAGATTTATCATTTTTCTCTTTGGTTTTATTTAAAAAAGTTATCAACAGGTCGCGCCGTGTCAATATCGGCGGGGCGATGTTATAATAATATCAAATTACAAGATTAACATTTTTAATAAAATACTTATGAAAAACATAATCCGGCCCTTAAAAACAATCGTTCTCGCCCTCGTTATCGGTTTGAGTATAGGCTACGTTATGGCGTGGAGCGCTCCAACGGCTCCTCCTCCGGGCGCCAACGTCCCCGCTCCGGTGAACATTGGAAATTCAACGCAATACAAAACGGGATCCATGGGAATCAAAGGTCTCTTCCAAACGGATACCGACACATATCTCGCCACGAACGGTGGCAAAGTCGGCATCGGAACAGATAATCCGCAATCGGCGTTGGATGTTGTAAACAGAGTCATTATTGAAGGCAATGGTTCTCCCAGATTAGGGTTGGTTGATACACAATTAGGCGATGTAACATCCGCGCCGGCATGGTGGATTGATAATAATAATGACACATTTCGTATTTTTCGCGAACCAAATATTTCAACTTCGGGAAGAGAATTCCTTACTATTAAAAACAATGGGGATACGACCGTGAACGGGAATATGACAGCGGGTGGAACTATAACTACTAGAGGAGACAGTGGAGACATAAATATGGGTGGAAATTTAATCACGGGTGGAACCAACAGCTGGATATTCCACACTCCGGACGACGGTCGCACCGATTTGTTCATCGCCCCCAAGACTAATGGGGCATGGGATTGGGGGAATGAATTAAGAATTGAGAATAATGGCAATATGCATGTGAATGGAAATCTTGATGTGAGTGGGGGCATGGATGTGAGTGGGGATATAAAAATGAACGGAGGAAATATAAACAACGCCGATTGGATCAATGGAAATACATTAACAGGTTCTCGCTTGCATATTGGTTCAACGAATAGGAATACTTGGCCAAGATGCAGTTCTAGTTTTGGTGGCGATATAAGATTTAATGGGGGAGCGCTTTATGTGTGTTCTCGTGCCAAGACCTCAGTAAGAGGAAATTTGTTATGGGGGTGGCATCTGATTGGTAATGCATTGAATTAATGTTATTAAATCCTGACCCCTTAAAAAACCGCTTCATCGGCGGTTTTTAGTTTACCACCATTCAACCTGGCTACGCGAAAAGCCAAGTTGTTCCCTGAAGTCGGACTTCGGGGAAGTTTTAGTTCCGCGTCTACACCTCAATTATCACTGGCAGAACCATCGGGTGGCGTTTGGTTTTTTGGAAGAGAGGGTTGGCTTTACTCTTCAAAAAATTGTCCAA
>CAYWCU010000012.1:0-36765 GCA_964456855.1 uncultured Candidatus Saccharibacteria bacterium | reverse complement strand
TTGTGGCGGGCTATTCATTGGCGACAAAATCCCCCAAAGAAACAGGTCCGATTAAGATAGGATTTATAGGACCTTTTTCCGGCAACGCTGCCGCTTACGGCAACAACGATAAACGCGGTTTGGACATTGCTATCGGTGAGATTAATTCTAGCGGTGGCGTAACTCTGCCTGACGGATCAAAACATATTTTGCAAATCGTGTATGAAGATGGTAAGTGTGACAGCAAGGGTGGAGCCGGCGCGGCGAACAAATTAATTAATTTTGATAAAATTAATTATATAATCGGAGGTGTCTGTTCCAATGAAACATTGGCTGCCGCTCCATTCGCCAATAAGGCCAAAGCTCTTCTTATCACTCCATCAACAGGCGGTCCTAATATTGACACCGCTGGAGAGTGGGTGTTTCGCGTAGGTAATAACGATGTGATTGCGGGGGAAATGCCGGCCGAATCTATGATCCAGCGCGGTTTTAAGAATATTGCCATTTTGACTGAAAATACCGATTATACGCTCTCGTTGTCGAAAGCTTTAGCTAAAAAATTTACCTCGCTCGGCGGTCAAGTTGTCGCTAATGAGGTTTACCAACCAAATGCTACTGACCTTCGCACGGAATTAACCAAAATAAAAGCGGCCAACCCTGACGCCATTTATATTTCACCGCAAACCACACTTATTGCGGCGGTCGCATTAAAACAAGCGTTTGGAATGGGATTTAGGGCTGACAAAATTTATGGTAATCTGACTTTCAACACAACCGATGTCACTGATAATATTGATACCAACAAAATGGAAGGAATGCGGATATATGAGCCGGTTTTTAATTCCAATAATCCCAGCTATAAACGTATTGTGGCAAAACACTTAGAAAAATATGGTAAAAAAGTTTTCCTGCCGTTTCACTTTGCCAATACACTGGAAGTCCTGTTTCTTTACCGTGACGCGCTTGAGAGTGTTGGAAACAATCCGCAAAAAATTCATGACTGGTTGCTGGAAAATGTCAAAAATCGCACGAGTATGATAGGAGTTTACTCTCTTGATGCCGAAGGAAATTCAAATGTTGGATTTACGGAAAAAATTTTTAAGGATGGCAAGTTTCAGTAGGACAAAATACCCCAAATAAAAACACCCCCCGCCCAAGAGGGTGTTTTTTTGTTTGAAATAAGGCTTAAAATAACTCTCAGTTCAAGAAATAATTGCAACACCTTAAATTTGGACTAAAAAAAATTTGCAAAAAAACAGTTCTGTGTTACATTTTAAAATAAGATCTCGTTCCATTTGAGCGTAGAACTCAATTAGAGAGTATCAATTAAAAACTAAATTAAATTTTAAAAAGAAAATATGACAAACGCAACAAAATGGACGGTTGGAATTATCGTGGCGATTATCGTGGTCGTGGGAGGTTATTCACTGGTGACAAAAACCCCTGAAGAAACAGGTCCGATTAAGATAGGAGTGATAGCACCCTTAACTGGCAATGCCGCAGAGCTTGGAGAGCATATCCAGCAAGGACTAAATCTTGCCAATGAAAATTTTGACAGAAAATATTCGCTTATATATGAGGACAGTAAATGTTTTGATACTAGTTCAGCAGTTGGTGCCGCTCAGAAGTTTGCTACATTAAATAAAGTTAAACATGTGATTGGTCCCTTATGTGCTCCAGCTTATCAAGCAGCTGCAGGAATATTCAATAATAATGAGATTTCTTTTATGCACACAAGTGCTGTGACAAAATCATTTGTAGACTCATCGGGATTATTTGGAATCCCGGGCTTAAGCACAACTTTATCCCAAGAAGATGGTATTCTTGCAGATTTTGTTTATAAAGATCTCGGGCTACGAAA
Organism: uncultured Candidatus Saccharibacteria bacterium; assembly: GCA_964456855.1. Taxonomy (GTDB): domain Bacteria; phylum Patescibacteriota; class Minisyncoccia; order UBA9983; family UBA9983; genus SZUA-82. The sequence continues at coordinate 34,925 of CAYWCU010000012.1, read as the reverse complement.
GGTTGGGGTTCTAGTTTGGAATGAAGAATGGGCAGTTGAGCATCGAAACAACTTTGTAAACAGCTTTGAAAATCTCGGAGGCACCATCGTATTTGACAAGAAGTTTGGCATTGATACTGCCGACTTCAGGACTGTGATCAAAAAATTAGAAAACTCTGGAGCCGAAGGGGTGTTTATTGTGGCGCTTAATTTCCAGAATGGAAATATTGTAAAACAAATGTATGAACTTGGTACCAAAGTAAAAGTATTTGGCCAGTTCGAGATTGAGAATTCTGTATTCTTGGAACATGCTGGGGCGGGGGCAGAAGGTGTTTACTATGTTTATCCCAAAATAGGGGATACTCTGGAAAGTCGCGCTTTTATCAGCGCATACCAGCAGAAGTATGGAACGGAACCAAACTATTATTCCTATATTGGTTATGACGCACTAAAACTTTATGACGCTGCAATAAATAAATGCGGCATTACTGATAGTAAATGCGCAACTAAAACAATCCTTAATGAAAAAAATTTTCCCGGCGTAAGTGGTCTTATAACCTTTACATCTGAAAAAGAATTGTCTAGAAATTTCGTAATTAAGACAATTAAGAATGGGCAATTCGTAATCGTGAGTCAGTAGATACAATAAAAATATATCCCGCTTTGAACAAGAGTTTGGAACGAGATACCCAGCTGGGAATGTTTACATTCCTTATGACATAGTTAAATTAATAGCGCAGGAACTGGAAAAAGGAGTCGCCATCGGAGATATTGTCAGCCACTTATCCAGCAAGGGCGAGATACAAACAACAACAAGCGGGAAATTAAAAATAGACAGTATTTCCAGATCCGTTGATATCCCTCTAGATATTGTCAAAATTAAAAACAATCAAATCATCCCGTTTTAATATGGTTGGTTTTGCCCAAGCTTATCCTCAGTGGGAACGGACCATAGCTTCAGTAAAAACAAAAAACGACTCAACATATTGGGTCGTTTTTTGTTTGAAATAAAGCCTGAAATAAGGTAATATTTAAGGTAAATTCCAAATAACAAATCACAAACAATATCCAAATTTCAAATTCTAATGTTCTAAACAATTTTGTATTTTGATATTAGTATTTTGAATTTGTTTGGGGTTTGGCGCTTGGAATTTGTGATTTAATCATTATGGACATCGTCCCTCAATTAATTTTAAACAGCATTATCGCCGGAGCGATTTATTCTTTAATCGCTCTCGGTTTTAATTTGATTTACGGAGCGACCAAGTTTTTCAACCTTGCCCACGGCGTTATGGCGGCAATCGGCGGGTATGCCGTCTTTTATTTCGCAAAAACTTTGGGCTGGGATTTATGGCTCGCTGTTGTTATCGGAATACTGCTTGCCGGACTGGTTGGTTGGGCTTTGGACAGGTTGGTTTACCTCCCGCTTCGCAAAAGAAAAGCGTCAACTATGGTTTTATTGGTCGCGTCTCTCGGGGTGTTCACCGCTTTGCAGGCGATTATCGCCATTCTATTCAGTTCTCAATTTCAGACGCTTAGCCGAAACATCGGCGGTCAGAAGATTTATGAAATCGCGGGCGGAATAATCACTCAAACGCAGGTTGTTATTCTAGCCTCGGCAATCGCCATAATGGTGGCGCTTGCTTTGCTTTTTAAATATACAATGTTCGGCAAGGCGGTTAAAGCGGTGAGTGACGACGAGGAAGTTTCCAAGATTGTCGGCATAAACACTAACAAAATTATCGGTTATGTATTTTTTATCGGTTCGGCGATTGCCGGGTTGGGTGGAATCTTGGTCGGTTTTGACACCGGCATAGAGCCGACAATGGGTCTGTCATTACTCCTTAAGGGGGTAATCGCTTCAATTATCGGAGGGATAGGCAGTATTTACGGAGCGGTGCTGGGCGCTTTTCTTTTGGGGTTTGCGGAAAATTTTGGAATTTGGAAAATATCGGGAGAATGGAAAGACGCGATAGCGTTCGCGTTGCTGATTATATTTTTAATTTTTCGCCCCAAAGGTATTATTAGGAGATAATATGTGTGGTGATAAAATGATGGCGTAAAAGCAAATTCCAATGAATAAAATTCAAAATACAAAACAATACGATTTAGAAGAAAGAACAGCCCGATTTGCTGAGCGGTGCAGAGATTTTGTCAAAAAACTTCCGAAAACAACCGGAAATTTTGAAGACAGCAAACAGCTCGTAAGGTCTTCCGGTTCCCAAGCGGCGAATTATATTGAGGCGAACGAGGCCCTCAGCAAAAAAGATTTCGCGCACAGAATAAAGATTTGCCGGAAAGAGGCGAAAGAAAGTTGTTTGTGGCTCAGGTTATGTGACAATAATAATAACCATGAATTGGATAATGAAAGAAAAAGTCTTTTGCAAGAAGCGACGGAATTAAGAAAAATATTTACGGCCATTTTAAATAAAAGTGTTTAGTTTGGAATTTAGTGATTGTTTGTAATTTAGAAATCGGGATTTGGGATTTTTGAACATATGGAATACTTAATACATCTTGCGATTTTATTTTCAATCTATGCCATTCTCGGCATCAGTTTGAATTTGGTTGTCGGCTATACGGGATTGCTGTCCGTTACCCACGCCGCTTTTTACGGAATCGGCGCTTACGCGACCGCGATACTTTTAACGCAGGCGGGGATTGGCTTCTTTCTTTCCGTGATTTTGGGGGTGATTATTGCCGCAATCATTGGTTTTTTAATAGGAATAGTTTTGAGCAGATTTGACGGGGATTATTACGCTCTCGGCTCCTTTGGCTTTTGCGTGATTGTTTTTTCAATTTTTCTTAATTGGCAAAGCCTGACAAGGGGACCGCTCGGAATTCCCGGGATTTCAAAACCGGAACTGTTCGGGATTGATTTTTCTTCAAACTTCGCATTTTTGATTCTTGCCCTATTATTTTTGATTCTAATTTACTTTATGAGTAAATTCATCGTCAATTCCTCTTTTGGCAGGGTTCTTAAAGCGATTCGCGAAGACGAAAAGGCGATTCAAGTTTTCGGCTACAACACTTTGTATTTCAAGCTGGCTATTTTTGTGATAAGCGCGGGCATGGCGGCCGTTGCCGGCTCCCTATTCGCTTCTTATATCACCTTTATTGACCCGTCATCCTTTAATTTAATGGAGTCAATTTTTATCTTGGTAATCATTATTCTCGGAGGGCTTGCCAGCAATAAGGGGGCCGTTTTGGGCGCGCTGTTTCTTATTCTATTGCCGGAGGCGTTGCGTTTCGTCGGATTTCCTTCAGATATTGCCGCCCAAATGCGCCAAGTGGTTTATGGCCTGATTTTGATATTATTGATGTTATACAGACCGCAAGGGCTTGTCGGGGAATACAAATTGTAAACGATGAATTAAGTCAAGAATTATGAAAATCTTAGAAACCAAAAATTTAACAAAAAGATTTGACGGAGTGCATGCCGTTGACCGGCTTTCTGTTGGGATTGAAAAGGGAAAGATTACGAGCATTATAGGTCCGAACGGTTCCGGCAAAACAACGCTTATCAATCTTTTGAGCGGAATACTGGCGATGGACGGCGGAGCGATAATAATTGAAAGTAAAAAGCTGAAAAGTATAAAGCCATACCAGATTTCCACTTATGGCATCACGCGCACATTTCAAGACGCGCGGCTTTTTGAACAGATGACGGTGTTGGATAACATCCTGGTTGTTTTGACCGAGCGGAATGTTTTTTCTTCGCTTTTTGAAAAACACAAAGATTGTCACCTTAAAAAAGCCGAGGAGGTCTTGCAGAAAGTGGGCCTTTGGAAAAAGAAAGATCAATTGGCGATCAACCTCTCATACGGGCAAAGAAAACTTTTGGAAGTTGCCCGCGCCATGGCGATGAAGGCGGAAATTTATCTTTTTGACGAGCCTTTTTCCGGACTTTTCCCGGAGATGATAAAAATAGTTTCCGGCATCATTCAGGAACTGAAAAAACAAGAGAAAACCGTAATCTTGATTGAGCACAATATGGATTTAATCCGCGAGCTTTCCGATTGGGTTCTGGTGATGGACGAAGGCAAATTATTGGCGGAAGGCGAGCTGAACGAAGTTTTGGAAAAACGCGAGGTAATAGAGGCGTATTTGGGGGAGTGATTGCAAAAAAAAACGATATGCCATAGTATGAATAAAGGTCGGTTATTATTGGAACTAAAAATAAACAAAAAATGAGTAAAAAGAAAATAATTGTAGGTTTGTTGGCGGTGGCGGTGCTTGTTTTGGGTTGGTCATTTTTTGCGCCCAAAAACACCAAGAATGAATCAATAAAGATAGGCGTGGTTTTCCCTATGACGGGAAACAACGCCGCATACAGTGAAAAATTTATGCGCGGTCTTAATCTTGCCCAAGATGAAATTAACGCGGAGGGCGGCATTAATGGCCGAACGATAGAATTGGTTGTTGAAGACGGCATGGCCAATCCCGCAAAAAGTGTATCCGCTTATCAAAAACTGCATCAGCGGTATGGAAGTGATATGCCGGCGGTGATTTCGGGTTTCAGCAGTGTGGTTCTTGCCATTGCTCCTTTAACCGACAAAGATCATGTTGTCCTGGTTAATCCGGTTGCTTCAGCCGCTCAGTTGAGTCAGGCGGGAGATTATGAATTTAATGTAATGCCTTTAATGAGCTTAACGGTTAATAAGTTGGCCGAGTATATAAAAAACAAAGAAAAACTGGAAAAAGCGGCGATAATTTATGTCAACACGGATTTCGGTGTTTCCGGAAAAAATATTTTCAAAGAAACATTTGAAAGTTTGGGAGGGCAAATTGTTGCTGAAGAAAGCTATACTGACGGCGACTCGGACGCGAGAACACAGCTTTCTAAAATAAAGCAAGCCAATCCTGACGCGATTTACCTTGTTACGACCGGTAAAAGCGGGGGCTTGATTTTGAAGCAAATAGGAGAACTGGGAATAAAAGCCGAACTATTCAGCACGGATGGAATTGAAACACCGGAAACAATTTCACTTGGAGGCAAGGTGGCTGAGAATTTAATTTATATTTCTCCCGCGTTTAACGCGAAAAGCAATCATCCCGCGGTGAAAAAATTTGCGGATGCGTTTAAAGAGAAGTATAATCTTGCGCCGGAAGTTTACGGAGCTAATAATTATGATGCGCTAAAGCTTATCGCACTGGCCATTAAAAATGTCGGTCCTGATGGAGAAGCCATAAAAAACTATCTTTATGGCGTAAAAAATTATGACGGCGTATCTGGGATTATGAGTTTTGATTCCAATGGGGATGTTATAAAACCCACAATAATCAAAACCATCAAAAACGGAGAGTTTGTAAAACTGGAGAGATAAGAGAAAGTTACAGTTTTACCGAAAACAACCCTCAATATTGAGGGTTGTTTTCATGTGTTTTATTCGTTGTCCAACCCTCGCCGAAAAAGAAGTTATTGAGGCGTATTTGGGGGAGTGATTGCGTTTTTAAAAAAATAACAGTAGAATTACCATTATGAACACTAAGGATCTAATCGCGTATTGGAAAGATTTATCTGATTATGATATAAAAACAGCCGATTTTATGTTGAAAGGCAAAAGGTATCCATACTGTCTATTTATGTGTCATTTATCAATTGAAAAAATTCTTAAAGCGCTGATTGTCAAGCAAACCAAAAAACATGCTCCATACGCGCACAATCTTGTTGATCTTGCGAAGCGTATATCTATAAAATTCTCTGATGAACATAAAAATCTTTTGGCTGACTTAACCGAATTTAATCTTGAAGCGCGGTATCCTGAATGGCAGAAAGAATTTTATAAAAAATGCACCAAAGCTTACACCGAAACATATTTTATTAAAGCTAAAAAACTGCAAAAATGGCTGAAAGAAAAAATATAAAATTAAATAAAAACACAAGCGCGAGCGTAAAAGAATACGTGGAGCTTTTAAGATCCGACGGGTTTCCCGTTGAAAAAGTTATTTTATTCGGTTCGCGCGCGAAAAACCTTGCGAAAAGAGACAGTGATATTGATATTTGCGTTGTGTCCGACAAATTCGGCAAGAATTACCACGAAGAGGGCAAATATCTTTTTAGAAAATTATGGGAAATGAAAAGGAGGGGCAATATAGAGCCGGTTGGATATTCGCCAAAAGATTTTTATTCCAAGGAAAAAAATTCGCCACTTTTGCACGAAATTAAACGGCATGGGATTGAATTAAAAGTTTAGTTTTGAAAGGAGAATTTAATCCGCGAGCTTTCCGATTATGTTTTCGTAATGGACAGCGGGCGTTTGCTGGCGGAGGGCAAACCGAACGAAGTCTTGGAAAAACGCGAGGTAATAGAGGCGTATTTGGGGGAGTAGATATGAAGAAAGAGATTTTATTACAGCTTAAAGACATTGCCGTCCATTATGGCGGGGTGAAGGCGCTTGACGGCGTTGATGTTGATTTGGACGAGGGCGAGATTGTGGCTTTAATGGGTCCGAACGGCGCCGGCAAATCAACGATATTAAAAGCGATTTTCGGTTTGGCGCCGATTTGTTCCGGAAAAGTTTTGTGGCACGAAAAAGTAATTTCGCCAATTCCGCACGAAATGGTAAAGCGGGGGGTGGCGTTTGTTCCACAAGGTCGGCGAGTTTTTACCAATCTGACAATCAGGGAAAATCTGGAGATTGGCGGTTTTATAGTCAAAAATAAAAAAATAATCAATCAAAGAATTGAGAGGGTGCTGGAGATTTTTCCCGATTTGAAGAAAAAACAGAAACATAAATCTGGTTCGCTCTCGGGTGGACAACAACAAATGCTCGCTTTTGCGCGCGGGCTGATGACTGACCCTAAAATTTTACTCCTTGACGAGCCCTCGCTCGGACTCGCCCCAAAAATCGTTAAAGAAATTTTTGCCAAAATTAAAGAGATAAATGAACGCCACAAAACCGCCATTATGGTTGTGGAGCATAACATCAAATCTCTTCTGGAAATTGCCCATCGCGGTTATGTTTTGGATAAAGGGAAAATCGTAAAAAAAGATTCCGCCCAAAACATAATACAAAGCGATATTTTGGAAAAAGTGTTTACCGGTAAGTTAAACTAACCCTCTTAAAAATCCAGCCTTCCTTTGCTAATCAATCCGGCTTTTAGAGAAAGCATTGATTTTTCGTGGCAAATTTTAATCAGTTCCCGCTTTTCGGGATGCTCGTTGTTTTTTATCGCATCTTTCCGTGGCCGGTTTCAAGGGCTATCCATATGCTTGTAAAAAGAGGTCTTAATTGATACACTTTTAAAAGTGAATTTTTTTAAGGCTATTGGCATAATGACAATTGTTTTACTTCTCGCCGCCGCTTTGCTTTGGGGTTTTTATTTCTTTGAATCCTCCCATTTGCAGGAAAAACAAGAGCCGGTAAAACAAGAGCCGGTAAAAATTAAAAAGAATACGGAACAGGTTGTCACATTTAACCCCGAAAAACTATCATGGGTGGAAATTACTCCGGCTGCTCCTTGGAAAAAGAGAGATTCGGGAGAAGTCTTTGTGTTTAACAACAAGATGTGGCTTATGGGGGGTATCAGTGCTGAAAATCCCAAAGACAATCACGCCGTCAAATATTGGGAAGCGACTCATTTTAATGATATTTGGAATACCGAAGACGGGCTGAATTGGAAAAGAGTGGCCAGTAGTAGCGCGTGGGCGCCGAGAAGATCAATGTCAGTTGTCTTTTTTAAAAACAAACTTTGGATGCTTGGCGGTTGGAGTCCTATAAGCGGTTACACGAACGATATCTGGACATCAACAGACGGAATCAATTGGACAAAAATAGTGGCGCATGCTCCTTGGCCCGCCCGGGAAGGACAACTTCTTGAGGTGTTCAAAAACAAAATGTGGCTTATCGGCGGGGTAAATTACGGCGAACGGCAAACCAAGAATGATGTTTGGTATTCTTCAAACGGCATTGATTGGACAAGGGTAAAAAATATTCCATGGAAACCGAGGTGGGATCACGCGACTCAAGTATTCAAAGGGAAATTATTTTTGGCGGGCGGAATGAATTTGGCGGGCGAAACATTTGACGACATTTGGGTGACGGAAGATGGACTTAAATGGACTCTTGTTACGGATAGCCCCCCATGGCCATCTCGGCAAGGTCATGCCCTTCTTTCATACAAAAATAAGCTTTGGATTATTGGAAGGTTAAATGACATAGAGAATGGAGGAGTGAATGATGTTTGGTTTTCTGATGATGGCGCTCATTGGACAAAAACAGAAAACAATCCCCAATGGGCTGGTCGCGAGGATTTCTTTTCCACGGTTTTTAAAGATAGGATGTGGGTCTTTGGAGGAATGGATTCAAGCTGGCAATGGAGAAACGACGTTTGGGCTTCCAAATATTTGCAGTGATGAATAACTTTTTCAAAAAAAAGAGGCGGATTTTATCAGTTTTGGCGGTAATCGCCCTTCTCTCAACGGCCGGCATTCTGACAGTTAATTCCTCCAGTTTTAACGGGCTTAATCAGCTTGCCAGGGTCTTTTCGGTTGAAACAAATTTACTTAAAACTTGGCAGCAGTCAAACGGATTGACAAATGATATCGCGTATAATTCAAAAGGGAAAGAAGTTGTTTTGTTGCAAAGAATGCTATCTCAGGATCCCGGGATTTATCCGGAAAAAAAGATTACGGGATATTATGGAAATTTGACAAAATCGGCTGTTCTCAGATTTCAGAAAGAGTATGAACTTCCGGGGACGGGTGCAGTTGATTATTTAACCAAAGAAAAGCTCAATAAGACTTTTTTGTCTTTTTTATGTCCCGAGCTGAAAGTCATATATCCTGATTTTTTCTTTCGAAAAATCACGAAAACATCCCATCCTCTTCCGAAAGATTATATTCCTCCCAATCTCAAAGAAATTTCCGGGGGTGTGAAGACAATTGGCGCCAATTGCATCAGGTCTGACGTTTTACCTCATTTAAAAAAAATGTTTAATGGCGCGGAGAAGGATGGAATATATCTGGCTGTTACATCCGGATACAGAAGTCCTCAAATACAAAAATATCTCTATGATTATTGGCTAAGAATGTGGGGATCTTACGCCCTCAGCGTCGTCGCTCTCCCCGGAAAGTCTGAACACCAACTGGGAACGACTGTTGATCTGACGGACGCTTCAATCGGCTACGCTGGGGTTAGCAGCCGATTCGCGCGCGGAGCGGGGGCAAAATGGTTGATAAAGAATGCCCTCAAATACGGTTTTATAATGAGCTATCCGGAGGGGGAACGGAAAATAACCGGCTACAGATATGAGCCGTGGCATTGGCGATATGTCGGAGTCGGGCTGGCCAAATTTCTTCATACCAAGGGATTCACCTTTAATGAACTCCCCTTTAATGAGTCCAAGCCATTTTTTAAGAAAAATCTTGAAACAGGGCTTAAGATTTCCGCAGTCGCGGCGATTTCCGTCTTTACCGGCGTAGATGGAGAAGAACATCTTCTCATAAAAAAAAATAGAGACAAAGAGTTACCGATTGCAAGTATTACGAAATTAATGACCGCCCTTGTCGCCTCTGACATATATAAAGCCGATGATACGGTTAAGATGACCAAAAGTTCTTTGCGAGGAAAAGGTATTTCCGGATATTACGACCCTGGAGACACTTTTTTCTTTAAGGACGCGCTTTACGCGTTATTATTGGCCTCTCATAATGAAATCGCGAAGGCTATGTCCGAGCGGACGGGAACTGATAATTTTGTTAAATTTATGAATGAGAAAGCCGCCCTCCTTGGGATGAAAAACACTCATTTTTTTAATCCCACGGGGCTTGATCCGAAAGCGGGGAGCGAGGAAATTAACAAGTCAACGGTTTTTGATATTTACAAACTTTTGAAATATATATCTGAAAACAGGGATGATATATTCTCTATTCTTGAACAAAAGGAATATCTTCTCAAAGATATGAATGGAAATTTAAAAGTGGATTTGCATTCAACCGACAAACTTCTTTCCGATAAAAATGCGCCTCTCCATGTTTTGGGAGGAAAAACCGGCGAAACACCTCGAGCGAAAAAAAATTTGGCGGTTGTTTCTGGGGCTCCTTCAACCGGTCGTATAGTGAGTGTTATTTTAGGATCATCGGACAATTTTAATGATATGCGAAAATTATTAAAATACATTAAAGATTCTTTCGTATGGCAAAGTCCGGGATTTTTTTCCGAATCGGATTTCAGCGAGTAGACGCTGTTTGAGCCGCCGTCAATACTCTGAGGATATTTTAAATTGGCGCGTCCCTTAAAAATAAATTTTATTGGCAGGTTTTTGTTTTTAAAAAATGGTATAATCCTTAAATGGGGAACAATTAAAATTATGAAAAAAATTTCTTATTATTTGATTTTCGCGGTTATCATTGGAGGGCTTCTTTCCTCTTTCTGGGTTTACAAAAAATACTTTTATAAAGAAAAGGACAATCTTCTCTTTTTTACGGCTGAGAGAGGTCCGATTAAAGAAATTGTGCGAGTGAGGGGTGAGGTTGTTCCCCAAAAAGAATTTGATTTGGAATTCCCCTTTTCCGGGATTATTGACGGGATTTTTGTAAAAGAAGGGCAGGCGGTTCGCAGAGGAGAGCCTTTAATGAAACTGGACAGCAGAGATTATGAATTAGAGGTTAAACGGTTGGAGGCGATTCTTTCTCAAGGGGTTCTGAATCTGGACAAGTTAATAGCTGGACCTACCGAGGATGATATAAATATTTCAAAAACAAGAGTGTCCAATGCGGAAAGTTCACTTGCCGAAGCGAAGAAAAATGTCGTGGATAACCTGAATAATTCTTACACTCAGTCTGATGATGCCGTGAGGGGGAAGGCCGACCGCTTTTTTAACAACCCCCGAACCGCCAATCCGACGATAGATTTTACACTCAGCGATTATAAACTGAAAAAAGATATAGAATGGAATAGATTTTTATTGGAAGAAACTCTTAATTCTTGGCAGGTGTCCCTTGAAAAAGCGTCGGTTTCTAAAAATCTTGATTTATCTCTTGGCGAGGCGAAGGAAAATCTTGGAAAAGTAAAATATTTTTTGAATCAAACCGCCTTGGCGGTAAATGGACTTAAGGCAAACGCCAATCTTTCTCAAACCACTATTGATTTGTGGAAGTCAGGTATTTCATTAGCGAGAAGTAATGTGAATGCCGCCGCCACCGCTCTTTTATCGGCTGAGGAAAAAATGAAAAATGTTGAATCAAACCTGACACTTTCCCGGAGAGAGCTAACCCTTAAGACGTCTGGAGCAAGGTCAGAGGATATTAAAATAGCCAAGTCGCAAATTAAAGAAGTGGAAAATCAAATTTCCATAGCTGAAGAAAAAATTAAAAGATCCAATCTTTATTCCCCTGCGAATACTGAGGTTATGAAAATTCCAATTGAAAAGGGAGAGTTATTTATGCCGGGAAGTCCCGCCATTTTTCTTTCCTCGCCGGAGCTTAAAATGCAGGCCGATGTTTCTGAGTTGGACATAGGAAAATTAAAAAGTTCTGATAAAAACAAAGTCCTAATAAAATTTGATGCTTTCCCGGGTGTTGATTTTTCGGGCAGACTGTCTTTTATTGAGCCGAAAAAAATTATCAAAGACGGCGATACGTATTATCGCGCCAATATCCTTTTTGACCAAAAAAGAGAGAAAATTCGTCCGGGAATGAGCGCGGATTTGGAAATAATAATCTCATCTCAAAAAAATGTTCTCAGAATCCCTGAAATAGTTGTTTATAAAAAAAACGGCAAAGAATTCGTTAAGATTTTTCAAAAAGGAAATATTATTGAGAGGCAGGTTGAAACGGGCATCTCCGACGGAGAATTCATTGAAATCACAAAAGGCCTTAAGGAGGGTCAGACAGTGGCGGTTTCCGCCGATTAAAGCGAAAAAAAATTATGGACAAGAAAAAAAATGATTCCGTTTGCGGTATGGATTTGAGCGATGAAAAAGATGTCGTGAGTTTTTCCTTAAATGGAGAAACATTTCACTTTTGCGGAGAATATTGTCTGGAGAGGTTTAAAAAAAATCCGAAAAGATTTCTTGGAGAACCCCTTATTAAATTAAGGGGTGTGCGCAAGATTTTTAAGATGGACGGCGCGGAGACTAAAGCGTTAAGGGGGCTTAATCTTAATATTTGGAAAGGTGATTTCATCGGTATAATAGGTGCGAGTGGATCCGGCAAAAGCACCACATTGAATATGATGGGCTTGCTTGACAGACCTTCCGCCGGATCTGTTTTTTTGAACGGGAGAAACACCTCTAAAATTGAAGATATTCAAAGAGCAGGTCTTCGCTCGCGAATGTTCGGATTTGTTTTTCAGCAATATAATTTGATTCCATGGCTTACCGCCTATGAAAACGCGGTTCTCCCCCTCATTTTTGCCGGGAAAAAAGTGGAAAAAAATAAAGTGGAAAAAAGTTTTAGGGAAATAGGTTTGGGAGAAAGAATGAATCATCGCCCTTTTGAACTTTCCGGAGGTGAACAGCAGAGAGTGGCTCTTTTACGCGCCCTTGCCAACAGTCCTGAAATAATTTTAGGAGATGAACCGACGGGAAATCTTGATTCAAAAACAGGGAATCGCCTTCTGGAAATGCTCGTCGAGCTGAACAAGGACAAGAAGAAAACACTGGTTATTGTCACCCATGATGCTCATATTGCCGAGATGGCTGATCAAGTTATAGTTATCAAAGACGGGCAAATGATAAGAAATCATCAAATTCACAAGGGAATATACACAGCATAAATTTTATATGTTTAAAAATTATTTTATTTTAACTTTAAAAGGAATCAGATACAGACCAGTAAGAAGTTGGTTGACGATTTTAGGTGTTGTTATTGGAATAATGCTAGTAGTCATTATTCTCTCCTTAAGTGATGGAATTCAAAACGCTGTAAGCAAGAAGCTTCAATTGTTCGGTTCAAATTTGGTCCTTATTTTTCCGGGGAAAGAGACTAACCCCCTCGTCGGTCTTTTGGGAGGGCAAAGGTTTAGAGAGAGGGATTTAATGAAATTAGAGCAAATAAAAGGTGTGGATGTAATAGTTCCCATGGAAGTAAAGATGATGAATATTGAATACAGGGGTGAAAAAAAATCAATATTAATTCATGCAGCCCCGTGGAAGGGGATGATAAAGGGCTTTGAGCAATCTCAAGGAGTGAAGCTGGAGAAGGGGAGATGGCCGAGGGACGATCAGTCAAATGAAGCGGTTCTCGGTTTTTTAACTTATAATAAATCATTTAAGAACAGAGTGCGTTTGGGCGACGATATTATAATTAAATCAAAAAGGATGAAAGTCGTCGGGTATGTTTCAGAAATAGGAAATCAAATGGATGACAATACTATTTACATATCTATGGATATTTTTCGCAACATTACGGGAGCAAAAGGGGGGGCCAGGGGGGCATTTGCCCTTATCAAACCGGGATATAACATTAACCTTGTCGCCAAACAAATTAGATTTTCTCTCTCCAAACAGGAGGTGGTCCGCGACTTTTCCGTGATAACCCCCGAGAAAGCCGGTCGTCTCGTGGGCAATGTCCTTTCGGTTATTGAATTTATTTTGATGGTTATCGCCGGAATCTCCCTTCTTGTCGGAGCAGTGGGTATTATGAACACGATGTATACTTCCGTTCTAGAGAGAACAAAGCAAATAGGCGTTATGAAGGCCATTGGCGCCTCAAGTGATTCCATCCTCTCTTTATTTCTCATAGAATCTGGGATGATAGGGTTGATTGGGGGTATTTTGGGAATTGTTTTTGGGGTAACCGCTTCATATATTATCAGTTCCATCGCGGTTGATTTTGGCATAGGAAATCTTTTTTCTTTCGCCTCCTTGGATTTTTTAGGATTATCCGTCATCCTAGTTATAACCTTCATTACAGGCATAATTTCTGGGGTTTTGCCGGCTCGCTCAGCGGCGAAAATGGAACCGGCCGAGGCGTTGAGATATGAGTAAGTTTAAGCGTTGACTTTTAAAGAAAAAGAACGATAATTATAATTATGGAAAAAGTTAAAGTCGAAAACCAAATCAATAAACAGGAAATGGAAAGGGAAAAACTTCTTAAGGAGTTGGAAGGAGAAATTGAGAGGGCTCTTGATGAGACATGGGCCGAATCCAAGGAAGTTTTTCTTGAAAAGTTTCTTGAAAAACTTCACAAGAAGCGCGAAACCACAAGGGTGGAATAATCTCTTTTTATGGAAATTATTTACGAAGATAAGGATGTTCTGGCGATAAATAAGCCGGCCAGGTTGCTTGTTCACGGAACGGAAAAAAGCGAAGACAAAACCCTTGTTGACTGGCTGGTTGAAAATTATCCGGAGATAAGGAATGTTGGGGACTTGCCTTCTGAAGGGAAGGCGACATTCTTTCGTCCGGGGATTGTTCATCGTCTGGACAAAGACACCTCGGGGATATTATTGGTTGCTAAAAACCAAAAAACATTTGAATACCTTAAAAAACTATTCCAAGAAAGGGAAATAAAAAAAAAATACATTGCTTTGGTTTTGGGAAAAATAAAAAATGAAAAGGGTATTATTGATTTACCCATCGGGAAGAGCAAGAAGGATTTTCGCAAGAGAGCCTCAATCGGAAAATTGACCGGCAAAATAAGGGAGGCAATTACGGAATACAAGGTTTTAGAAAGGTTTCCCGCCTCCGTTGCCGGCCAGCAGGGCTACACATTAGTGGAAGCGCGACCAAAGACCGGCAGAACGCACCAGATAAGAGCTCATTTTAAAGCCATTGGTCACTCGCTAGTTTGTGACAAATTATATGGTCCCAAAAACCAAGATTGCCCGGCCGGACTCGGTCGTCATTTTCTTCACGCCACATCACTGGAATTCGTTTTACCGGATGGTTCAAAGGTTATGCTTGAGGCTGATTTGCCGGAAGACTTAAACAAAACATTGTCGTTCTTGCGAAAATTAAGATAATATGCTAAATTTTAATACATTATGGCTTTAGCCGATATAAACATTGAAGAGAGAAAAAAGTGGGATCTTCGCCCGGGAAACACTGTTCGCGTTTGGCAGAAGATTCGCGAGGGCGAGAAAACTCGCTTGCAGGCTTTTGAGGGTTTACTCATAGCTCACAAACATGGCTTTGAAACCGGAGCTACTTTTACTGTGAGAAAAAACTCTGGAGGCATAGGTGTGGAAAGGATTTTCCCCATTTTTTCTCCGAATATTGACAGGATTGAAATTGTAAAGCGTTCCAAGGTGAGGCGCTCCAAGCTTTATTACATTCGCGAAAAAACAACGAAACAGATTCGCAAGAAGATGAAACAGTTAAAAAATGTCTTCTCGGATAAAGGGAGCAATGATGTGGAAGAGGAAGAGAAGAAAAAGTCTGTTGAGTCGCCTGAAAAAGCGCAAACTGAAAATGAAGAGAAAGTTTCTGCAGAAGATGTTGCTGGCGAAACGGAAGCTGTTGAAGACAAAAAAGGAGAGGATACTTCGGAAAAAGAGGAAGTTTTGAAAGAGGGAAAAAACAAGGATACTGAGGAGGAAAAGAAAGAAGGTAAAAAGGAAAATTAAATAAAACTCCTGCGCAGGTGGTGGAACTGGTAGACACGCAGCCTTGAGGGGGCTGTGGGAGCAATCCCGTGGAGGTTCAAGTCCTCTCCTGCGCACAGCGAGCGAAGTGAGTTGAAGTAGGAGAGGACTTGAACTGGTAGGCGCGAATTTCTCTCGCGAACATCGTGAGCGAATGAGAAATTCAGCGTTTCGCAACAAGTTTCTTGTGAGAGGCAAGTCCTCTCCTGCGCACAGCGAGCGAAGTGAGTTGAAGTAGGAGAGGACTTGAACTGGTAGGCGCCTGTTTTTAAGGAGCCTGCCTGCCGGCAGACAAAGGCTTACTATTTTAAATTTATACCGCTTTACACTTAAAAGGGCGACAAAGGTGAAACAACTCTTTTCGCTGGAGGTTGTGCCCAAAAAGTCCCTAAAAACTCTCCCGCAATTGAAGCGTTGGGCGCGCTTGACGAGCTCAATTCTTTTTTAGGGCTATGCAAGGTCAAAGCATTTGAATGGAAAACTCCGCTTTTCGGCAAGGATAGCATTTTCGGATTATTGGGAAATATCCAAAATGATTTATTTTCCGTACAGGCGGAATTGGCCGGCGGGGGCAAAAAACTAAAAAAGAAAAGGACGGAAGAAATTGAGAAAACAATTGATTACATTGGAGAAAAAATATCGGAAATAAAAGATTTTGTCATTCCAGGAGGATGCGAGTTATCTGCCCTCTTGGATTTTGCGCGAGCCTTGGCGAGAAGGGCGGAAAGAAAAATCATCGCCACCAAGAAAGAGTCCACGGTTGCTCCCGAGACTTTTAAATACATAAACAGACTCTCCTCTCTTCTTTTTGTTTTGGCTAGACTCGCGAACAGAAATTATGGTATAAAAGAAGAAGAACCCGAGTATTATGGGGACTAATGGTGGTCGTAGCTCAATCGGTAGAGCACTCGGTTGTGGTCCGAGCGGTTGCGGGTTCAAATCCCGTCGATCACCCAAATTGGATATTCCTTTAAATCTTGGCTTATCAGTTGGTGGAACAGGTAATTTATTTTAATAACAATGGAACGGTATAAAATAGAACAAACAAGAAAAGGAGAAGCGGAATATTTAAAATCTGATATTAGACCGATTATGGCCTGTGTGGGAACTCGTGAGGATTTCCTAGATTCTCCCCACTTGAAAGAGATTCGTCGCGTTCGGAACGGCATAGACACATCCCAAAAAATTCATAATGTAGACTATTATGCCGACAAGGGAGAGCTGGACGCTAACAATTTTAAACACGATGGACGGATGACATATGTTATATCGGACATAAATAACAAAGATAAGTTTTCTGAAGGTTTTAAAAATTGCACAGGATTGGTGGTTGCGGGGAAAGATAAAAAAACCGGCGAAAACATTTCTTTTTTAACTCATCAGGACCCAGATTATTTTCTTGATGGAGTTGAAAATAAAAATAAATTAAAAGAAGACCTCAGAGAAAGGATAGAGGCGCTAAAGGAAAAGTGCGAGGAGGGAACTTTGGATGCCAGGGTTTTTGGCGGAAATTATTTTGGAAAAGATGAAATTGAATACAGAGAAAATTATCTTAATTCAATAAAATTGTTATCCTCTGAAGTTTCATCTGTCTTGGGTTTTAAACCAGTTGTTGTTGTCGGTCCTAAAACCGTTCAAGGAGGTCAAGACGATGTCTTTTACGACAACGAGCACAGGAGGCTTTATATCGTTAGGCCGGTTGTCGGAGATGCCACCACCAATCCAGTCTCGCCCGAGGATATAGAAGAAGAACAAAAAAAGTGGTTTATTGAGGAATAATTCGTTGTTTCTCCTCGTGTTCGGGGCCGATATCCATTTACAAATTCATCCAAAAAGATATAATATAGACTGTTCTGAGGTTTAATTGTCAGTTTAATTAATTTTTAATAAAAAAATGCCCATGCTCACAATTTCTTTAATTATTGCTTTCATCGCTTTGTCCTATGCCTCTTTTTTGGCTTATTCCTTAAAGAAAAAAGATCAGGGAAATGAAAAAGTCAGGGAAATTTCCAAAGCCATTCGCGACGGAGCTATGTCCTTCTTGAAAAAAGAATACCGTTTTTTGGCGATTTTTGTGGCGATCGTTTTCATTCTTATGGGATTTTTTCTGTCATGGTCTTCCGCCGCCGTCTTTGCCGCCGGTGCCACGCTTAGCGTTTTGGCGGGCAACATAGGAATGAGAATTGCCACAGCAAGTAACGGAAGAACTGTTTGGGCGGTAAAAAACAACATCAAAGAAGGACTGGATGTCGCCTTTAACGCAGGTTCGGTGATGGGGTTGTCTGTCGTGGGTTTCGGCATCCTTGGCATAGCCGTTTCTTATTTGATATTCGGCGACCCCCAAATAATTTTCAGTTTCGGTTTTGGGGCGTCTGCCGTGGCAATTTTTGCCAGGGTGGGTGGCGGAATTTACACCAAGGCGGCCGATGTGGGCGCCGATTTGGTGGGAAAGATTGAGGCGGGCATTCCGGAGGATGACCCTCGTAATCCGGCCACAATCGCCGACAACGTGGGGGATAATGTGGGAGATGTCGCCGGTATGGGAGCCGACCTTTTTGAGAGTTATGTTGATTCCATAATAGCCGCCATGGTGTTGGGAACGGTTTCTGTCGGAGTTTTCGGGCTTGGCGCCGGTTTGCTTCCTTTAGGGCTGGCCGCCCTCGGGTGTTTGGCAAGTATCGCAGGCAACTTGATTGTCAGATTTGTCAAAAAGGGCAGTCCTTCAAACATCCTTAATTTTGGAATAGTGGGGGCCTCCTTAATAATGGCGGTCGGTTCGTATTTTCTCATCAGATATTCTCTTGATAATTATTGGGGTGTTTTCGCAAGCGTATTAACTGGGCTTGTCGCCGGAGTGGCAATAGGTTTTATAACGGAATATTACACTTCCGCCAAATTCAAACCGACGCGAGAATTGGCGGAGTCTTCGGAAACGGGAGCGGCAACGAATATTATCAGCGGATTGGCATTGGGAATGAACAGCACCATCTGGCCCGTCTTGATTGTTTGTTTCTCAATATTCCTTTCTTACAGATTGGCCGGCGTCTACGGCATAGCATTGACGGCGGTGGGAATGCTTTCAACTTTGGGCATCACTCTTGCTACGGATTCTTATGGTCCCGTCGCGGATAACGCCGCCGGAATTGCCGAAATGGCCGGCTTGGGACAAGAGGTAAGAGAACGCGCCGAAGAGCTTGACGCGGTCGGGAACACAACCGCGGCGATAGGGAAAGGTTTCGCCATCGGCTCGGCAGCTTTAACAGCTGTTGTTCTTTTAATCAGTTACGCGAAAGTCGCCGGGGTGGCTGTTGTTGACTTGCTCAATCCACTTGTTATTATCGGCGTATTCTTGGGGGCGTTGCTTCCTTTTGTTTTTTCATCCCTCGCTATGAGAGCGGTCGGCAAGGCGGCTTATGCCGTCGTTAATGAAGTAAGGAGGCAGTTTAGGGAGATTGCCGGGCTAATGGAAGGAAAGGCGAAAGCCGATTACGAGCGATGCGTTGAGATTGTTACGACTAGCGCTTTGAAGCAGATGATTGCTCCGGGATTGATTGCTGTAATAGCGCCCCTGGCGGTTGGCTTTCTGTTCGGAAAAGAAGCCCTGGCGGGACTTTTGGTCGGATCAATTACAAGTGGTTTTCTTTTGGCAATAATGATGGCGAATTCCGGAGGGGCCTGGGATAACGCCAAGAAGTATATAGAAACGGGAGAGTTGGGAGGAAAAGGGTCCGAAACTCACAAGGCGGCCGTTGTTGGAGATACGGTTGGTGATCCATTCAAGGATACGGCCGGTCCGTCCCTTAATATTTTAATAAAGCTTGTTTCGATTATTTCAATAATAATCGCCCCTCTTTTGTAAAGAGGGTTTTCGGGGTGTAGCATAATGGCAGTGTGCGCGCATGGGGTGCGCGTGGCCCGGGTTCGATTCCCGGCATCCCGAACGAAGTGAGGGTGCAGTCCCGCATAATGCTGGATGCCGGGAATCCCGAACGGCATTCTATTTATTCGGCAATATGTTATCATTTAACCAAGGTTGAATTAGAAGTTTAATTTCCGCCAAATGGCGGAGCAATAAAAAAAATATGAACACAATACTTTGGATTATTTTGGGAGTCGCGGCGGCAATCGTTTTATGGTTCGTCGTCGCCTACAACGGATTCATCCGCCTTATCAATCGCGCCAAAGAGGCGTGGTCGGATATTGATGTCCAGCTGAAGAGAAGGTACAACCTTATCCCGAACCTCGTGGAAACGGTGAAGGGTTACGCAACGCACGAGCGGGAGCTTTTTGAGAAAGTGGCGGAGACGCGAACAAAGGCGATGGGAGCGCAAACGGTTAAGGAGCGCGCGGAGTCGGAGAATATGCTTACCGGCGCGCTGAAATCGCTTTTTGCCGTTTCCGAGAATTATCCGCAACTGAAAGCTAATGAAAACTTTCTTGAATTACAAAGAGAGCTTTCCGATACGGAGAACAAAATTCAGGCGGCGCGCAGATTTTACAACACCAATGTCCGCGATCTCAATATAAAGATTGATTCCTTTCCGGCGAACATTATCGCTAAAATGTTCAATTTCAAAAAAATGGAGTTTTTTGAACTGGAGGAAGAGGCGGCGCGCGAACCGGTTAAAGTAGATTTCTGATATCTCCTTATTTTAAAAGTCCCAAAAGGTCAAATTCAATTTTATAAGCTTTTATTTAACAATACAATATGGATATAACAAAAATGAAAACGCAAAAAGGGTTTAAGTTGGCAAATAATATTTTTACCTTAGTCAGAATATTATCAACTTTTGTTTTTTTGTCATTCGTCGCCCTAGTGATGATGTTAGTCGGCTTCCCTTGGTACTTATCAGTCTTTTTATTTTCTTTCGCCCTACTGCTGTTGGTTTTGCAAATAAGGAATACAAGAAAAGCGTTGGCGGAGGTAAAAACCCCCGACTCGGAGCCAGACACCTTTACGGGAGGGGAAATTCGCGAAGAAGAGAACCCTTTTAAAAAACAAGGAGGGTTCGGTCTTTTGGGAGTGATAATAGCGATTACTGTTATTGGCCTTATTATTGGAGCAGGGTATGTGCTGGTGCAAAAGAAATCAGACAACGGGACGCAGATTGATATCACTGAAAAAAGCAACACTGATTCAACTTTGGGTGAGAAGGAAGGCAAACGGCTGATTAAAGAACAGAAAAAGAGGCCGGTGGAATCGCGCTTGCTTGATTGCGGAGAAGACATTGATTGCTTTATAAGCGCGCAAAAAAGTGGCCGGGACGCAAAGGTAAAATTTATTTCAGCCGTCAGTCCTTTTACGGCGACATTGATGGAAACAAAATTTATTAAGAATGAAGGAGAGCATATTTATCACCAAAAAACCGTTTCCAACGATATCAGTGTTGAAAACTACATAAAGATGTTTAAGGCGAAGGCTTCTCCGTCAGAAATAGCCAAACTTAACGCAATGTCCGATAGTCAAATTAAGGCGCAATTGACCGCGATGAAGAAATGGAGCGAACAGTCTCTTAAGGCGCGAAAGGACGCGGAGCGGAGTTGTGTTTACGACAAACCTTCCGATTTGACGGCACTTTTAAAGAAATGGGAAGAGGGATCTTTTTCAAACAAAGACTGGGACTTCGCGAGAGTTTGCGTAAACAGGAATTTGCTTGAGAACCCAGACTGCACCTTGCAGCCGGCGAGCTCCGGTCCGGACGAGAAGCCGAGCAGTTTGAGATTATCCGAAATTAGTATTGCCAACAGCGCCAGTTCCATGAGTTTCAGTGTGGTTAATTTTAAGGGAAGTGCGAGCAACGTCCTTTGGAAGGCTGGGAATAGCGGAATTGTTAAAATTTCTCCAAATACCGGAAAGACTGTAAAGATTACCCCTGTCAGTCCTGGCAAAACAAAATTGATTATTACCGACAGTGCTGTTAATAACTGCCAAATATCCATACCCGTTACCGTGAACAGTAGGTAGAACAAAACGGCTTAAGCCAACTTTTAATTTTATGGGAAAAAAATTTGAACAAAATAGTGGCGCGGAAGACTCTTTAAAAGGTCCTTCTCTCAGAATTATCGGTGAAATATCCGATGAGGCGAGAGAAGTTTTATTTCGTAAAATTAAAGGAGTTCTTCATCGCGACCATTATGGCAGTTTACCCCCTGAAGTATTCGCGGAACTGAAAGAGAAGGAGTTAGTCAAGACCCCGGAAGAGCTTAAATTGATTGCTATGGCTGATAAGGGGACAAGTAAAATTATGGAAAGTGTCGGAGAGGAGCCCTACTCTATTCCGGAAAAGAATGTCCACCTGCTCCCAGGCGATTCCTATAACAAAACTGTTTTAAATGATAAACCCGAGCAAAGTTCAGCTCGGGCGATTTCAGAATCCCAGGCGATTTTTGTGAACGCTGACAAAGCGAGGGAAAAAGAGCTTTATTTTGCATTATTGATTTTTCATGAAATGATGCACTTGAAAGGAAAAATAATTATGGAGGCAAATGAAGACGAGAACAGGCTTTACGCTGGGGCGTATAAGACAGGTCTTACTGTTTTTTCCCCTCGGGTGGCGGATAGTAGAAATAGAGAACATACCCATATGTCCGGCCTTGAAGAAGCGTTGGTTTCCGATGAAGAAAAAAAATATGTAGAAAAAATATTAAAGCTCCCAAGGTTTTTAAAGGAAAGAGAGGCCATGGAGGCGGGCGATTTCAAAAATCTAAGGAAAAATATTGCTCGGCGCGATAATATTTCCGAGAATAATGTTTTTTGGGTTAGCGACGACAAAAAATCCTATCTTTGTTTTTCTTACCAGAAGCAAAGGGAAGCCCTTGGTTTTGTGGAGGCGGAAATTCTGAAGGAAAACCGCGATAAATATGAAAATTCCAATGATGTCAGGGAGGAGTTCCTCAAAGCCTTTTTCGGAGGCTCTCTTTACAACATAAGCCGATTGGTTGAGAGCACTTTTGGGAAAGGAAGCTTCAGGGTCTTGGGACTGATGACGAGAGAGGATGGTCCCGCAATCGGAGTGATGGAGGCCTTGCGCTCTATGCGGAGGGCAAAGGTCGCCACCGTCTCTGAAAAATAAAGAATGATTGAAGATTTAAAGGAATTAATGAATAAGAACAATGTTTCCGAGTCTGATGCTCGGAAAATTATTTTGGGATTTAAAAAAACTTCTCCACAACAAAGAAGTTTGATGTATGCCGCGCTCTCCGGACATCTGGAATTGATCAAAATCTTTATTGATTTGATAAATAAAAAAATTGATTTGATTAAAAATCCGTCTGAAGAAAAAGAAAATCTGATAATTAAAAAAGAAAAAGAGATCCTTGAAGGAGTTTTTAAGGATATGGAGAAATAAAAAAATGGAGTATTACAAAGAGGTAAATCAATTTCCAGAAGACATTGACGGAATAAACAAAACCGCTGAGGTAAAAGAAATAAATGACTTTACCTTAAAAGAAAGGGGTCTTTTTTCCAAGTTCGGAGAAAAGCTTATTGAATGGGGGAAAAGAGCGAAAGAAATGCCCAAAAAAGTGTCCAAAGCGACAGCCTTAGTTCTTCTGCTCAGTTCGGCGAGCGGTTTTGCAGAAGCAAACGCCACGGAAATTCAAGGTCATCCCGAAGGCATCAAATCACCTCAGAAGATTGAAAGAATTGATACCTCATCCGGTTTTAGTTGGAAAGACTTTATTAAAAACATTGAAATTTCGTATGGAACGGAAAATTATACCGAGGAGAATTTTAAAGGAGAGAGCTTGGAAGTCTCCAATCCTCTTGATGGTGATTTTTACATAAAAAATATGAGTCCCGAAGACTGGAAGGAAAGCCAGAATCTTTTTCACGATTCGGTAAAAATACCATTCTCGGCAAAAGGTTTTTTTGAAACCATCTCCAGGGATTCCGCCGGAATGAGTGATGCCGGAAAACTTTTTTTTCTTCAAATACTTGGAAACAAACTGCAGCAAACCTATGATGATGAAATGATAAGAAGAGGCGAATTCACCGTTGTTTCCGATGAAGGAATGTTCCAAGGATTGAAGGATTATTTTTACGGAGAGGGCGACGGAAAGACGGGCATTTGCGGAAATATCCATACTTTTATGGCCAAAACCGCTACTGAAATGGGCATTGAGGCATGGCTTCAGACCGGAATTTCAAATGGGGAATTGCAAAGGAAAGACGAGCACATAATAATGTCCGCTTTAATTAAGACAAAAACCGGTAAGCAGATTGTTTTTTTGGATTACGGGACGCTTATCGCAACTGGCACGCTTAATTATCAAAGGGCGTTGGGGGTCCTGGAAATGCACAGCCAAAATGTCGCGTTGTTTAATTCTTTTGTCGGCAATCCCGGGAAAACGCCATTTTATGTCAAAAGTTTGGCGGCGAAAAAAATAGAGGAAGCATCTGGAATGATTGATACGGAGCGAAAACTGGGAAGCCTGACGGGCGGGGAAGAATTACCGGACAACGGGCTGAAAATTGAGATTGGGAAAGAAACAAAGAAAATAAAAATTTCCAATGATACGCTCGCTCTTTCATATTACGATTACAAAAACTCCGGCAATCCTTATAACTCACTGGAGTCTCTTCAGGCGTCACGCGGAGCGTTACACTTGAAGAAATGGGGGACTGAAATTGATTTATCCGCTGCCGTTCTTCACGCGAGCCTCAAAAACTTTGATGTTAGAACGACAAGCCAAGATGAGATTGTTTCTCAGTTAGCCGTGAGTTACGCCAATGGGATTAAACTGAACAAGGGCGAAATTGAACGGTTTAAGTTTAATTTTGGCGCGACTTTTAACAGCGCGTCCGTTTATATAATAAAAGCAAATCAAACTATTGAGGAAAATAAAGAAGGTGGATTGGGAGTGAGAATGATTTATTTCAATCCTAATATGCCCGGTAAATTTTGGGTTGGAGTTGAAGATTCATTTCAGATGGCAACAAATGACTTAGAAAATCAAGATTCCATAATTCAGAAAGTGGTGGAAAATTTTAGAGTGGGAGCCGAGGTTAGCGTCAAGGAAGGCGTGATAGTCAACTTGGAGGCGCTTGGCGGAAAGACTGAATGGGGAAAGAAAGGAAAAATTTCGGCTGGAATCAAATCGGACAAGTTTATAGCCAAGGCCGAGGTTGAGAAAAAAGAGTCCGATTACGAGAGGTTCATTCCTTCAACTTTGAATATCCAAGGGGAAGCTGGTTACCAAACACCCATTGGAGAGATTAATGTTTTCGGTTCCGTTAAAAATGAAAAGTACAAAGATGCCGATTCTGAAAAGGTATGGAATGTTGGCGTAAAATATAGGATAATACTATGGAATTAGATTTATGTCGCTTTATACTCAACAAGACAAAAATATTCGCAGAACTTGGGTTTTAATGACCTCGTTTTTTGTCGTGGTTATCGCAATCGGATGGGGTTTCGCGCAGGTTTACGGAAACTCGCTCATTCTCTATATCGCCGTGGCTTTTAGTCTCTTGATGAATTTTTTCAGTTTCTGGTACTCGGACAAAATAGTGCTTAAAATGTCCGGCGCCAAGCCGATTGAAAAAAACGATAATCCAGAGCTTTACCGGCTGGTGGAAAACCTTTGCATTACCGCTGGCTTGCCTTTGCCGAAGATTTACATCATCAATGATCCCGCTCCAAACGCTTTCGCCACAGGAAGAAACAAAGAAAAAGCGGTAGTGGCGGTTACGACCGGTCT
Organism: uncultured Candidatus Saccharibacteria bacterium; assembly: GCA_964456855.1. Classification (GTDB taxonomy): domain Bacteria; phylum Patescibacteriota; class Minisyncoccia; order UBA9983; family UBA9983; genus SZUA-82. Next base: position 9,711 of record CAYWCU010000012.1, on the reverse strand, counting down.
GCTTGAAAAACTGGATAAAACGGAATTGGAAGGGGTAATTGCCCACGAGCTTTCTCATATAGGGAACCGCGATATTTTGATTTCCACAATTGTTGTGGTGCTTGTCGGTTTTGTCGCGTTGCTTTCCAATTTTTTCCTGCGGTTCACCATCTGGGGCGGGAGAGGGAGGGACAGAGAGGGAGGTGGCAACGCCCAGGTGGTTATGATGATAGCCGGCATTGTCTTGGCGATTTTGGCCCCGATTGCCGCCACTCTTATCCAGTTGGCAATTTCTCGCAAGAGAGAGTTTTTGGCGGACGCCTCGGGGGCGTTGTTAACGAGATACCCCGAAGGGCTTGCTTCCGCTTTGGAAAAAATATCCCAATACCCCGGTTCATTGAAGAGGGCTAACAAAGCGACCGCCCATCTCTATATTTCCAATCCGTTCAAGAAAAAGAAAACCAAGGGGAGGATGGCGAAATTTTTTATGACCCACCCTCCGATTGAGGAAAGAATCCGTTTATTGAGAGAAATGAATATCTAATCATTATTCTTTGTGGGCTCTTGAGAAAAAATAATATTTGGTATAACCTAAAGGCATGGAAGGAATGGCAAAAAATATGAATAAAAACGAAGTCCTGCTTAACAAGGAAATATCGGGCGAGTCGCTTAAAGAAATTAAGAAAAGCCTTGAAGCGAAACAAAACGAGTCTCAAGATGAGTTTTTCAAAAAGTTGGATTTGGGAAAACTAAAGCCGGAGGCTCTTATGGTTTTGAATGCCGCCATAGAAGAATCCCAGACACCTTTTCCGAAAGAGATTAAGAAAAAGGCGGTGGCGATGGCTTCCGAAAGCGCTTTTTATCCCGAGGATTTTTCCAGTCCCAAAGAACGCCTGGATTACATAAAAGATATAATTATCCGTTACCCTAACGCTTTTTATACGGAAGGAAAAGAATTTTAAGGATTGAGTTTGCCAGACGAATAAACACGGAGAGGTTGAATATCATCGCGTAGCGAGACCTCCCTGCGGGGGGGTTGGCCGAGTTGTTAAAGCAGTTTAAAATTTTTAAAAACACGGAGAGGTCGTCCTCCACAGGCGGATAGACGCCGTGGCCGAGTGTCACCCTGCGGGTGATCAGTCGCAGGCTGGCGTCGCCCTCCATTCCACGAACGGTAATCAAAACAAACGATTCATGTATTATGTCTATGTTATCAAAAGCAAGAATAAGAAATGGTCTTATATAGGGTCAAGCGGTAATTTAAAAGAAAGATTTACAGCGCACAACAGCGGACAAGTGAAATCAACGAAATTTTATAAACCTTTTGATTTAGTGTATTATGAAGCATATGTAAATTGCGGTATGGCAAGAAAAAGAGAAGAGAGAAGTTTTTAAAAACAACTGAGGGCAGAAGGTTGATTAGACGGCAATATAAGGATATATTAAATAAACACGGAGAGGTCGCATAGTGGCCGAGTGCGCCGCCTTGGAAAGGCGGTATACCGCAAGGTATCGAGGGTTCGAATCCCTCCCTCTCCGCAAACAAAGACACAGGCGCGAAGCGCCGAGGATATTGGCTTGCGAGAGAGGGAGGGATGAGAAGCAGGGTGCAAGAACACATATCTTTAATGAACGAAGTGAATATAAAAATAGTGTTGTTGTGAATCCCTCCCTCTCCGCAAACAAAGACACAGGCGCGAAGCGCCGAGGATATTGGATTGCGGGTGAGATTGAAACCTTTGCTCGAACCTTTTTTGAAAAACAATCACGAAGTGATTGATAACTCGCACGCGCCGAGCGCGTGGTGGCTCTGAACTTAATTTTACGCTCGGAGAGCGTGGTAATTCAATTGGTGCGTTTCCACTCGCCTCCGCTCCGCTACGGCGAACCAAAACAGAAAATTTTTCAATACATTTTTTTAATTTTTTTCTGCCCCCATTTTTCTTTTAATAGGATTTGAAAAAATTTCTGTTTTGGCTTAATTCCGCTTTTGGCGGAATTGCGGAAACGCTAACCCGATTTCTTTTCTTTTTCCGCGCACCCACAGGGCATCTAAGGACCTGCGGCGCGATTGTTTTACCCCCCCCTTTTTTTTCTCCGCCTGCGGCGGAGCGGATTTTTCTTTTCGGGCTTCGCCCGATTTTTTGGGGATTATTCAAATTTTACTCAATCCGTAAAATTTGCTATTATATGAGTATAAATAGTTTTTAAGCAATAACATGTTATCTATACTCTAATATAGATATTATCATATAATATTCAAATGAGCAACAAAATATCCACAATTGCTAAAAATATACGAAAACACAGAAAACAAAAAGGTTTGTCGCAAGATAAACTTTCAAGGTTGGCTGATATTTCTCATGCTACAATGATTAAAATTGAATCTGGCGGGATTCAAAGCCCTACAATAGATACTGTGCAAAAAATCGCCAAGGCGTTGAGTGTTAGTTTAGATGATTTAATAAAATAAAAATATGCGTTATTACGGCGGAAAAGACAAATTATTGGATTTAATAGAAATCGGTGTTAAAAAAACCGAGCTGAATCATGGTGCAAAATTTGTTGATCTTTTTACTGGCACAACAGTTGTTGCGCAACATTTTAAGAAAAAAGGTTATACGGTAATTGCAAATGATTTTTTGGAATTTTCTTTTGCGTTAGCAAAAACCTATATTGAACTAAACGAAGAGCCGAAATTTTTTAAATTAAAAAAGCATTTAGGAGTAAACCAGATTGATAAAAACTATGTAATTGGCTATCTCAATAATTTGTTGCCAAAGAAAAGTTTTATATTTAAAAATTACTGTCCTAGTGGAACAGGTAATCGTAAATATTTTTCAAACGAAAATGGACAAAAAATTGACGCAATAAGAGAAAAGATTGAGGAATGGAAAAAACTATTTGTTATTAGCGAACTGGAATACTATTATTTAATTACTGCCTTAATAGAATCAGTTAATCTTGTTTCAAATGTTGCTGGAACTTACAGCGCGTATTTGAAAACTTGGGATAAAAGAGCCCTCAAGCCTATAATTTTAACCGCACCTGAAATAATACCGAGTAATAAAAAAAATAAGGCATTCAAACAAGACGCAAACAAGTTAATAAGGGAAATAAAAAATATTGATATTTTATATTTAGATCCGCCTTATAATAATAGGCAATATGCAGCAAATTATTTTATTCTTGAATTGATTGCCGAAGGATGGTTTGGAACTAAAAAGCCAAATCCAAATGGTAAAACTGGTATGCTTAATTATGATCACCAGTTATCGGAATATTGCTATAAAGGACGAGCTGACAAAATTCTTGATGATTTGATTAGTAGCGTAAACGCAAAATATATTTTGCTTAGTTATAACAATGAGGGAGTTATTCCTGATGACAAAATTAAAAAAATACTTACAAAAAAAGGCAAAGTTCAACTATTTAAAAAAACACACAAACGATATAAAAGTATAAATCAAAATGAAGACAGCCCTCAAAATACGGAGGAACGACTTTATTTTATAGAAACCAATCTTGCCACTAAGCGAGCGAATAAACTTGATGGCGCTACTTGGCTTCAGAATTCTTTTAGTATTTGGCGAGATATTGCAAAAAATCAAGAAGAGTATAAATTGAAACATCCCGCTATTTTTCCATTGCAACTTTCAGAAAGAATAATTGATGTTTTGACAAATGGATCAGGAAAAAATATTTTGGATTGTTTCGCGGGAAGCGGAAGCACGCTTATTGCGGGTCTTAAAAAGGGAATGAATGTTTATGGCGTTGATATTAGCAATGAATTTCAAAAGTTATTTTTCAATAGAATAAATAATCATTATCTTCCATATAAGAAAAATGGAGAAATTAAATATTTTGTAAAAGACGCTAGGGAAATAACAAAATTTATTAAACCAAATAGTATTGATTTATGTTTAACATCTCCGCCTTATTGGGATATTTTAAATGCCCGAAGAAGTGCCGATATGAAAATTGGCAGAAACTACACGAACAAAACACAAGATATTGGCAATATAGAATCCTATGAAAATTTTATTGCGGAGTTGAAAAAAATAATGACGGAAGTTGTAAAAACAATCCGTGAAAATGGATATTGTGTTATTGTCGTAATGGATATTCGCAAAAAAAGCAAATTTTATCCCTTCCACAGCGATATTGCGGATATGATGCAAGAAATCGGGCTTAGCTTTGAAGACTTGTTGATTTGGGACAGACAAAAAGAATATAATAATTGTAAGCCATTAGGTTATCCGTATAAATTTATTGTTAATAAAGTTCACGAATATATTTTAATTTTCAAAAAATATGGACATAACAAATAAAGTATCATCGTTTTTAAGTGAGGACATTGCTTATTTCCTCGGCTTGATTGTTGGTAGGGGGACGATTATTAAATCGGCAGAGCTAAACAAATTAGTCGTTGATTTTCCTTTTAAAAATTTAGAAGCAGTAAGCCCTATTGATCCAAAGAAAAAATTTGACACTCAAATTTATTTATCTAACAGTTTGGATAAAATTATTGAAAGAATTAAACGCCTTGGATTAGATATTAGTAAATTTAATGATGAGGATAACAGGGGCGTTAGTCTTGTGATAGTTTGGCGAAACACTGATTTAACTTGGCAATTTTTAAGCTATCTTTTGAATGGCGATTTTAGTGATTATCATTCTTTTAGGATACCAAAAGCAATTTTTCAGGCAGACAAAGAAAAGCAAAAAGAATTTTTGCGGGGATATTTTGATGTAACAGGGTATGTTCGCGCTTCAAACGCTCAATTTGGCAAAGAAGATAAACAAAGAATTTATCTTGAAGTAGACCATAGAAATTGGTTTCTAGTTTTAGATTTGTACAAACTTTTTGAAATAGTCAACATTCCTATTGAAAGCATTGATTTTGGACATCCAAATTTCCGTGATCCTAATTTTAAAAAAGCGGCTGGGTTTTGGGCTAAAGAACATCAGGTTAAAATATTTGCTAATCAATTTTTGCCCATTGGCTCTTATTTGCGACACAAGCAAGAAGTATTAACTGATCTTGCGAAAATGAACAAAAAAGGACTAGGTGATAATGTCAGCGAAAAACAATTTAGAGTTAGAGAAAAGGCCCAAAATTCAGAAGAAAATTCTGAAAAATTACCCGATTTTCTAAAAGGAAAACATTTTAATCATTACTCGGAGCTTTTAGCCGTTTTGGATGAAAGCGACAACATAAAAGCCTATGAATAATTACGAATTAAAACAAGAAATTGCGCTTTATCCAAGTATGTTAGAATGGTTGCAAACACATTTAGAAAACAAACATCCTAAAGCAACCATAAAAACTTACGATGTCCATGCTGTTGATTTAAGCGATTTTATACAACGCAATAAATACACAAAATTTTTTCCTGAATATGCAACTTATAAAATTAGAGTGGATTTACTCGGGGTTATTCTTGAAAAAGACAAATGCAATTTAGTTTTTGTTGAAGTGAAAGATACGCCGTTGAGTTTGATTAATCTTTCGCAATTACTTGGATATTGCAAAATTTTAAGACCGGAATTTGCTTTTTTAATTTCGCCAAAAGGGTTATCAAAGCCATTGGGTCAATTGCTCGTTCATTTTAATCGCCTAGATATTTTAGAATTTGATAAAAATAAATTTGTGCGTGTTGCAAAGTGGAATCCGACAAGAAATGCGATTGAAAATGACAGCATAATCCCACCACTTGGATCACTATGATTTAAAATATGAAAGAAAAAAAAGAAATTCAGATAGGGGTATATAGAATAGATAAAAATTTGTTTAATAATAAAACAGAGGGTGAAATTGTGGATTTAATTATTGAATCATATAATAAAAAGGTGTCTGAAGATAAAAAATTTCATGTGCAAAAAACGAATCAAAAATTTACTAATTTTGAAGTAAAAATATTCTTTTCTAAAAAAACGCAACCACCCAAATGGCGCTCCTTTTTAAGTAATATTCTTGAAGACTCCTCACCTTTACTTAAAGGATTTAATACCGATGTCTCTTATATAGCTTTTATTTATAACAAAGACAATCTCTTTGCAATTTCTGGCGGTCAAGGGAATTTTACAGTACAAGAATATATCGACCAAAATTTTGGAATTGAAATATTAACTCGTCTTATTTCCAAAGACAGTAAGGTTATAAAATCTTTACAGGATAGATGTGTCACGAGTTCAATTCTGGGGAGTACAAAATTTTTTAGAGGTGATTATAAGTTTTCTGACGAAGATGAATTTGGGAAAATATACAAGCAAATAAAAGCAGAATTGAATCGCGATATACTTTGTGAAGAGTTTGGCTTTTCGGACGAAGAAATAAGTAAAAATGCTGGGTGTCTTGCAAAATCATCATTTCAAATAAATAAATCAATAAATTTTGAAACCCTCTTACGGATTATAGAAAAACTTAGCGACATTTTGAAAAATCAAAAACCACTTTTTTCTTTAAATAAAGTTTTACTCATTTCAAGACGCGGAAAGGCTAATAAAGAGCTTGTTAAAAAATTGGAGCAAGAATTAAATAAAAAATTATTTAACTATTGCACCAATAGCGAAGAAATTGATTTTGATTTTTGCCACCCAAATTTTGACAACTATCTAATGGCAGAAAATTATAAAGTTTATAAGGGCAATTCTAAAAATCCAATTTTTGAAAGTAGTGAAACACTGGATGATGTAAAATATTTATTAGATCAATTAAAAAATAAAGAAGACATTTCTATTAAAAATGAAGAAGAATTTTCAAAATCCTTGGAAAATATTAATATTGTTAGTTATAATGCAGAAGGAAAAAGAAGTACTTGGAAGAAGTTTATATGTCATGTGCATGGTGAACTTTTAATAGACGGCAAAACATACTTTTTTATAGACAATGAGTGGTATGCGATTAGTTCAGATTTTATTACAGAGTTGAATGATGATTGCAAATATTCAATATCAAACGCCTTGAATCAAGATATTTTGCCTAATAATTTTGATGAGCAAAAAAACGAAAATGAGTATAATCAACTTTATTTAGGAAAAGACGGATATTTAGTGCTTGACAAAATTATCTCAGAGAATATTGAGATGTGCGACATATTGAAATTTTCAGACAATAAAATTTACCTAATTCATGTAAAAAAGGCTTTCGATAATTCAGTTAGAGAATTAATAGCACAAACGCTTATTTCGGCAAAAAGATTGATTAGAGATAGAAAAACTGATAAAAGTTATTTAAGATCTGTACAAAAATGTATAACCGAGGGAACAACAAGAGGAAATAAAGAATACTCCGAAAAAATAAAAAAACAAAATATTCCAAGTGAAGGACTAGATGGACTTTTTAATAATAAAAAAGATAGTGATATTATTTTTTGTTTAGGAATTTTAGATACTTCATCCGAGGAAAGAAATTTTTCTGATGATATAAAAAAATATAAATCAAATATTGCAAAATTTTCAATTTTGGAGTTAGAAAAAAATCTTCGAGGATTAGGTTTGGGGTTTGCGATTATACATGTGAAAAAACAAACTTATTGATAACGATAATCCCGAAAAAATCGGGCGAAGCCCGAAAAGAAAAATCCGCTCCGCCGAAGGCGGAGAAAAAAAAGGGGGGGGTAAAACAATCGCGCCGCAGGTCCTTAGATGCCCTGTGGGTGCGCGGAAAAAGAAAAGAAATCGGGTTAGCGTTTCCGCAATTCCGCCAAAAGCGGAATTAAGCCAAAACAGAAATTTTTTCAAATCCTATTAAAAGAAAAAATGGGGGCAGAAAAAAATGTATTGAAAAAATTTCTGTTTTGGCTACCGCCGAGTGGAGCGAGGCGAGCGGAAACGCCTGCCTACCGCAGGCAGGCAAATCGTAAGTTATTGGTTGGCATTACCTCGCGCGCGGAGCCCTAAAGGACTGCTGTTTGTATTCAATCGCTTCGCTCTTGAACAAACAGGGAGCGCGCGAACAAAATGAATGCTTGCGAAGCAAGCAACCAAATTAAAAGTTAATCAGGATTTTGGGCGAAATAAGTTCGGACTTCGTCCAAAACACACCGCAAACAAAGACAAAGTCGCGAAAAGCGGGGCATGTTGCCACCAAAATTGAAAGAAACAAATTCTAGCAATGCTAGTTGCATTTAAAAGGCAGGGGGTCCCCACCTCCCCTAACATCTTCTTGGGCGCCGGAGCATATATTTCCTCCACCATCCTTAATTAAATTGGCGGGAGCGACAAGGATTGGTCCGAGAAGCTTTGTAAAATCGTTATTTCTTAAAACATTATTCCCGAGTATGTGTTTTTGTATGGGGACGAACGCTCCGTTAAAAATCATTTTGGCCGCGAACGAAAAGCTCGTATTAAGTTTTGGATTGATCATCCTGTTGTTCTCAAAAGTATTGTTTAAAAAGTAGACATATTTTTCATTTGGCTTTAAATCGTATTGACGAAAAAAATAAAAGAGGGTCGGGGTATCGCTGACCGTATTGTCTTTAACAATAATTCCTTTTACGCTGCTCCAATACCAACCGCCCAAAAAACATACCCCGGCGTTACTCGCCTTGTTGCCGATAATTTTCGCGTCAAACATCTCGCCAGTATTCTCAATGGCGCAATCAAAAAAATTTTGCAAAGTATTCCCTTGGATAATGTCGCCACTTTCGTCTTTTATCACAATACCGTCATCCGCGCCGATACTCCCGTTAAACCCCCTGAAGACCCCATCGGATTTGCCGTCTATCAAACTAGAAATAACAGAATTATTTTTGCCTTCCTGAAGTGTAATCGGATCCATTCCGTTGGAAAAGCTGCTGTCTTTTATTATTACATTATTAGACTTATATACACTCAATTGGCTGGTGAAGGCACTTTTTTTGATAGTTATAAAAGAAGAGCCGCTTATACTCGCGAAATTTCCGTCAACACTGCTGTTGTCTATTTCGCCCAGTTTAGAGTTTTCAATTCGCAAAACGTGTTGGCTGGACATGTCCCGTGTCAAATCATTTATACTTGATACTAATTTGCAATTTTTAATTTTAAAATTAGAAGTTCTTTTGACATAGATATCATAGTTCTCGTTTTTCCCCGTAATGACGCGGTTTTGGCAATCAAGGATTACATTATTCGCATTTTGAATTTTGATACACGGCTCAGCTTTTGTGTTCAGTAAATCTCTGGAAATGAAATAGTTTCCCGCCACGCTGATTGTTCCGCAGGAATTTATTTTAACCGGCGTTGACTCCGGTATTTTTAGAACCGTAGGGATTGGCTCAGGGGTTGTTTCAGTGCTCTCCTCTTTAACTGGTTTCGGTTTATTGCTCGGCGTTGCTTTTTTTTGTTGTTTGGGGGAGGTCCCGGGCGTTTTAATAACCTTTTTCCGTTGTTTGTCCGGTAAAATCTTTTTTTGATTAAAATTATCGGCAATTGTGGTTGGTTGAACGGAGGAGAGACTTTCTTTTTGCAGAATGACATAATGCGCGGCGATTCCCGTAACAACGAGTGCCACAATAAGTATGATTAGGTTAATAAACCCTTTTTGATTATTCATGTTTTAATTGTAATGGATTTTGATAAACTTTAGAAGTCAATGTTTTGTACTTGACGGGTACATGGGTAACACTTTTCCCGAAAAGGGCAATGGAACGACTTTTTGTTTCGGCTTCACCTTGGGGATGCTTTGATACACCTCCCACGGCGTTTCGTAATTGAGCGATTGGTGCGGTCTGACGAAATTGTATTCAA